>JBHCHC010000107.1:0-38044 GCA_041802645.1 Moraxella sp. | reverse complement strand
GATAGTGTGAGAACGCTTTGTTTGCGTCAGCCATACGGTGAACTTCGTCACGTTTTTTCAGTGCGTTACCTTTGCCATCAGCCGCGTCTAGCAATTCACCTGCTAAACGTAAAGCCATAGATTTTTCAGAACGTTTTGCTGCTGCTTCTACTAACCACCGCATTGCTAATGCAGTACGACGGGAGGGACGTACTTCCATAGGTACTTGGTAAGGGGCACCGCCCGCACGGCGAGCTTTAACTTCCACGGGTGGGCGAACGCTTTCTAATACTTCTTCAAAGAAAGCTACAGGGTCTTCATTGTTGCGTTTAGCAGCAACGGGGTCCAATGCAACGTAAACAATTTTTTCAGCAACTGATTTTTTGCCATCAACCATCACATGGTTAATGAATTTGGCAATGGTTTGGCTACCAAATTTAGGATCAGGTAGAATCTCACGGGCGGCGACGACACGACGTCTTGGCATAATAGTTCCTTATGTCTTCAGGGTAAATCTGGCATTAGTTTTTAGCCAGCCTTACTGCATGATTGCGAGCATGGGGTAGATAACACACATATCACAAGCCATGCACAGGTTAATTGGGTGTTATGGTTGCTAGTTCTTGATGATTAGCTCATTAAAGCTTAAATTTAGACCGATTACGCCTTAGGACGCTTAGCACCATACTTAGAGCGACCTTGTTTACGGTCTTTAACGCCTGCACAGTCTAACGCACCACGTACGGTGTGATAACGCACACCTGGTAGGTCTTTAACACGACCGCCGCGAATTAATACAACGCTGTGCTCTTGCAAGTTATGACCTTCACCACCGATGTAGCTAGATACTTCATAACCTGATGTCAAACGCACACGACATACTTTACGCATGGCGGAGTTTGGCTTTTTAGGGGTGGTGGTATAAACACGAGTACATACGCCACGACGTTGTGGGCATGCTTGCAGTGCAGGTACTTTTGACTTTTCTGTAATGGTCTTGCGACCTTTACGGATAAGTTGGTTTGTGGTTGCCATAGGCAATATCTCCCGTTAATTAAACAATCGTTTTTTGATTAATTTTTAATCAATTTTAACCAAAAAACGCACTTATCCCAAATGGGATTTGGCATTATAATATGTTTGACAATAAAAATCAAGGACCAAGATCTACTCATACAGACTTAGCCCTTGATTTTTGGTTTTGAGCTTCATTAAATTAAAATCAAAGCTTATTGATGGCTGACATGCTTAATGCATGAGATGTCATTATTTTAGACATCACTTTGATACTCAATGCCTGTAATGGTAATTTCCTTAAAAGTAGCTGTTGCTGTGCCGATCACCTCATCAATCAAATCACGATTATAATAGGCACCAACACCCACCGCTGATAAAGATGTCAGACGACGAAGCCAACTTGAATTTAATTTATCAATATCAATACCATATTTATCTGTCAGCTTATCCAGATGAGTAGATTTTAGAAGCTCATCAAAATCTTTTAAGGCAGCATTTGAGGAGCTAAGTTTCATTAACTCTTCTTTTAAACTACTCTCGCCTGCCTGAGTTAGAACATTGCCAGCCAGTGCCAGTGCAGTCAAAATCAGCTGTTTTTCTTGCATTTTGTCTAAATTCGCCCCTGACAGTACACCATACGCCATTTTAATGCCATCTTTACCTGTTAATGGGACATCATAAACCGCCGCTAACTGATACACCGCACGCAATGCTACAAGCAATAACCACGCAGTGTCTGCAACCACGCCTTTTAGACCAAAAAATCCTGTCACACCCCCTAAGGTTGCAAGCAGGCGATTCTCATTGGCAAGATTTTGTGCCATCTCATCTTTTTGGGTGGAGGTGAGCATTTTAGGGTCGTCTTTTAAGGACTTAATCGCCCATGCGTGTGCCAGTTCTGCCACTTTATGATAGATATTCTCTGAAATAGCAGCAAGCTTATCTTCAGAGATGAATTTATGGGCAAGGCTTTGGGCGGTGGTGGCTTTTTTACCAAAAATACTTCGGGCAAAACCCTCGCCCAGACTCGACCCTTGGACATAAAAGGCATGCTTGGCAAAACTGTCGGCAGTCAGATCAACCCGTCGATACTGCTTGGATGCATCGCGTGTCAAATACGAGCCTGCTTTAGCAAATAATCCTCCAATACCCTGCTTAACGTAGGACAGCTTAGCATCATGAGAGCGATTTGAAGGATCGCTTAAGTTTTCTTGGCTGTCTTGTTCTAAGCTGGACTGTTGAGGGGTTTCATCTTGCTGGCAAGCCTCATCATCTTGGCTGGTCATGTCTGCCTCGTCTACGCCACTCGCCCTGGCTGTATCGACCGCATGGATTGCATCAGCACTATCAGTACTGATATCAGCGATATCATCATAAACATCATCTGTTTGGGTCTGTGTAATCACTTTTGCTTCTAGCTCTGATGTCGCCTCGTCTATATTATCATTATCATTTGAGAGCTTGTCATCATTGTTCTCTATATCATTGGCATCTGCTTGATTAAGTTGGCCATCATCGATTGCGTTATTAGCATCGACATCAGCAACATCAGAGCTAACATCTGCTGATTCTGCCGCCAATTTTACTACCGCAACCTCTGATACTGAGGTGTTGGCGATGTCAATATGCTCTGCCACCACCTCAAGATCCTCTCGCATATCTGCTCGATCCTGCTCTGATGAGCTGTTTTGATGAATGAAGTCATCAATGACGCTGGTGTTGGCTGTTTGTGTGTTTGCGGTGGGCTGGGTTTTTTTAGAACGTGGCATAAGATTTCCTTGATTTAATGAATGAAACAAGACAAAGTTTTAATTCAAAATTAAAATCTTGTTTTAATCTGAAACTCTTTGGTTTGTTAATTAGATTTTTTGATTAGACTCCTCTAAAGTCTTAATCTGATTCAATGCCAATTTAAGACATGCCAAAAAAACACAAATTTTAATCCAATCATCTTTTTTTCATCTGGTTCGGACTTGAATAAAACTTCATCATATTAACTAAAAACATCATAGCAAATTGGTAAGATTTTATTGTGCTAAATTGTAAATGAAGCGATGGCAAAATGTAAGCCAAATATCATTATGGCAACTAAATGAACCATCTTTCATTTCATATGATTAATTTTTATTCATTTAACAAAATTCATCATCGTGACTGATAGTCATGCATTGCATCAGTAAAGTTAATGTCATCAATAATAAAAAATATTAACAAAACAGTGAAAATTTGTAAAAAATTGTTGAAAAATTAGTGTTTTATTGTATAATTTCACACTATTTTTCACCCTTTGTCCACCCTCTCTTTATCGCCCAGTCATGCCAAGTTTAGGGAGACTCCCTTGGTCTTTTCTAGCCTCATCTTTATTTTCCTATTTTTGCCTGCTGTTTTGCTCATTTATTACAGCACACCCACTATTTCACTAAAAAACTGGGTACTCATCATCTCCTCAGTAATTTTTTATGCGTGGGGTGAGCCTGTTTGGGTCTTATTGCTGTTGGCATCGGCAACACTGGATTATTTTAATGGTTTATGGATTGAAAAATATCGAGGTAGCTGGAAGGCGAAACTTGGCATCATCAGTACACTTGGGTTTAACCTTGGCTGTCTGATGATTTTTAAATACTCGGGCTTTGTGGTGGAAAACATCAATGCCATCACAGGGCTGGACATTAACAAGCCCAACTTTTTATTGCCAGTAGGCATCTCTTTTTATGTGTTCATGTCCATCTCTTATACGCTGGATGTCTGGTATGAACGCGTACAAGCACAGCGAAACTTCGGCTCATTTTTGGTATACATCGCCAACTTTCACCATCTGGTGGCAGGCCCTGTCATTCGTTATGGTCACATTGCTAAAGAGACAGTGGAGCGGCGGGTACATTGGTATGATTTTCACGCAGGCGTGACCCGATTTTGTCGAGGTCTATTTAAAAAAGTGTTCATCGCCAACACCGCAGGGCAGTTGGCGCAAACTCTGCTGCATCAGGACTCACAGTCAGCGACTGTATTTGGGGCATGGCTTGGGGTTATGTTCTACACTCTGCAAATCTACTTTGACTTTTCAGGCTATTCTGACATGGCATTAGGATTGGGAAGAATGTTTGGTTTTCGTTATCATGAAAATTTTCGCCATCCTTATATTGCCACCAGCATTACTGACTTTTGGCGACGCTGGCACATCTCGCTATCGAGCTTCTTTAAGGACTATGTCTACATTCCACTCGGAGGTAATCGCCACAGACAGATACGTAACATCATGATCGTGTGGATGCTAACAGGATTTTGGCACGGGGCAAGTTGGAATTTTATTCTATGGGGGTTATATTTTGGGATATTGTTACTCATTGAAAAATTATTTTTGCAAAAACTGCTCCGTGTCCTGCCCAAATTTTTCTCTCATATTTATGCCCTATTTTTTATTGTGTTAGGCTGGGCTATTTTTTATTTTACCGATTTATCGGAACTGGGAGCACATCTACAAATCATGTTCGGTCTGACTAATTTGCCACTATACAGCTATCAGGAGCTGTCCATTTTAGAGAGTAATATGTATTGGATTGCTTTTGCTCTACTTGCTTGCATGCCGATTCATCGCAAAGTGCAAAATTATCTGGCGGGCTACTTTACTCGTTCGGTAGTCATCACCAGCGATGTCGTCCAAAGCGTGCTGTATTTTGGTGTGTCAGTGGCTCTATTGGTGGGCAGCACCTACAACCCTTTCATTTATTTTAGATTCTAAGGAAGGCTAGGATGGCAAAAATAATCATGATGTTGCATTCATTGGCATTCGTCGTTGTCATGGTGGTCGGTGGTGTTGCTTTTTGGGTCCTGCCCAAACAAAGCATATCTAACGATGAAAACCGAGAATTAAAATCCTTACCTGTGGCAGACCAAGAATCCGTACTCTCTGGCAAATACAGTAAAGATTTTGAGGAATATTATAACGACCATTTTCCTCTAAGAGATGATTGGATTGCCTTTGCCAATGATGTCAAAGCCCTAAAAGGCAGACAAAATGACGAGTTTCGGATTATCACCACGCCCCCACCCCCCAAGTCGGATGTCAGTCAAGAAAAAGCTTTTGCCAAGCCTCAAACCGAACCGCCCGATGATAAAACCTCCCATCAACCAACCAACGCTGACCAAATAGCTAAAGAAGATGCCTTCATTGATCAAGAGGAATTTAGTAAAGTCAAAGGAGTGGTCGTGGTTAATGGTCGGGTTGTGCAGAATTTTGGCGGGTCAAAAACAACGATTGACCCCTATGCTAAGATGCTCAATAAGTACCGACAAAAACTTGACCCAAGCATCAGAATGTATGTCATGATGATACCAGCAGGTAGTGATTTTTATCTACCCAAACAAGTCAATGGCGGTGTCATGAAAGAAAAAGAGAATATCGCACTCCTAAACAGCTTACTTGACCCCACCATCACGCCCGTGCCTACTTATGAAGAAATGCTTCCTCATAAAGATGAGTACATCATGTATCGCACCGACCACCATTGGACGGGACTTGGGGCTTATTACGCCTATCGCGCCATGGCAATATCGGCAGGCTTTACCCCTGTGGAACTTGCCGAAATGACACACGTCCAGTCGGATAAAACTTTCATGGGCAGTCTGTATAAATACACTCGAGATGAGGGACTCAAAAACAATCCTGATGTGATGCAATACCAAAAAATCCCCACCACAGATGCGGTCAAAGTCTTTGTTAATACCGACAAATCCACTCATAAAGATGCCAGCACACCTTGGATGCTTTACTATGAAAACACCAATAACTATGGCTTATTTTTAGGAGGCGATCATCCACTCATTAAGATTACCACCAACAATCAAAGTGGTCGCAAACTTTTGTTAATTAAAGATTCTTTTGGTAACGCTTTGGCACCGTTTTTTGCCAGTCATTTTGATGAGATATTTGTCATTGACTACCGTCATTTTAAGGGTGGCGTGCTTAGCCTTATCAAGGAGCATGGCATTACTGACTTCTTGTACGCACACAACTCATTTGCGGCAAACTCCGACTCTGTGGTAAAATTAGGCACAGCCATGATGAAATGACGCCAAAATAATCAAACAGTAAGCTCTTTGACCCTTTTTAATTCACCTCTTTTTTGTGGTAAAATATGATGAAAAAACAACTGACCGCTGCTCTATCTGTAATTACCCTGCCTTTATTGGCCCAGCAAAGTGTTGCTCAGATTATCTATCACACCTTGGATAAAAACGGCACACCCATGCTCACCAACACAAGCAGTAATGGACGTGTTTTTTATCAATCAAACCAGCCATCTAACCATCAGCCCAGCCAAAACAGCACCACAACTACTTACAACAACACCATTCATCATTACACACCGCCAAGCGTACTTGGCCTCAATACCGCCAGTAATTATCTAGAAAATGCCAATGCTCGCACTTTGGGCAGTCTACTTCATAAATACAAAAATGGTCAATCCATGAGCGTAGCTCACTTTGGTGACTCTCACATTCAGACAGGTTGGCAGGTTGAGCCGATTCGTAAAGCACTTCAAGACATTCGTGGTGATGGTGGACGTGGTATGATTTTTCCTTATAAAATGGCAAAGACCTACTCCCAAGAGGATTATGGCAGTCATTTTTCAGGATCATGGCGTACCGCCAACAGCATCCAACAACCCCCAAAAATTGGAGTGGGCATCTCAGGTTTTGTGGGCGTGACCAAGGATAGTTATGCAAGCTTTGGTTTTGACTTTAAAGACAGCAGTGCTGACTTAGGCAACATCGTCGCCACGGTATACCTGCGTGCTTCAGGCAATTATGAGATTCGTGCCAGCAATGGCAGTGTCATAGAAAGCAAAACCATCTCCGCCACAACCGGAACACAACTTATCAGCTTTAATTTGCCTCATACCGCAAAGTCACTTGACTTTACCATCACCCGCCTATCAGGTGCAGGCGAGTTTGAACTTCATGGAGTTAATCTTGGTAACCCCCAAGGTGGTGTTATTTATCACAACCTTGGTGTGGGCGGTGCCGCTTATAAAGCCCTAATGCAGCAGCAATATTTTAATGAGCAATTTCCCACATTAAATGCCGACCTTGTGGTGCTTGATTGGGGCACAAACGACATTCTCTATACTAATAGCATCCCAAGCGACATGGAGTCTATCATTCGCTCTACCATCGCTAAAGTCCGTGCTATCAATCCCAACACCGCCATTGTATTAAGTAGTGTCCAAGAATCTCGTTATAAAGGCAATCCCACCACCTCTGCCCAAGCTTACTCTCAACTCGTCAGATACATCGCCCAAAGTGAGGGTGTGTTATTTTATGATTGGTATGCCGTCTCTGGTGGTAGTGGTTCGATGAGGGTCTTTCAAGATACTGGCTATGCCAATCCTAAAGATTCCATTCATCTAAATGCTAAGGGTTATCGAGTCAAAGGTGAGATGTTTGCTGCCGCTCTGCTTAACGCCTTGCAAAACAATTAATATGATGTTTGCTTTTTTACAAATGACGCCCAAAGCATATCCAAGATTGGCTTTTTCATTAAAAACACCACTCTCATTGCTGGTGCTGCCAATTTATCAACTTTATCAATTCTGATGATACATCTTTATTTGGGTGGTAGCTTTGACCCTGTTCATGACGGACACTTGGACATGATGCGTCATGTCAGCCGTCGCTTATCTTCCCACTTTTTTGCCCCACCCAAGTTTACCTTATCGTTTCTACCCACAGCGGGCAACCCCTTTAAGAGCAAGCCGACCGATCCCATACATCGACTTGCCATGCTCTCTTTGGCGTGCCAAATATTGCACAATGAAAACATTCATGCCACCATCTGCCCACTTGAAGTAAACCAAACACCGCCTGTTTATACCATTGACACCGTCCGTACTTTGGCAAAAAATCACCCTAATGAGCAGCGAATATTCATCATGGGAGGTGACAGCTTAGCAAACTTGCCCACTTGGAAATCCTATCAAGAGATTTTTGGCTTGATTAAAATTTGGGCTTTTGCCAGAGCTCGAGCGGCTAACGACATTCCAAATGAGGTATCCACAAGAATCATCACAGATTTTGATGGGTTCTTAAAAGGTGGGCATAAAAACATCTTTTATGACACCACGCCCATCCATGACATCTCATCAAGCCACATCCGTACTCTACTCAAAGCAGGTAAAAAACCACCACATTTACCTCAGCCGATATTAGACTATATTAAACAGCACGAACTCTACAAAAATATGCTATAATTATCAGTTAATTTTATTTTAAATCATCCATCATGACCACACATAATTTATCCTTAGATGAGCAAATCAGCTTAGTCACCACTGCTTTAGACGACCTAAAAGCAACCAACATCACCGTAATGACAGTGGAGCATCTCACTGAGATTGCCGAACGTATCATTATCGCCAACGCCACCTCAAAACGCCATGTCAAGGCATTGGCAGACAAATTAGGGGCAAGTGCCAAAGAGGCAGGACTGATGCCTTTGGGTCGTGAAGGCGACAAAGACAGTGACTGGACTTTGGTAGATTTGGGGCGTATCGTGGTACACATTATGACACCGCAGGCACGTGAATTCTATGACTTAGAGGGATTATGGTCATCACCCGAAGCCCTCCAAAACCTCGCCATGCAAAAGGCGTGATAACACCGAACCGTTCTTGTGAACGGTTTTTTAGCGATTTTATTTTATGGGCATGGCTATTTCTGTTTAAAATAAGAACAATAACCGTCACAAGAACATATAGACGCAAAGAGCTAACACCTTAATTTTTTAATCAAACAAACATAAATTCACAAGTCACTTCAATAAGAGCAAACATGAATTTACACGACTTGACAGCCTTTGACCGCACTCATCTATGGCATCCTTATGCCAGTCTGCCGCCTGCTTATGACAACCATCTCATTAGCCATGCTGATGGTGTACGTCTATATCTATCAGATGGTACGCCTTTGCTTGATGGGATGTCCTCTTGGTGGGCAAGCATTCATGGTTATAATCATCCTCGCCTAAACCAAGCCATGCAAAAACAACTCTCCAAGATGAGTCATGTGATGTTTGGGGGGCTCACTCATGCTCCTGCCATAGAACTCGGCGAGCGACTGCTTGGGATAACTCCTAAGAACTTGACAAAAATTTTTTATGCCGACAGCGGCAGTGTGGCTGTGGAAGTTGCCCTAAAAATGGCATTGCAATATCAACTGGCACGAGGTCTGCCTCATAAAAATGCTTTTGCCAGCACTCATTCTGGATATCATGGCGACACCTGGCACGCGATGAGTGTGTGCGACCCCATCAATAGCATGCATGCCCTGTATGGCAAGCAACTCCCCACACAGTATTTTCTACCTTCGCCACCGATGGGGTTTGATACGCCATTTGATGATGACACTCGCCTTAGCATGGACAGATTCTTTGGGCAATATCATGATCGCTTAGCAGCATTCATCATTGAGCCGATCGTGCAGGGTGCAGGAGGTATGAGGTTTTATTCGCCAGCATACTTATCACATTTACATGCTTTGTGTCACTATTATGATGTATTACTCATCTGTGATGAGATTGCTACAGGTTTTGGGCGAAGTGGAGCGATGTTTGCCATCAATCATGCTGACATCTGCCCTGATATCATGACACTTGGCAAGGCATTAACAGGGGGCTATCTGAGTTTTGGCGTAACCATGGCCACCAATAAGATTGCAAATACCATTCATGATGGTCCCTACCCTGCACTCATGCATGGACCGACATTTATGGGTAACCCCTTGGCGTGTCGTGTGGCGTCTACCAGCATTGATTTAGTCCTAGAAAATGACTCTCCTGCTATCGCTCGTGCCATGCAGGACAAGTTATCTCATCATTTACAGACTGTTAGGTCTTGGGATCAAGTGATGGATGTTCGCACACTTGGGGCGATTGCTGTGATCGAAACCAAAGAGCCGATACAGATGTCAATTTTCCAAAAACTTTTGCCCTCGTATGGCATCTGGGTACGTCCTTTTGGCAAACTTGTGTACCTCATGCCACCTTATGTGATGAGCGATGAGGATTTGGAGCTGCTTTGTGGGCAGTTGGTGAAGTTGTTGCAAGATTATTTTAACAAAGTTCGTTTAGAAAAGTTATGAACACCTACTTTATCACAGGCATAGATACCGATGTTGGCAAGACCATCGTCACAGGGGTGTTGGCTCGCCATTTGTCAACTTATGGTCATGCCGTTATCACCCAGAAACTTGTACAAACAGGCATAGGTGGCGACATCGCTGATGATATCATCACACATCGCACACTCATGGGCATACCTGTACTTAACGTTGATACAGATGGTACGACCTGCCCTCTCACTTTTAGCAAGCCTGCCAGCCCACACCTATCAGCACGACTTGAAAATCGCACGGTAGACATAGAGCAAATCACCAAAGCCACTCATCAGTTAAATGCACACTTTGACATCGTGTTGCTAGAAGGTGCAGGAGGTGTGCTGGTTCCCATCACGGACGAGATGCTAATCTTGGATTATGTCGCCATGCAGGGGTATTCTGTGATTGTTGTGACATCTGCTCGGTTGGGTAGCATCAATCACACTCTACTGACCTTAGAATCCATTCAAGCCCGAGGCATGAAACTCTTTGGTGTGGTATTCAACCACCATTTTGATACAGACCCTGACATCAGCCAAGACACACTACATTACCTAAAAACATATGTAACAAAACATCATCCTCGGGCTATTTTTATGAGACTGAGCGATGGTGAGATTTTAGGGTTTCACGATATTGCTCATGCATTCGTTGCAGGTCCTAACTCATGCGATAATACCACTCGTGCTTGATGTCAAACCCAATCTCCATCAGACTTGCCAAGATCCGCCCTGTCAGACCCCATACCACCTCAGGCGTGCCGTCATTATCACAGTCATGGACCCAAGCAGGCGTATGTAGAGCTTGGGGTGGTTTGTTAGCACCATCTGATGACGCTCTTTTAAAAATATGATTGACGGGTGAATTTCTTAATACATGCAAAGGCAACCAAAACAGTCGAGCGATTTCGTCTGCATTGGGTGTCAGCTTATCCACAACCTCTACCCCCACACACGCCACCACAGGACGCACCAACAGTCCTTTTTTGGAGATTTGCATGGGCAGATAGCCAAGCAACTGAACTTCACTCTGATGCAGTCCCACTTCCTCGGATGCCTCTCTTAATGCCACCTCTGCCGATGATGTGTCCGCATCATCACGCCTGCCACCCACAAAGGAAACCTCCCCAGCATGACTGCTCAGCTGATTTGAGCGTCTCGTCAAAAGCAGTCTGGGATTTGGCTCATCTGTGATGACCACCAAGACGCACGCTTGTGGAGTATTATGCCTCTTTAATAAACCCTCTTGATGTCTTAATATCTGTTCACGCATGGGTGAAATCATTAATGTGTCATCATCACTTAACAACAAAATATCTGCACCCTGATATTCCGCTAGCCGAATGGCAAGTTCATAAAAACGGTGCGATGCCGGCACATGAACACAATCTTTATCGATAAATGGCGTCATGCTGGGGCGGATAAAATCGTTTGTCATTTTGTCATTTTTCATTTAAACTGAACCAAATTTTATTATAACACCAAATTATGCCTTACTGCTTACAATGTGGCGAACTTGCCATCCATGAGATTCCTGACGGCGACAGTCGTGAACGCGTGGTATGCACCGTTTGTGATTATATTCATTATGAAAATCCCAAGATGATTTGTGGGGCGCTTGCCATTCACCAAGATAAAATCTTACTGTGTCGTCGTGCCATTGAGCCACGCTATGGATTATGGACACTCCCTGCTGGTTTTATGGAAATTGGCGAAACCATGGCAGATGGTGCTAAGCGTGAAACGATCGAAGAAGCAGACGGGTTGGCGGTAAATTTAAAGTTATATACCCTGTTTGATTTACCAAACTTAGGGCAGATTCATGCGATGTATCTTGCCAACTTACAAGACGGCAGATTTGGCGTGGGCAGTGAGAGCCTAGAATGCAGGCTGTTTCATCCTGACGAGATAGACATGGAGAATCTTGCCTTTGAGACAGTAAAGCAGACGATAGAGTACTATTTAAAGGATAAGACACACCTTCAAGCACAAGGTAAAAACTGTCATGATTTTAGCCAATACCCACTTCATGAGATTTGCTTGACACATAAACGTCATTAGTCAAATCGCCCTAATTTTGCCACTTTTGGTCATCAACTTGATGGCTGTTTCCACTCACATTCTTGCTTATTTTCTCACTCTACAACCCTCTCTCCAAAATCAATGCGTCCGTCCTGCCATTCTCGTCTTGATAGTATCCTGCTCTTATGTCTATTTGATAAAATCCATGTCGCTCATACAGACGCATGGCGGACGTGTTGTCGGCTCGCACCTCTAAGAGTATCCTCTCTACCCCTCTGTCCTTACACAGCTTGATAAATTCATCAAGCAAACCACCACCCACACCCTGTTTTTGGTGACTGCTGTCTGTGGCGATGCGTAAAATCTCTGCTGTCTCAAAGACGATTTGATAAATACAGTAGCCAAGCATTTCATCATCGCCATCCGTTACGATAAGCACTCCTGCCCCAAACTGCCCCAGCACCGAATGCACCGCCAAACCATCCCAAGCATCATCAAACAGCTCGCTTTCTATCTTGGCGATACTACTGATATAGCCTGATGCCTGAGCGAATTGAACAGAGTCAAAATTAGAAAAAACCATCATAAAAAGTTACATGATAATAAGGGCAAATATGTTATGATAACAGAGCAAATTGATTTTAAAAAGAGACAATCATGAAAAAAAATACCACGTGGAACGACCCTAACGCTCATGATGAAGCTAATAAATATCAAAACCCCATTCCAAGTCGTCTATTTATTCTACAAACCGTTGCCCAAATGAATAATGAAGGCAGACCTGCCACCATGGAAAGTTTGGGTGAATTTTTTGAGATTTTAGGTGATGAGGAGCGATTTTTTGCTCTGACCAACCGTCTAAAAGCCATGCTCAGAGATAACCAGCTAGAACGCTTGGATGGCATTCATTTTAGCATCTCACCTCTGCCGCAGTCTGTAACAGGAACAGTCATCAGCCATGCAAAAGGCTTTGGATTCTTAGCGTTACACGACCTGCCTGACTTGTTCATCCACGAAAGACAGATGCGTGTGGTCTTTGACGGCGATAAAGTACAGGCGGTTGCTACTGAGTTTAAAGGCAGAGAAGAGGCTCGGATTGTAAGAGTGCTAAGTCGTGCTACTACTGAATTTGTAGGCAGACTTGACAAAGACGATGAGGGCTATTTTATTCAGCTTACAGGAGCGAACACCCATCAGCCGATTAGCGTGAGTGATGAGAATGTCGCTGACATGAAAGCATCGCTTGGTGATAGTGTTAAAGTTGCCCTGATAGATGAGCCGACCTATCAAGAGTACGCCACAGGCAAGATTACAGAGTTGCTTACCCATCTGAACGATCGTGAGCTTATCATTGAGACAACCTTGATGAATCATGCCATACCACATGAGTTTAGCAAAGCAACGCTTGAACAAGCTAATGGCTATCATGAGCCAACCAACAAAGACACGGCAGGACGTGTGGATTTAAGAACTCTGCCCCTCATCACGATAGATGGTGAGGACGCTCGAGATTTTGATGATGCGGTCTACGCCTCGAAACGCTCAGGCGGTCATTATCGTGTCATTGTGGCGATAGCAGACGTAAGCCATTATGTGACACCCCAATCTCCCCTTGACATTGATGCTTATGATCGTGGTACGAGTGTGTATTTTCCGCATCGTGTCATTCCCATGTTACCAGAAGTGCTCTCTAATGGGCTATGCTCTCTTAATCCTAAGGTTGATAGACTGTGCATGGTCGCTGACATTAACATCTCTAAGGCAGGTAAAGTGACTGCTTATGAGTTCTACCCTGCCGTCATGCACTCCCAAGCTAGGCTCACCTACAACCAAGTTAATGCCTATTTTGATGACCCCACCAACCAAACCCTGCCTGATGATTTGATTGAGAATGCTCAGGTGATGAAATCGGTAGATACCTTATATCAGCTGTATCAAGTGTTGGACAAGAGACGACAAGAACGTGGAGCGATGGCATTTGAGACCGCAGAGAGCTACATCGTTTTTGGCGAAGATGGTGACATCAAAGACATCAAAAAACGCACTCGCGGTGATGCACATAAACTCATCGAAGAGATGATGCTCCTTGCCAATACCTGTGCGGCAAATTTTGCCCTAAAACACGAGTTGCCTGTTCTCTATCGCAATCACGATAAACCCAGTGATGAAAAATCTGCCAAACTTTCAGAATATGTCAAATCTTTTGGGTTATCCTTCCCCACAACTTCCCCAACTCATGCCGACTATCAACGCATCATCAAAGCCACCGAAGGACGCATGGATACTGAAAGCATTCATTCCATGCTCTTACGCTCTATGATGCAAGCTCATTACAGCCCTGATAACATTGGGCATTTTGGCTTGGCTTATGATGAATACAGTCACTTTACCAGTCCTATCCGTCGCTACCCTGACCTGATGCTTCACCGAGCCATTAAGGATAAGGTCACCAACACCAAACCAAAAACTCCTTTGTATAAGAGTCTAGATGAAGCAGGCGAGCAAACCTCTACCACCGAACGTCGTGCTGAGGAAGCCTCTCGTCATGTAGAGACATGGCTAAAATGCCATTATATGCAGCGACATCTGGGCGATGAATTTGTTGGGACGATTACCAGTGTTACCAATTTTGGATTATTCATCACTTTAAACGACTTATTCATAGATGGTCTCCTCCACATCTCTAACTTATCCTCTGAATATTATGAGTATGATGAGAGGCAGCAAGCCTTAATAGGAGAGCGTGGCACAACCTTTAGGCTTGGCGAGCAAGTTAAAATTAAAGTTGCTGGGGTAAACATGGATTTGCTACAAGTAGATTTTGCCTTGATTGCCAAAGAGGGTGATGCTCCTAGCAAGCCAAAAAAAAGTAAAAGAAAATAAGAGGTGCTTTATACGACTATTGACCGTCTCCGAAAACTTTAAAAACAAATAAATTTCAATAAGTTATAAAATTATTTTTACTTTTTGAAAATCAACTCTTGTAAAATACGAAATTTTCGGTATAATTCTTCGCCTATATAGGGGTGTCGCCAAGTTGGTAAGGCATCAGGTTTTGATCCTGACATTCGTGGGTTCGAGTCCAGCCACCTCTGCCAAATTTAAATATTGATATTAGCCATCTTTATAGGGGTGTCGCCAAGTTGGTAAGGCATCAGGTTTTGATCCTGACATTCGTTGGTTCGAGTCCAGCCACCTCTGCCATCTTCTTTTGGTTGAGAAGAGTAAGTAAGCCAGTTGCAAGACTGGCTTTTTTACGTCTATCAATCCTGTGATAAGCCCTGCCAATACACCGTCAAGTCTTTGCAATACCCTCAAAAAATGTTAAAATATCGGACATGATGTCATCACAGATTGACCTAAGACGAGCTAGCCTGAGTGCAGCATTGTATTATAAGTTGATAGAGCATACCTTACTCTTGTGATTGATGTTAAAACGCCCCAATCAGTCTATCCCAACCATAGGATTCTTTCATGTCATACATGGCCATCTTTTCAGGTAGTGCCAATCCTGAACTTGCTCAAACTGTTGCCAATCACCTTCACATTCCCTTAAGTAAGTCTGACATCACCCGCTTCTCTGATGGCGAGATTGCTGTTGAAATCAAAGAGAATGTTCGTGGTAAAGACGTATTTATTTTACAGCCAACCTGTGCTCCCACCAATGACCACCTAATGGAAGTAATTCTACTTGCAGACGCACTTCGTCGCTCAAGTGCAGGACGCATTACCGCAGTATTACCCTATTTTGGTTATGCTCGTCAAGATCGCCGTCCTCGTTCGGCACGTGTTCCTATTTCAGCACGTGTGGTGGCAGATATGCTGTCCATCGCTGGGATTGACCGTGTTATGGTGGTGGATTTGCACGCTGACCAAATCCAAGGCTTTTTTGATGTGCCTGTGGACAATCTCTATGCAACACCCGTACTACTTAATGACCTAAAACAGAAAAACTACGAAAATCTTATGGTGGTCTCACCTGACGTGGGTGGTGTGGTTCGTGCACGTGCCATGGCAAAGTCACTGGGCGATGCTGATCTTGCCATCATTGACAAACGTCGTGCCAAAGCCAATGAGTCTGAAGTCATGCACATCATTGGCGATGTCAAAGACCGTGACTGCGTTATCGTGGATGACATCGTAGATACTGCAGGCACGCTGTGCAAGGCAGCAGGCGCCTTAAAAGAAAAAGGAGCAAGACGAGTGGTGGGCTACATCACCCATCCTGTACTATCTGGCAAGGCTTTAGAGAACATCGCAAACTCTGCCCTAGACGAGATTGTGGTTACCGACACCATCCCCCTTACCGCCACAGCTCGTACTTGCTCAAAAGTACGCCAAGTAACCATTGCGCCCATGATAGCGGAGAGTCTGCGTCGCATCAACAACGAAGAGTCTATCAGTGCGATGTTTGATTATTAATTTTGCGATGGATAAATGACCAAGATGGCAAATGTAGGTTTGCCATCTTTTATTTAAGTTTACTTTGGTAGATTCGCTGGTATATTCGATTGTGATTAATCTACCGATATTTAACCCTTAAAAAACCACTCAAATGCTAATTCGAGTGGTTTTTTATTGGATACATTTTACGCCTTTAACTGGCGCTCCATTTCTTCAAATTCGCTCATGATTTTGGCATTTGGTGCTGGTGTCATGAGTGAAACCAGCACAGTTGCAATGGCACTAAACACAAAGCCAGGCATGATGGAATAAATGGCATCATTAGCAGGCTGTCCGCCAATCTCGATGCCACCATACACCCACACAATCACCGTCAAAGCACCCACAATCATGCCTGCTAATGCTCCTTGATAATTCATGCGTTTCCACATAAGAGATAACAGCACCAAAGGTCCAAATGCTGCACCGAAGCCCGCCCATGCGTGCGACACCATTTTTAAAACCGAGCTGTCTTTATCGCCTGCCAAAATGATTGCCAAGACCGCAACCAACACCACAGAGATACGACCCACCATGATTTGACGGGATTCGCTCGCCTCTTTATCTAAGAACAACTTATACACATCGCGCGTCAATGAACTTGACACCACCAATAGCTGGCTAGAAATGGTACTCATGATTGCTGCCAATATCGCTGCAAGCAAAAAGCCACTCACCAGAGGATGAAATAACAGCTGAGAGAATACCAAGAAAATGGTCTCAGGATCCTCTAGCTGCATACCTTTGCTATGAATATATGCCACACCAGACAAGCCAACCATCAACGCACCGATAAGACTCAATATCATCCAGCCCATGCCAATGCCACACGCCACAGGCACATCCTTCACCGAGCGAATCGCCATGAATCGCACGATGATGTGCGGCTGTCCAAAATAACCCAAGCCCCATGCTGCTAAAGAAATCGCACCCATCACACTCACACCACTCATGATGTTAAATAGTTCAGGATTTACCGTACGTGCCACCTCAATACCTGCACCTAGGCCACCAATTTCGCTAAATGCAACAAATGGTACGAGCAACATGGCAATGAGCATGATAACCCCTTGCACAAAATCGGTCAAAGACACCGCCAAAAACCCACCAAAGAGTGTATAAGCCACGACCACACCAGCCGTCACCCACAACCCTAAATTGTAGCTTAATCCAAGTGAATTCTCAAAGAGTTTGCCGCCACCGACCAAACTTGCTGCCGTATAAACGGTAAAAAACAAAATCACAACAACCGCTGACACCACTCGCAATAGGTGGGTTTTATCATCAAAGCGATTGGCAAAAAAAATCAGGCAGCGTAATGGCATTACCCGATACTTCTGTATATACACGCAAACGTGGAGCAACAAGCAGATAATTGGCAAATGCCCCCACCGTCAGCCCCCCTGCAATCCAGAGGCTCACGATGCCTGATGCATACATATAGCCAGGCAAACCAAGCAGTAGCCAACCTGACATGTCAGAAGCACCCGCTGATAATGCTGTTACTGCAGGCGATAGTGTACGCCCGCCAAGCATATAGCCTTCTACGTCATTTTTTTGCTTAAAATAAGCATACACACCAATGGCAATCATGCCAATAAAATAAATGGCCAGCGAAATCCAAACACCCGCACTAACTGTTGTTATGCTGCCCATCACATCCTCCTTGTCTTGAAAAATCCATCAATAAAAATGCTATTTATGCAATGCAATCAGTTATTGACTTTATTATTGAGTTAAATTTAGTTTAGCAACTTCCCATGCTTATTTGATGGTCAAAAAAATTCTGGGCATGATACATCAAAGTTACAAAAAACCATAGCTGATTATAACAAAATTAATATTATTTGCAAATGAGAAAAATATTATCACCTGCCATGCTATGTCATGACAAAGATGCTTTGATTGTGCAAATTTTAAAAGAGTAAAAATACGTACGATAAAATTATTGAGTTTATTTTTTTAATACTCTTGCCATCTTAGAAAAAACCCTTTATAATAATCCGCTATTTTGCAAACCATTTATGCGATGATTGGTCGAAAATCATCATTATTTGTAGCCTTTTATTATAGGAAATCCTTATGAGCTATACTTTAAATACAGTAGTTCGTGCTACTGATGAGCAGGGCAAAGGTTCGAGCCGCCGCCTGCGTAAAAGCAATCTTATCCCCGCCATCATTTATGGCGGCAATGCTGAGCCACTATCTGTTAGTGTTAAGCTAAATGAGTTGGTAAAAGCTTTAGAAGACGAAACTTTCTTCTCAAGCGTGACCACTCTTACCATTGACGGTGACAACCAAGAAGTCATTATCAAAGCACTACAACGTCACCCCTCAAAAGGCACGCCACTACACGTGGACTTCCAACGTGTGGTTCGTGGTCAAACCATGCATTTTACTGTGCCTGTGCATTTCGTTGGTACTGCCAAGGGCGTAAAAGCAGGCGGCGTTCTACAAACCAATGTTACCGAACTGCACATCAACTGCTTGCCACGTCAATTGCCAGAAGCTATTGAAGTGGATGTGAGCAATCTTGACATTGGTGATTTGTTACGTTTCTCTGACGTAAAACTTGCCGAAGGCATCAGCATCGTTGAATTAGACAGCAATGCCACCGACCGTGTTGTGGTCAGCGTACAAGCACCGACTGTCTCTACCGAAGACAGTGAAGCTTCTGCTGAAGACGCTCAATAAAGACGGTCAATAATACCTCACTCAAAAAGCCAATGGATTGTCTATTGGCTTTTTGCTTATCCGAAAATTTAATATCATTTATTGGTTGGCTCAATCATGATAAAACTCATCGTAGGCTTGGGCAATGTCGGTGCAGAATATAAAGACACTCGCCATAATGCAGGATTCTGGTTTGTAGATGCTCTCACTGATAAATTTGGCATCACACTCATGTACGACAAAAAATTTCATGGAGATGTCGGGCGTGGTCACATCTATGGTCAAGATATCCGCCTGTTAAAACCTGACACATTCATGAACCGCTCAGGACTTGCTATTGCTCCTTTTGTTAAGTTTTATGGCATTCTTCCTCATGAGATTCTTATTGCACATGATGAACTGGACATTGCTGCTGGTAGTATTCGCCTAAAAACAGGAGGTGGGCATGGTGGGCATAACGGTCTAAAAGACATCGTACCCCATATTGGAGCGGATTTTTGGCGACTACGCATCGGCATTGGCAGACCTACCCACTCCTCCATGGTCAGCAGTTGGGTTTTATCCAAACCCAGTAGTGGCGACCGCATTGGTATCGCAAGTGCCATAGACTGCGGCGTGGATGCCTTAGAACTGCTGATAACAGAGCAAAAAGACAAAGCGGTCAGTCTCGTCAATGGATTTAAGCTGCCTGATGCGTGATTTTCATCATTTTTTCACCAGTCCTGTTCGTTTGCTCGCCCCCATGGAGGGCTTGACTGATCCGCTCATGCGTCGGATTCTAACCCAAATCGCTCACGACTTGGGTCGCCCTTACGACTGGTCCGTGAGCGAGTTTATCCGCGTAACACACTACCCTCTGCCTGCTCACGTCTTTTACAAACACGTCCCCGAGTTGCAGACAAAAGGTAAAACAAGCAGCGGAACGCCTGTTCATGTTCAGCTGCTTGGCAATAACCCTGAAACCATAAGTCAAAGTGCCTCTGTGGCAGCATCTCTTGGGGCATGTGCGATTGATCTAAACTTTGGCTGCCCCGCCAAAACTGTCAACAATCATAAAGGCGGTTCGGTACTCCTTGATGAGCCTGACATACTATATCAAATCATTGATGCCACTCGTCAGTCCGTTCCCGAACACATACCCGTCTCTGCAAAAATCCGATTGGGATATACAGACATGGGCAAAATGACAGACATCGGACAAGCGGTGAAATCTGCTCATGCAAGTTGGCTAACCATCCATGCACGCACCAAAGTCCAAGGATACAAACCTCCTGCCTACTGGGACAAAATAGCCTCTTTTACCAAACTTGGCATACCCATCATTGCCAATGGCGAAATCTGGAATGCCATTCATGCCAAAGACTGCATTAGACAGTCAAACACCCCCCATCTCATGCTGGGGCGTGGGGCAGTAACTCGCCCTGACTTGGTGGCAAACATTGACCAACCCAATACCATCATGAACTGGGCAGACCTAATCCCTCATCAAATCGCTTTTTTAAATGACCATACAGAAAATCAGGGTGGACTGATTGGGCGATATAAACAATGGCTCGCCATGCTAACAGGGGGTTATACAGAAGCTAAAATACTGTGGGATGTCATTAAAAAAGAAAAAGAAAAAACGCGCATCATTGAGCATTTGATGTGCTCCCGAATGCCATCAATCACACCCAGATGCAATTAGGGCTGATCTGAATATCCAAGCAATTCGTTACCGCTTTTCTCACTTTGGAATGGTTTTGATGGCGAATGTGCCAACAAAACTCGACATCAATGGTTAAAATATCAGACAGTCAATATCGACCGTTCATCAATATTGGCTGTTTTTTAATCAGTCAAACTGGCAACATCAGTCGCCTTGCTTGGCATGAATGCCCAAAAAAATCTGCTTAGCTTTTAATTCGTTCAATGTTTACGCCCAGCGATTTGAGCTTATGCTCCACATTATCATAACCTCTATCAATATGATAAATGCGATCAATGATGCTTTCACCCTCAGCACATGCTGCAGCCATAACAAGCGACATCGAAGCTCTTAGATCCGTTGCCATGACAGGTGCAGGCGTAAAATGATTCACGCCTATCACGATGGCAGTATGTCCGTCAATACGAATATTCGCCCCCATGCGGTTGAGTTCAGGAACGTGCATGAAGCGATTTTCAAAGATATTTTCAGTAATGGTGCTGATACCATCCGCCAAACAGCATATCGCCATGAACTGTGCTTGCATGTCCGTAGGAAAACCTGGATGCACCTGTGTGCGAATATCCACCGCCTTAGGTCGACCTTTCATGGTTGCACGAATCCAATCATCGCCTGTGGTAATGGTCGCTCCCATGGCTTCAAACTTCTTTAATACAGGGTGCAATAATTCAGCTGAGGTATTGGTGGTTAGCACATCGCCCTCACTCATGAGAGCTCCTGCCAAATACGATCCTGTCTCAATGCGGTCAGCTATCACGCTGTACTCACAGCCATGCAAGCTCTCCACACCATGAATAATCATGGTTGAGGTACCAATACCCTCAATCTTAGCCCCCATGGCGACCAACATCTTCGCCAAATCCACCACTTCTGGTTCACAAGCACAGTTTTCTAAGCGGGTTGTGCCCTTAGCTAAAGTAGCTGCCATGATCACATTCTCTGTACCTCCGACCGTGACCATATCAAAACTAAAATCACAGCCAATCAAGCGACCCCCCGCTGGAGCTTTGGCTTTAACATAGCCATTTTCCACTAAGATGGTTGCTCCCATGGCTTCAAATGCTTTTAGATGTTGGTCTACAGGACGTGAGCCGATAGAGCAACCGCCCGGTAAGGACACTTCCGCTTCTCCAAAACGTCCAAGCAACGCCCCCAATACTAAAATAGAGGCTCGCATGGTACGTACCAATTCGTAGGGAGCGTAGTAGTTGGTCACTTGCCTAGCATCAGCAATGACGGTGTTACCCTCTTTTTTAATGGCGACACCCATCCCAGAGATGAGCTTGATGAGTGTGTCAGTATCTTTTAAAGTGGGTACATTATGCAAAACGGTCTCATCATTGGGCAGCAGCATGGCAGCAAGCAATGGCAAGGCGGCATTTTTTGAGCCAGAGATAGCAACCTCTCCTGCAATGCGACTTTTACCGATGATTTTAAATTTATCCATGATTATCCTTTCTTGGCTTCATATTCGGCAGGTGTTAAGGCGTGAATGGTTAAAGCATGCATGACACCACTTTGAATGTGAGGGTTGGCAATGGCATAGACTGACTGCTGGCGTTGCACCAAACGTTTACCCTCAAAACCATCATCCACGATGAGCACCTCAAATTTATTGCCTTGGTTGGCTGCTTGAATCTCGGCATTGGGAAAATGAGGGCGTAATAAGGCGATTAGGTCATCTGTATTCATAATAATCTCACGGTTGACTCTATGTTAAGTGTTTGGAATTGTTCATCAACAAAAAAAGTAGATTATTATATCAGATTTTGCACCATATTATTTTACAAATTTTTAAAAGTTTGTTGAAAAAATATTAGGGCGTGTTGATATTTCGCACGCCTTAAGAGCTCTTACGTGTTAGATGACGGGTATGTTTTGGTAAAAATACAGCTTTTGTCTTTTTGTTGTTGATAAACTTGTTAGTAGTGAGCATATTATCTATATTTACCACCTAAAAAGACAGACAATTTAGGCAAATTCTTCAGCCAAATTAAAACATCAAAACACCCTAGGGTTTACTGGTATTGTTATATAAATTTACATAGGTAGAGGTGGGGTTGCCCTCCATTTTTACCACGGGGACATTAGGATTGTATCCTGTTGTAGCACCATTAGGATTGGTTGGATAAGCATTGGTTGGATAGTTAGTATTTGGATAGCCGCTAGGATAATAAGCATTCGTAGCTACAGTCCCTACATTTGGGTCGGCATAGCCTGTCCCGGAGGTGTTGGGATGCATGCTCTGTGGGTAAGTGGCGGTTGGTATGGTGGGTGTTGGATAGACGGCAGAGGCACCTCCTCCATAGACCATACCACCTGCACTTGGGTCTTCCTCGGCATCATTTATGGCATAATTGGCGTTTGTGGTCAGCGTGGAGACGTCTCCCCTAACACGTGTGCTTAATACCCTAACACCTTCCATGCCCTTCACCGATGCAATGGTACTCACCACTGCCTGTTCTTGTTCAACCGTTAAGAATCCAAGGAGATACGCCATATTATCACGAACCACCAGTTTATACTGTGACGACTTCACGCCACCAGCACTCACAATTTTGGCGATGATTCTTGATTTTAGATAATTTTCATGAAGTGTGTGGCTTTGAGCTTTGGGGGTAGACGTCACAACCAAATAATTATATACCGCTTTGACATCATTAATAGAACTGACCATATTTTCCACATCTGCCTTAATTTTTTCGCTTGGTACCTCGCCTGTCAGAAGAACCTCGCGGCGAAAACTATTAATGGCGATACGCACGTTATGCTCCCCGACACCACTGATGTTAGCTAAGTTCTTATGGCTGGTGCGTTCGATAAGTTCGTCGCTGATTCGCTCAGAAATGGTGCGATTCATGTTGGGTGTAGAATACCCTGCGTTGGCATTGCTAGCGTTTTGGGTGGCACAGGCATTCATCAATAAGGCAGCACTGATACATATTGCAGACTTAAAATAAGAGGCGGTTCTTTGGGTAACAGCAGGGGATTTATGAGCAGTTGACAACATGGGCATTCCTATTATCCTGTTTTATTCATCAAGTTCAACCGTCATTCTACCAAAAAGGCGTTTTTTAGCCAATCAGTTTTTATCTGTTTTTCATCACTTTGACGAACTTTTTGGTCATTTTGCATGACATCAAAAGCGATGACATCAAAACGACACGCTAACGCCTGCTGCTGCGCCGAACCCAAGCCTAGATTTTCTAATAATTCACCATCACACGCCAAAAAATACTCAGCAGTTTTGATAATCTTTCTTTGCTTGGCAGGTGTAACCGCATGTATTGCCTGCCCAAAACTGCGTCGTCCATGGCATTGGCTACGCATCTTGACCTCCACAAACACCAGAGTAGGACATATTTTGCCTGATGGCAGCTTTTCTTCATGATAAGCAATGATATCAATCTCACCCACACGATGTACGGTATAATTGGTGGTGATGATGGTAAGACCTTGCTGCTGCAAAAATGCTTGAGCGAGCTCTTCGTAATGATTGCCAAGGGTGTTCATAGTGCTGTTTATTGATAAAAAAAGAGTAGCATAACAAAATTGATAAAACTTTACCAAGACTTATATTTTTTTCTTTATAATACCTACCAATTTACCTTATTTTTACCTCAATTTAAGGATTGCCTTAAACATGAAAATCCGAATCCTAAGTGTGGGTCATAAAATGCCAAACTGGGTGCAAGCAGGTGTCGATGAGTACACCAAACGCATTCAGCCGATGATGAGTACCGAGATTATAGAGATTGCTCCTGCTAAACGCAGTAAAAACCCTTCTGCTGCCGAAATAGGTAAGTATAAAACCCAAGAAGGGCAAGCCATTTTATCGGCTCGTCAACCCAAAGAGCGGTTATGGGTATTAGAAGTAAAAGGTAAAATGCTCTCCACCGAATCGCTGTCGGACAAACTACAAGTCGCCATGACAGATGGGGCTGATATCGCTTTGGTCATCGGCGGGGCAGATGGTATCTCAGAAGAGGTGTTGGCTCAGGCAGATTTTAAGTGGTCATTGTCAGACCTAACTTTGCCTCACCCTTTGGTGCGAGTGGTACTGATAGAACAGCTCTATCGTGCCATGAGCATCATTAACAATCACCCCTATCATCGTGCATGATGGGTGCTGATGATGCGGGGGTTTTTTGCTTACCTTGTTGATACAAAACTCCCAACGCTGCCGTCACACCCACCACATCCGCCACACCATCCCATACATCCATGATGCGCGTGGTAAAATAGCCTTGTATCAGCTCACTGAGCACTGCCCACATCAGTCCCAAACACCACAGTCTCCACATTTGCACTTTGTTTTTGGCGTTTAACAAAACACCCAAGAGATAAAATTGCCCAAAAAACATACCAAAATGAGCCACTTTATCTAAATGGTGGATGCTTGGCGTCGCCCCACTGGGCGTGCGTAAAAATAATCCATAACAAGAGAGTATAAACCACATCAGCACTAACAGCCATAACCCTTTGACAGAGCTTATCATATTTCCTCGCAAATGTTTGTCCATCTTATCCAAATCATAACAAATTTTACGCCAATTTTTTGTGAAAAAATCATGAATTTATCCTATAATATACCCTTTTATTTACCTGATTTTCATGCAAATTATCCACCTAACCCCTCATACACCAACCGCATTACCACCGCATGCCTTAACCATTGGTAATTTTGATGGTGTGCATTTGGGGCATCAGGCGATGCTAACCACTCTAAAAAAAGATGCCGCTCATCGGTCTCTTGTCACTGCTGTGATGGTTTTTGAACCTCAACCAAGGGAGTTTTTTACCCCCCAAAACCCTCCTGCCCGCCTCACCAGCTTTGCTGAAAAAACCTCGCTTTTGCATGGTTATGGCGTGGATTATGTCATCAAGGTGGAGTTTAATGATAGTTTTCGCCACCTGTCTGCTCAAGCCTTTGCCAAGCTTTTAACCACCTTGAATGCCAAACATTTGGTGCTAGGAGATGATTTTCGCTTTGGACATGACCGCATGGGCGATAAGACGTTTTTGCAGAGCTTGGGTTTTAGTGTAGACAGTCTTTCAACCATCACCCAAGGGAGCGTGCGTGTCAGCTCCACCTTAGTGCGTGAAGCACTATCACAAGGCGACTTAGTAAAGACCCGAGCGATGCTTGGGCGTGACTATGCCATGACAGGAGAAGTGATTCATGGCGATAAAATCGGTCGTACACTCAATTTTCCCACCGCTAATGTGGCATTAAATAGATTAAAGCCTGCCGTGCAGGGCGTGTTTGGGGCGAACATCATCGCTCATCAAAATAGCCAAGTGATTGATTTACAGGCATTAGGTGGCGGCATTGAAGGGTTGAGCCCAAACAGCTTATTAGGGGCCGTTAATGTCGGCACTCGCCCAAGCGTTAATGGTGCAGAGTATCGCTTGGAAGTGCATTTGCCACAATTTGTCAGTGATTTATACGGCATGACTTTAGAGGTGACTTTTATCAAATATTTGCATGGCGAAATTCATTATGCCAACTTAACCGATCTAAAAAATGGCATTGCCAAAGACGTGGTTGAACTCATAAAGTGGCGATACGCTTTAAAATAATCTGATGCCATAACGCATCTACCTCTTTTCATTAAAAAACCCCGAAAGCCATCTAGTTTTTGGGGTTTTTGCGTCTGGGTTATCCATGAGCCACTCATAAAATACGCACGCCTTGCCATAGAGCATATAACCCCAAAACAAGCAGCATCACAGCGATGGCATGGTTGAATATCTCTTGCGACAGTTTGTTTCTGATGTAAGAACCGATGTAGACAAAAAATAGAGAAATAAAAATCACCACACCCAACAACCACATTTTTTTCTCATCAAAAGCAATGATTACAGGGGCGAGCATGACAATTTGGATGATTTTAGTGATTAAAATACTGATGTTATTAACAATCACCATTTCATGCTTGGTACGGTCGGTACCCAATAAATAAATCATCAAAAATGCCACGATGGCATTGGTTACCCCACCAATAATTCCCGCAATGAAGCCAAAAAGTGCCATGGTTAAGTTGTCTTTTTTAAATTTAATGCGATATCTGGTGTATTGCGTGATGACATAAAAAATCAGCGTTACCCCCAAAAAGATTTTAAGGTAGCTCTCTGGAAACAGTAGCAAAAGCTTAACACCAATGACGCCACCGACAAAACTGGTCAAAAATAGCCAAAAATATTCTTTCCCATATTTTAAAGTATTGCCAATAATCGTCCCTCCCGTCCTTAGCATGATGAGATTGAGTACGATGCACGGCACGACCACCATCGCCACCGCCACTTTTAATTCATAAAAACTGGCAATAATTGCTGTGCCGACAATCGGATAGCCAAACCCCGTGATGCCATGCAATAACGCTCCGAGCACAAAAAAGATGATGATAATCCAGTCGTTATTGTCAAATTGTGATAACATGAAATTACCCTTATTCCAAATGATGATAAAAGCGGGGCGATTATCGCAAAAATTTCCTAAAAAATGATATTCCCTATCTTGGACTACATATTCCAAAAAGAAAAAACACCGCCAAAAGACGGTGCTTGACATCATGATGTCTTGAGTTTATTTTAATTTTAAGAGGATTCAGAAGGTTTATTGTCTACGTGCAGGCGAGCATTTAGCTCATCAATCACCAACGCCCAAACCGCGTCTAATTTCCACTCTTCACGAATAAACATCTTTTGCTGCTCATCGAAAAATGGAGCTTCTTTTAGGCTGACCTCTTCAGGCAGTTGATTGGCTTGGATAAATGCTTCAATTTCGCTATCAGAATTTGGCAGGCCTAACTGAGCAAATAGGTCATTCATGGTGTGGTCAGCATTGTCTAGCATAGCATTCTCCTAGTTGTGAAAAATTGATCAATAAAATAAATCTGTTTTCATTCTAACAAAATTTAGGTGGTGCATTGTGTGTTTTATGTGCTTATTTTTGTATAAATGTAAACAGATACACGACAGATACACCATTGATGAACGTTAATCTCTCATGTAGGTGAAAGTTTAACCAATTGCAAATACATGACATCACTCTCAAAGCTGCCATCTGCTTGAATATCAAAATATGTCTTGACCATGTCACTTGCCTGATATTGCAACGAGCGAATCACCTCCTGACAGACACTCGGTGTCTGCATTCATGCCGTCTACTCAGCAAAATTGAGCGATAGGCGCTGTTTTTCCACGCACTCCACCACAAACTGTGCACGCTCCGCCAAAGACAGCCACTGCGACAAGGAATAATCACACACATGGCTAGGGTCGCGAATGGTTTCTATGGTTTGCAAAAAATTATTGAGTACAGGATTCTCCATGCCCAACACATCTACCATCACCACCCTGCCCCTTGGTGCAAGCACCCGATAAATTTCATCCATCGCATTGGTCACACTATGCCAATGATGTGCCGAATAACGACTTATCACCATATCAAACACGCCATCAGCAAAAGGCATCTGCTCTGCTGAGCCTACTTGCCCTACGATGTTGCTCAAGCCTTTTTGCTTGGCGGTGGTGACCACATTGTGCACCATCTTATCAGACAAATCATAAGCCACCACCGACTCTACCACATCAGCCAATTGATAGCTGACATGACCACCGCCACAACCCAAATCCAAGACATGGCGTACTTGCTCGCGTTGCGCCAAAGCGTGCATTTTGTCAAATTCCACTCCTTGAGCATGAACAGCACTTGTTGCATAGGCAGTAAACTTATCCTGATATTGTGCCTGATTGACGGCATGATGACTGTAGGTATTCATTTATTACTCCTTTACCATATCAACTGACGATAAGTAAAAGAAAGTATAATTGGACTTTATTTATAAATAAAATGAATGATTTTTAAAAATTACAAAACTTTTAGTTATAAAAAAACACCCTTTGTCATTACAAAAGGTGTTTTTATTTTCAGATGCTTTTTAACAGATTACAGCAAATGTGCAATTGCATCACGCTCTTCGGTGAGCTCTTTTAGGGTGATGTTGATACGCTCTTGGCTAAAATCGTCAATCTCTAGTCCTTGAACGATTTTGTATTCGCCATTTTCGGTGGTGACAGGGAAACCAAACATCACGCCTTCAGGAATGCCATAAGAACCATCAGATGGGATACCCATGGTTACCCACTCGCCATCGGTACCTAGCGCCCAATCACGCATGTGGTCAATGGCGGCGTTGGCGGCAGAAGCTGCTGATGACAAGCCACGAGCTTCGATGATGGCGGCGCCACGTTTGCCTACGGTAGGCAAGAATACGTTGGCGTTCCACTCTTGGTCGTTGATCATGTCTTTGACGCTTTCGCCATCAATGGTGGCAAAACGGTAGTCAGCGTACATGGTTGGGCTGTGGTTACCCCAAACGGTCAGTTTTTTGATGTCTTTAACGGCTTTACCAGTTTTTTTGGCGACTTGGGTCAAGGCACGGTTGTGGTCAAGACGCAGCATGGCGGTGAAGTTTTTGGCAGGTAGATCTGGCGCTGACTTCATGGCGATGTAAGCGTTGGTATTGGCAGGGTTACCCACAACTAAGACTTTAACATCACGGCTTGCCACATCGTTTAGGGCTCTACCTTGAACGGTAAAGATTTTGGCGTTTTCTTGAAGTAGGTCAGCACGCTCCATACCAGGTCCACGAGGGCGAGCACCAACCAATAGGGCATAATCAGCGTCTTTAAATGCCACATTAGGATCATCAGTGCCAATCACATCAACCAGCAGTGGGAAGGCACAGTCATCCAGTTCCATGATCACGCCTTGTAGGGCTTGCTGGGCTTTTTCAACAGGCACTTCTAATAGCTGCAAAATCACAGGTTGGTCTTTGCCTAGCATTTCACCTGACGCAATACGAAATAGCAGGCTGTAGCCGATTTGACCTGCTGCACCAGTAACAGCAACACGAACGGGTTGTTTGTTCATGAGATTGTCCTTAAAAAATGGGCGTGTCATCACGCCAAATGAGAGTAGAATGTGACCAATTCTGCCATCTCAAAACCATTTACAAGACAGCAAAATCGCCCTAGTTTAGCATATTTTCTGGGCGATTGGCAAAGACTTTTTCCGATGAGCACCCCAAAAACATCTCTGTTTTGGGAGGCTCATATCAATCGTTTAATAGCCTAGCTTCTGCCAGTCCAGCTTCGTCGCCAAGGTATAGATAGCCTTGCTCATCATCTACCATAAATCTGAGTTCATGCCCTTTATCGTCTTTTAGGCGTAATGTCTCTTGCAGTTCAGCACACAGCTGACGAATCTCATGCTCATGCTGTCCACGCTCTAAGGTGGGTGTCACAATATAAGTAAGTTTGGCAACTTGGTCATCGGTCAGTTGATGGTGTTTAAGATTCCAGTCTAATATCCTATGAGCGATAAGTTTGGCTTGATGAATGTTAAATTCATTGGTTGTTCTGACAAAAAACATGGCAACTCTCTTTGAATGAATGAATAGATAGGTCTGTCTAAGGCTGACCACATTAGTAAGGCACTTAACAAAATCATGCACGAAAACATTAACGCACCATCAAAAAAGGCGATGTTTGACCATTTTTTTGTTAAGTGCAGGACAGTCAGTCCCTTACCACGAAGGCGACACTGTTCCCATGCGTTGGCTGATGGGTGTATAGTTACCCAAAATCACCCCATAGATGGTAGCATTTTCCATGACGTGCTTGACGTATTCGCGTGTCTCACCATAAGGAATGGCCTCTACATACTGGTCGGCACTGATGGTGCCATGTTTGGGTAGCCATTTACGAGCTGGTGTCGTACCTGCGTTATAAGCAGCAGTGGCAGGAGCAATTTGTCCATTAAAATCACGAGCTTTATCAGACAGATACCACGTGCCATAGCGAATGTTGGTATCGGGGTCATTAGCATTGCCGCTACCACCAATTTTGCCAGCAATCATCTTTGCCGTGCCCGGCATGATCTGCATGAGCCCTCCTGCTCCCACGCCCGAACGAGCATTAGGCTGAAAACGACTCTCTTGACGGATGATGCCAAATGCCCAAGCAGGGTCAATGCCCACACTTCGGCTATGATTCATGATGTTGTGCTGATATGGTGTAGGATGGCTGATGGCAGAGGCACGAATGGGTGAACTGTCAATGGCATGAATGCTGCGACTATACACACCCATGTCATGGGCTTTTTTAGCGGCAGCCAGTACCAAATTGTGGTCGCCTGCTTTAGTGGTTGTTCGCACTGCCCAGTTCCATTCACGCTGAATGTGCTCCATACTCGCTCCGTTTTCCATGAGCTTAAAGGCACGAGCGAAGTCTGGGTTTTGCATGATTCGCCCCATGTCACGCCCACTGATGTTCGGCATGGCGATGCCTCCGATGTCATTAGCACCAAGGCTCATACCCATTCTGTCACGGGCAAGTAGTCCGTAATAATCAAGATTTTTGCTTAGATTTTGGTAAATTTGACGTGCCTGCCCCATCCTGCCTGTCTGCTCATAAGCACGAGCAAGCCAATACTGCCAAACATTCTCGCCCGCCTTGGTCTTACTCATCGCTCCTACAGCATTCACCACATCTGCCCATTGTCCAAAATAAATCGCTGCCTGTGCATAATCCTCAGCTTCCTCAAAGTTACACGGCTCACCCAAAGACGCCCTAAACCAATTGACCGCCTCGGCATTAAAGCCATCATCGGTATTCATATTCATGCGTTTGACAGCGATGCTTCGCCACGCATAACGACGTGCCATGTCAGATAGCTGTCTTTGCTGGCGGGCATTATCGGTATTAATGTCATAATTTAGCTGTGTGCTTGCCTCCCAATATGAGCGGTGCGCAAGCTGGCTGATGGCATAAACGTATAAGTACTGGTTGGCCTCGCTGTAAGGCATGGCATTAAATTGGCTAAAAAACCCGTTAGGATTGTTGCGAATACTCGCAAGTGTCCCATAATCTATTGGCAAATTTAACTGTCTTGCCAAATTGACGATATCTGCGCTCTTATCCAAAGGAGGGTTTTTTGAAGATAGCTGACGGCGGTCAATTCTCATCATACGAATGAGCTGTTCATGGCGGTCAGTGCGAGTGATGTGATGGTTGTTGCCCATCTCTAATGCCAGTTTGTCACATAAAGATTTATCAATGCGAGTGTTTAACCAAACATTTTCTTTTTGTTCTAAGGCACGAACGTCATTAATTCCATTATAACCAAGAGCGATGGCACAGGCCTCGGAGGCATCAGCATTTTGGATGTTTGTTGCCACTGCCCGCACACTGACATAGTCGCCCTGCCGTGCTTTTTCCTCAGCATAGTCCGCCACAAGTTTTTCACTAATTACGTGATTGGGGTGCTGCCTTACAAAACCATTAATGGTGTTTGGATCTTGGTAAGACAAGTCATTATTTAAACGCCAATAAGTTGGATACATGGCAAACAATGATCCCTGCATGCTTTGCTCATACTGATACATGGCGTTGGCATTGGATTTTTGACGTTCAGCTTCTAGAAACTGATAGATGCTACTGTCATGGCTATAATCCTGAGCATTGGCACACGCCACCAATGATGCTCCTAGCACCGATAGAGCCAAGGTAGAAAAACAAAGAGAGCGTTTTGTCTTGTGATGCATGCTTTGCATGATAACCCCCATAAAATTAAGTCAAAAATATGGGTTAGCTTACCAAAGTAACTTTGCAACTCATTTAGGCGGTTGTATAAAAGTTGTAAATTTTAATCGGTATGCTCGTTTTAAGCATCTTGGTCGCACCAAATAAAGCATTGCGTGTTATAATGGTGAGTTTTACCCCTATCTTGTAAGCCCTTGGAGAAAACCATGACCGCTCAAACCTTTAACCCCAAAACTGATACTAAATCCAAAGTAACGCAAACAGTTACAAGTCAATTATACAACATCGGTGAACCGTCAGCACAAGCCCAATCAACACAACTTCACTCCCCTAAAAAAGTCTTTATCGTCACCCAAGGCTGTCAGATGAACGAATACGACAGCCAAAAAATGGGGGATGTCTTGGGCGACAGTCATGGCATGGTGGTCACGGATGATATCTCGCAAGCGGACGTGCTTTTGATGAATACCTGCTCTATCCGTGAAAAAGCCCAAGAAAAAGTATTCTCTGAGCTGGGTCGCTGGCGTAAACTCAAAGAAAAAAACCCTAATCTCATTATTGGTGTTGGTGGCTGTGTGGCAAGCCAAGAAGGTGACAACATCCAAAAGCGTGCTCCTTATGTTGATATGATTTTTGGTCCACAGACCTTGCATCGCTTACCAGAACTGTACGAGAAGTCCACCAAGCAACAAAGTGAGCTTCCCAAAAACCGCATTGGTGTGGTAGATGTATCTTTCCCAAGTATTGAAAAATTTGATTTTTTGCCCGAGCCACAAGTGGAAGGCTACAAGGCATTTGTGTCTATCATGGAAGGCTGTTCCAAATACTGCTCATTTTGTGTCGTGCCTTATACTCGTGGCGAAGAGTTGTCTCGCCCCTTAGATGATGTACTTGCTGAGATTGATACTTTGGCAGAGCAAGGCGTGCGTGAGATTAACCTACTTGGGCAAAATGTGAATGGCTATCGTGGCGAAAAGGACGATGGCACGATTTGTCGTTTTAGCGAGCTTTTGCACTATGTATCACACATTGATGGCATTGAACGCATTCGCTATACCACAAGCCACCCCTTAGAATTTACCGATGATATTATTGATGCTTATAAGGTCTTGCCAAAACTTGTGTCGCATTTGCATCTGCCCATTCAAAGCGGTTCAAATAATATCCTAGCCGCCATGAAACGCAATCATACGGTAGACATTTACATAGAGCAAATTCGCAAACTGCGTGAGATTCGTCCTGATTTACATTTATCCAGTGATTTTATCATCGGTTTTCCCAATGAAACCGATGCTGACTTTAATGACACCTTGCAGCTTGCCAAAGACTTAGACTTTGATCATTCTTACAGTTTTATCTACTCCAAACGCCCCGGCACGCCCGCCAGCGAATTGCCTGACAACGTCAGCCTTGCCACCAAAAAAGAGCGACTGGCAATCTTTCAAGAAGTCATCAAAAAATCCACCTTTGCCAAAACTTCGGCAATGGTCGGACAAACGGTGCGTGTGCTAGTAGAAGAGCCGGCCAATCGCCGAGATGGTTATTTGCACGGCACGGCAGATAACACACGTTCGGTGATTTTTATGGGGGGTGATGAGCTGCTTGGTAAATTTGTCATGGTGCACATCACCAAAGCCATCAGCATGCATTTGGTAGAGGGTGAACTTATAGAGATGTTAGGTTAAGACATTTAGTCTGGTCTGACATTTTATTTACCAAGGAGTTATTTTGTCAAACAACAATTCAACCATCTCTATCAAAATTCTCCACCTACCCATGCAAACAGATGAACATGGCAAGCCCAAATGCTTGGACTTTGCCATGTTAGTCAAGAACTTATGCGATGATGCTAAGCCCATCACGCATGACGATATCCAAAGCATAAGTGGTGACATCCCCACGCCCAAACAAATCTTTGAGCAAGCAAGTCGTTATGTCCTACATCAGCCTCATGCCCTACGTGAGCTTTCCACTGTTTTTTTCTATCATTTAACCAGTCAAAAAGACAGACAATCAAACAAAACATACCAATCCCAAAACGAATACTTTCTTGACGAACTTGCCAAAGCTCTCGGTTTTGATGATGAGTTTTTAAAAAAACTAAACGACATCGAAAGCAAAAATACCGCCGACAACGATAAAGCAGACAAGCCCGCCCAAAACAGTCACACTGGCACCGCCCCCATTTTTCTAACTGGAAAAACGGGCAGTGGTAAAACTCATATCATAAAACAACTGTGTCAGATGTTTGATGTGAATTTTTTGGCAGTCAATGCGCCCAGTATTAGTAACGCAGGCTACAAGGGTATGACTTTGGCAGACATCGGAGCAGCTCTATTACAATCTAGCAATAAAAACATTACGAGGGCGGAACATTCGGTCATTTTTTTTGATGAGTTTGATAAATTATTCATCAATGATGGTGTGTCATTGGGAGCACACCATCTGTCTTTGGTGACTGAGATTTTAACCATCATCGAAGGTACAACACCTTTTCCCGTTAAAGACAGTGAAGGTGGCGGTATTGACAGCAGCCGCATGCTTTTTATCTTAGGTGGCAGCTTTAACATTCATCAAAGCAATGAGCGTACACCGATAGGTTTTATGAATACCAAAGCCCGACAAGACACTCCTGATGATCAACTCGCGTTGACCACCTTTGGCTTACCTGACGAGTTGGCAGGACGTATCGGGAAAATCATTACCCTAGATGACATCAGCCAAGAACAGATGATTGACATTCTAAAAAACAGCCCGACATCGCCTTTTGTCGCCTTTAAAAACAAACTTGCCATGATACACTGTACCGCCAGCATCAGCACGGATGCCCTGTCTGACATGGCAAGCGACGATAAAAACGCCATAGAAAAATTTGGCGTGCGTGGGCTATATCAAGCTTTTCATCGCCTACCCCAAATCAGTGATATCCTGCATGAGGCACCTGACCACCCTCATTCGCATTATCACATCATATCCACAGGCTTTAAACGTACCAACCACCCACAGATACAGCTAGAAGTGACCATCACACCACCCAAGCCGTCACTACACGACATAGACGATGATATGCCGTTTTGATTTTTTAGTGCAAATCATGTCTGTCTAAATCGCCATGACAAATCAAACAGTTATTTGTTGTTATGAAATATCACAACACAAAAACCCAAAAGACAACGCTTTTGGGTTTTTGATATTGCCGCTTAATTTAGAACTCAATCACCACTTTCATGGCTTTGGTTTCGGCGGCGTGTTTGAACACATCGTACGCTTTTTCCATCTCATCAAATTTAAAATGGTGGGTGGCAAGTTTTTCCATCGGCAGTTTGCTACACTCGCAGGCTTTGAGTAGCATACCTGTGGTGTTGGCATTGACCAGACCTGTGGTGATGGTTAGGTTTTTGATCCACAGTTTTTCAATTTCAAAATTGACCGATGTGCCATGTACGCCCACATTGGCAAGGTGTCCGCCTTCTTTGACGACTTTTTGGCAAATGTCCCAAGTGGCAGGAATGCCAACCGCTTCCATCGCACAGTCCACACCACGACCATCGGTGATTTCAAGCACTTTGGCAACTGCGTCTTCTTTGGTGGGGTTGATGGTGTGGGTAGCGCCCATTTCTTTTGCCATGGCAAGGCGGTTGTCATCGGTGTCAATGACGATGATGGTCGCTGGTGAATACAGCTGACCTGTCAATAAGCAGCCCATACCTACAGGACCTGCACCAACAATCGCCACGGTGTCCCCCGGTTTGACATCGCCATACTGCACGCCGATTTCGTGCCCTGTTGGTAGTGCGTCTGACAAAAATACCGCCACATCGGTGTTTAGGCTGTCAGGTAGGTGGTACAAAGAGTTGTCCGCAAAGGGTGTACGCACATATTCTGCTTGCGTGCCGTCAATCATATAACCCATGATCCAGCCGCCATTTTGGCGACAGTGTGAATAAAGCTGTTTTTGGCAGTTTTCACAAGAGCCACAGCGTGAAATACACGAGATGATGACTTTATCGCCTTTTTTGAAGTTGCTGACCGCAGAGCCGACTTCTTCTACAATGCCAATGCCTTCGTGTCCTAGGATACGCCCCATCCACTCGCCAGTTTTGCTGCGAGCGGTGGCTTCAATTTCGGGGTTTTTGCCTTTCCAAATGCCAAGGTCAGTGCCACAAATGGTGGTCTTGGTCATGCGAATGATGGCATCGGTGGGTTCAATGATGGTGGGAATGGGACGCTCTTCGAAACGAATGTCGTCTTTGCCGTAGTAGGTCATGGCTTTCATGGTAGCGCTCATCGTGATTTCCTTATTGATGGGTGAAAATGCTAAGAGTTTTGGTGCGTTCACAGAATAAAGCTTAGTGTTGGTTTGCTCTTATTGTTAATAGACAAGCCATCCAATACTTGCTTTTATATGAATAAACATACCTGCCAACCCAGTACAAAACATCTGTTGGCTTAATCACTACTATAGCACAAATAAAAAAGATTTGGCATGACAATTTGATTAAAAATCAATATGTTATAATATAACATTTTGAACAACAGCTATAATAATGAACTAAATAACCGTGCAATATTTTCCACCAACGTGAGCGCTCTTGCCATGTTTTGATACTGACATAATGACTGCGCGCCAAATAGTCATTTTGTAGTGTAAGAATATCAGCCACCACAGCAGCATCATAGATGACGAAATTGATTTGTAAATTCAAAAAAAAACGACATGAATTCTTGTTAACTACCCAAAAAAAGATAAAAAACCATCCTCAGCAACCAAAATTTATACATAAATCAAAAACGCATGACATCCCACAAAAAACAAGCCAAAGAGAACTAGGCTTGCTTGATAAAATACATCCTGGACTAAAAACAACTAATCAGTACAGTTTAGTCCATTGGTAATGACAGGACTGTCGGCACGTGCTGCTGATACTAACTCTATACCACTATCAAAGGTAATAGCCCAACCACCATTCGCCCACCACCATTTGCCTGCACCATACTTAGATGATTTGGCGTCACAGCTATTGCCCAAATAAATCACATCGCTCGATGAGCGTAGTACAGCACCATGGGTATTGTAGGTGATTTTATACACTGTGCCTTTGTCGCCATTGAGATATAGGGTTTGCATTTCGTTAGCATGAGCACTCAAAGATATTGTGCCAAATAATACTGTTGCTAATACCAATGCTTTCATTGTAGCCTCCTTTGATGATTGAAATTAAAAATGTTCATGATGCCATTTTTTATTAAATTATTTTAAATCAAATGCAGTCATTCATGCATGCGATGATAATAGCAAGGCTCTAGACTATCAAAGTTAAAAATCTCACTTAATCAAACTCCATAAATGGCGTTGTAACTCATCAACATCTTTGTTCCAACGCCATTCACATTCTTTTAAGTGTAGTTCAAAGTTGGCAGTAACACCGTTAAATTT
>JBHCHC010000106.1:0-8396 GCA_041802645.1 Moraxella sp. | reverse complement strand
TTCCTATCTTAATGGAGGAGGGTTTGCCATTGCTGGAGTGACATTGCTGGCGAGTTTTTGCGCCATGAGAACCCGTATTTATCTATCAGCACATCATTTCAACCCCTTTGTGGTGGTCATCATCACCGCCTTTGTGGCAACTTTACTTGGAGCGGTGGCTTACTTTCTAAATCTGGGGGAGAATGCAGACATTGCGGTGGCCTCTAGTGTGCTATTGCTTGTTCCAGGCTTTCCCATCATCAATGCCTTATCGGACATCCTAAAAGGTTACATTAATATGGGGGTGGGACGATGGATGTTCGCCAGTATGCTAACTTTATCGGCGTGCGTGGGCATTGTAATTGCCCTTATTTTGCTTAGAATACCACATTGGGGGTTGTGATGGTATTGACTGTATTGGATTTTTTGGCGAAAGTGGGTCTGTCTTGTGTGATTACGCTGGGGTGGTGCCTCATGTTTACTCTGCCAAAACGTTATATTGGTTTGTGCCTTATCATGACAGCGTTAGGATTTGTGACAAAAGCAGGGTTTTTATACTTTGACAGTCATTTGGTGGTAGCAACGTTTTTTGGGGCGATGTTCCCAAGTTTCTTGGGGGTGTATTTTGCTCAAAAACATGGGCTACCACCCAAAGCCTTGATTGTGCCGAGTGTGATATTTCTTATGCCAGGCATTGTGGCGTATAAAGCGATGGTCAGTATGGTACAAATTGGTTATTTTGGGTTTGATATGACGCTATTTGTTGCCATGATGACGTACTTTTTTGAGGCGATTTTTGTCATCTCGGCATTGGTGCTTGGGCTTTCCATACCAGGAATTTTGTTTTATCGCAGAAAGCCGATTGTGTGAGTGGGATTTTGGGTGTGAAATGGTGTTTGTGATGGCGGATGTGCTGTATGCATTCTGCTGGGGTGGTAAGTTGATTAAAGAGGCAATCTCATGGTTTTAAGTTTCTGCATTTACAGTGTTAGTTTCTTAATATAACCTAAAAAGCAATCAATCTATTTTAAATAAAGAATGGATATCGATACAGAACACAAATTTGGTAAAAAATGCTTTTGACAAACGGAGCATGGTTGGGTATTCATGTCGCTGCTTTCACATAAGACCGATATATTATTACATAATAAAGAATGGACGGCTGGCTAACATCGTGGCAGATTTTATTTTTAAGCGTGATTTTATGATAAAATATGCCAACATTTATTTTTTTATCATTCTATGACAACGCATATATTCCATCAGCAGGCAAAAGATAAGGTCATCGCATGGTTGCAGCTGACCCGTTTTGATAAACCTGTTGGGGTGGAGTTATTACTGTATCCGACGCTTTGGGCGTTACTGTTGGCGCATCATGGTGTACACGGAACGTTGCCGACTCTAAAGTTGTGGCTGATTTTCACACTAGGAGCGGTGTTCATGCGTGCTGCTGGCTGTGCGATTAATGATTTTGCTGATCGCAAAGTGGATGGGCAGGTTAAACGCACCAAAGACCGACCGCTCGCTGATGGCAGGCTCTCTGCAAAGACAGCAGTGGTCACATTCATAGGGTTATCGCTACTGTCAGCATGCTTGTTGTTTTTTTTGCCCATACAGGTGTTTTATTGGTCGCTTGTGGCGGTAGGATTGGCGTTTATTTATCCTTTTATGAAACGTTATACGCATCTGCCTCAAGTGGTGCTGGCAATGGCATTTGGTTGGGCAGTGCCGATGGCTTATGTGGCAGTTTTTGCCCAAGCAAATCTGCCTGCTCGCCCCGATGTGTGGGGATGGCTTGTTTTTGTGGCTTATATGTGTTGGACGGTTGCATACGACACTGAGTATGCAATGTGCGACCGTGATGATGATGTAAAGATTGGAGTTAAGTCCACCGCCATTTTATTTGGTCGACATGATGTGGTCATCATTATGGCGTTGCAAGCATGTTTTGTTGTGCTGATGGCGGTGATTTATGGTTATTATTTTTATCAAGCGATGGGCATGCTGACGTGGTTGGGGTTTATTCCTGTGGTCGCCATGATCATAAAGCAGTATGGACTTATTCAACACAAAGAGAGGCTGAGTTGTTTTAGTGCTTTTCGCCAAAATGCTTGGCTTGGGCGTTGGGTGTTTTTATGGACGCTGTTTTGTGTGATGATGAGTTAGTGTACAAGCTTTGTCATTTCTGACACATATGCAAAAGACAAGCCGGCAAATAAAAAACCTAATATGTTTAAGATTTTAAAATTGAGAAATGCCATAAAATCCTTTTTACAGCGGCTTTAAATACATCTTTCATGGTAATGGCTAACCCTAAAAAAATCATCCCAATATAAAGTCAAATAAAATTTAGACATGACATATAAAAGGAGTCTGTTCAATATTTGACAGATAATAAAAGAGTGGTAAAATACCATAACCATCAAGGTGTCGCTCCATTCTTAGGGTAAAACAGCACAAAGACGCATCGGCAAATTGGTAAAGCACACTCAGCACATGAGTATGCTTTTTATTTTTTGAGTAAGATGCTAGGTAGTATTTTACCACCATCAAAAATACTTAGCTAAATCAACAGGATATTTTAAAAATGATTTTAATGATAGATAACTATTGCAGTTTTACCTATAACATTGCACAGTATTTTGGTGAGTTAAAGCAGGATATTATCGTCAAACGTAATGATGAAATCAGTCTAAATGAGATCGAGGCTCTTGCCCCAAAAGCCATTATCTTAGGCTCAGGTCCTTGCACGCCTAATGAGGCGGGAGTAACCGTGCCGATTTTAAAGCATTTTGGTGGCAAGATTCCGATGTTGGGGGTGTGTTTGGGTCATCAAGCCATTGGACAGGCTTTTGGCGGTGATGTCGTGCAGGCAGGCGAGGTCATGCATGGGCGACTCTCAGAGGTGTATCATCAAGGCGTGGGTGTGTTCAAGAACTTACCAAACCCTGTACCAATGGTGCGTTATCATTCGCTTGTCATTGATAAAGCCACGCTGCCAGACTGCTTGGAAATCACAGCGTGGACTCAAAAAGCAGATGGCACGATGGCAGAAATTATGGGAGTACGTCATAAAATTCTTGATATTGAAGGCGTGCAATTCCATCCAGAGTCCATATTAAGTGCACATGGTCATCAGTTATTTAATAACTTTTTAATTCGCTGTGGGTTGGCGGTACTTGGTGATGATGAACTGCCTGTGGTGGTGTGATGTTAATCGATTTTAATGAATAACTGTTTTTGAGTAATTGTTTCATGAAAGAAGAAATGACTTTAAAAAAGGATCATGAGGTTCATGATTTTTTGGTAAAAATTTTGAGCACGTTGGTTAATGGCAATGATTTGAGCGTCAAGGATGCCACCACACTCATGACGCTCATCATGACGGGTAGTTGTCCTGATGTGTTATTTTCCGCCATTCTCACTGCTTGGCGTATTAAAGGCGAGACCGTGGATGAGATGACCGCATCAGTGCGTGTCTTACGTTCTTTCGCCCATGTTGTGAAGTTGGAGATGGATAATGCGGTGGACATTGTAGGAACAGGAGGTGATGGAGCAAACCTATTTAATGTGTCCACGGCATCTGCTTTTGTTGTGGCAGCATGTGGCGGGGTTGTTGCCAAACATGGCAGTACAGGCGTGTCAAGCAGTTCGGGGGCGTCTGACTTACTGACAACCGCAGGCGTCAATTTATCACTAAACCCCATACAAGTTGCTCAGTGTGCTAAGCAGACAGGGGTCTGCTTTATGTTTGCTCCTCATCATCATCCCGCCATGAGACACGCCAAAGCGGTGCGTGGTGTGTTAAAAATCCGCACGATTTTTAATTTATTGGGACCTTTAACCAATCCAGCGTTCGTGCCAAATACTCTACTTGGGGTGTATGATGTAAATTTATGCGAAAAACTCGCTCATGTTATGGGGCAGCTTGGAGGTCGTCATGTGTGGGTGGTGCATTCAGATGATGGTTTGGATGAGATCAGTCTTGCTGCACCAACCACCGTATCTGAATACAAGAATGGGCAAGTTCGCACATTTAGCATCAGCCCAACAGAGGTGGGCATAGACATACAGTCGCTAGATGGGCTGTCCATCAGCTCATCACGGGAGAGTTTTGAGCTGATTAAAGATGCTCTGCAAGGAAAATCAGAAAATCCACGCATCCAAAAAGCCCAAGACATCATTGCATTAAATGCAGGAGCGAGCCTGTATTTGGCAGGGCAGACCAGCAGCTTCAAAGAGGGCGTGATGCTTGCTAAAGCGACCCTACAAACTAAAAAGGCGTGGGAAAAACTACAAGAATTTGCTAATGCGACTCAGTCTTTTTAGGGTTCATGATTCCGCCAAGATTTGGTGGTTGCATTAGGATGTGTTGACATTTCATACACCCTAAGAAAAATACTGAAGGATAGGTTTCTTTTGGTAAAAATAAGCTGGTGTTTGCCTTTACCGTTAATAAGCTTATCAACATGATGATATTACTTACGTTTATGATCTAACAAGAGGGGAGATTTATCTAAATTTTCACTCAAATTAAAATGTCAATACGCCCTAGATGATGTTGTTTGTTTTTATCTTATCTGATGTTATGCTGATGTATGTCCATGATTGTTTTGATGGTTATTCATTCATAAAGATTTAAGGAAAGTTTATGTCCACACCCACCATTTTACAAAAAATTATCGCCACCAAATACGCTGAGGTTGCTGCTGCTAAAGACAAAACCAGTCTAGCTGTGTTGCAAGAAAAGGCTAAATCCCATACACCGCGTGGCTTTGCCAATGCTTTGCGAGCGGTCAATATACAAGACGGCAATATCGGTGTCATCAGTGAAATCAAAAAAGCCAGCCCGTCTAAAGGCATCATTTGCCAAAACTTTGACCCTGTGGCGATTGCCATCGGCTATGATAGGGCGGGGGCGACTTGTTTGTCGGTGCTGACCGATAAGGAGTATTTTAAGGGGGCAGACGAGTATTTGGTACAAGCCAAAAACGCCTGTGTATTACCCGTGCTGCGTAAAGACTTTATGATTGATGAGTATCAAATTGTAGAGTCGGCAGCATTGGGAGCGGACTGTATTTTACTCATCATGGCGTGTTTAGATGATGAAATGGTGGCACGTCTGCACAAAACAGCCTTGGAGTATGGACTGGATGTCTTGATTGAAATCCATACTGATGAGGAGCTGGCACGAGCCTTAGCATTACCAACATCACCTCATAATATTTATGGCATCAATAACCGCAATCTAAACACTTTTGAAGTGGACTTGCAAAACAGCATTCGTTTGGCAAATAAATTACGTCAAGCATTGGGTGATGATGCACTGGTTGTTACTGAAAGTGGCATTCATGGCGTGGATGATATCCACTTGATGCAAGAGCATGGTATTCATCATTTTTTGATTGGTGAGCAGTTTATGAAAACGAGCGATGCAGGATGGACCTTGGCAGAGCTCTTAAAAAGCGTCAAAATAAGGCATGATGGTTGATGTGATGAATCATTAAAAGGGCAGTTGTCATACACAGTTGCCCTTTATCACAACTCAAACCGCTGCTGTCACCACAATCTCAATGAGCCATTTTGGATTGATCAAATGAGCTTGGATGGTTGCTCGTGTGGGTGGTACATTGCCAGCTATCCACGCTTTATACTCAACATTAAAGGCATCAAAATCTGCCAAATCTTTGATAAACACCTGTGCGGTAAGTAAGCGAGATTTATCCGTGCCTGCTCTGGCAAGGGCTTTGTCAATGTTTGTCAAAACTTCACGAGTTTGTCCTGTGATGTCTAGGCTGTCATCATTGGGTACTTGCCCTGCCAAATAGACCACGCCTTGATGAATGGCGATTTCGGTGATGACCTCATTGCTGTCTAGTTTGGTGATTTGGTTCATAAAAGCTCCTTATTGAACATGACCTTGAAAATGACCAGTTGAAAAGTAAAATTGATTTGTATGAAATGTGATTGATTTGAGGTATTGCTTATCTGGTTTGGAGTTAATGATAACGGTTTAAGTCCAGCCCCTCTAATGAAATGTCAGTGTGACGGCCTGTGATGATGTCACACAGTAGCTTTCCTGAGCCACACGCCATCGTCCAACCCAGTGTGCCATGACCTGTATTGATGAACAGATTATCAAATTGGGTCTTACCAATGATGGGCGTACCGTCTGGAGTCATCGGGCGTAGCCCTGTCCAAAATTCAGCTCGGCTAAGGTCTCCGCCATCAAATAACTCACGTGTAACCATTTCGAGTGTTTCACGACGAGCAGGCTTTAAGGAGGTGTCAAAGCCTGATAACTCTGCCATGCCACCCACACGAATGCGAGAATCAAAGCGAGTAATGGCAATCTTGTAAGTCTCATCAAGTACGGTAGAAACAGGAGCTTTACTCTCATCCACAATCGGTATGGTCAAGGAGTAGCCTTTGACAGGGTAGACAGGCAATTTTAGCCCAAGTGGCACAAGCATGGTACGGCTATAACTGCCCATCGCCATCACAAAAGCATCAGCTTGATATGTCTTGGTGCCCGCTTGTACGCCCACAATGCGATTGCCCTCAAACATGAGTCTATCCACTGTCTGATTCATGGCAAATTGAACACCAAGGGATTGGCAATGCTTAGCTAAACGTTTAGTAAATAAATGACAGTCGCCTGTTTCATCATTGGGTAGACGAAGTCCTCCCAGTAGTGGTGCGGTAGCATGAATCAGTGCAGGCTCGGCAGATAACAAGGCATCTTTATCCAAAACCTCATAAGGTACGCCACACTCGGACAAGACCTGAGTGTCAAGTTTCATCGCTTGTATTTGGGCGGGTGTACGGAACAGCTGTAGCACTCCACCTGTACGATGTTCGTAGCTGATTCCGATTTCATCACGCATGGCACGGATACAGTCTCGACTGTATTCAGAAACTCTCATCATGCGTTCTTTGTTAATTTGGTAACGACTGGCATTACAGTTTTGGAGCATTTGCCAAATCCACGACAGCTGAAAGCCTGTACCGTCAGGACTGATGGCAAGAGGAGCGTGTTTCTGCATGAGCCATTTGATGGCTTTTTGAGGGATTTTTGGAGCTGCCCAAGGAGTGGAGTAACCAGGTGAGATTTGACCTGCGTTAGCAAAACTGGTCTCCATGCCAACATCAGGCTGACGGTCAATAAGGGTAACACTTGCCCCTGCTTTGGCAAGATAATAAGCGGTAGTCGTACCAATCACGCCTCCGCCTAAGATAATGATGTTCATAAAATGCCTTAAATAATGTCTACACACACTTATGAGTAGACCAACTCATGATTTAGTATAGCAAGCTTAAACGGTAAATGAAAGGGATTTGAGCGTTTTTCATCATAAATCTAAATCCTTCATCAAATGTATGTTAGAATACCCAAAATTACAAAACACGGACAGTCTTATGCAACAATACTGGCGTTTTTTATTTGGCATCATCACATTAAGCTCTTTGTCAGCCTGTGTCAGTCATCCCGCCCTAACAGTAGACTTATGGCAGTCGCCCACACCAGTTTTTACCTCTGATACACCCAAAGCTGAACGCATCGTCAGCATCGCCTTGCGAGAACATAAGGCATGGGATGAGCCTTTCATCACCACAGAGGGACATATTGCCAAATATAGTCATTATGAAGCAGAAAACACTCGACTACCAGATGGCTCACTTGTGTGGGAGCGTGTGGTGGCTTATTGGCGTGATAGTGGGGCGTTGGCAGAACTTGATAGGGATTTGCCTTATCATCGTTGTAACAAGGCAGATAGAACGGATAACGTCAGCAGTAACATCTGCCGAGCCTTTGTCAGTGATGTAGCGTGGTCAGCGGCATTCGTATCTTATGTGATGAAGCAGGCGGGCGTGGATTTTTATGCATCGCCTAGGCATTTTGATTATATTCGCCATTCATGGCTAGGTCATGGCGATTATCGTGTGGCAGATCCTTTGGTTACGCCCATCAGTCAGGGTGATATGTTGTGCTATGTACGAGGCAGCAGTCGTGAGATGATTAAAGATTATCAGGGTGTGGTGAATTATTTGATGGCATATTCGTCAGGATTGCCAGCACACTGTGATATTGTGGTAAAAAGCGATGAGAGCAGTCGTGAGGTTTGGCTGGTTGGGGGGAATGTACTTCATGCGGTTATGCTGCGTAAGATGATGAGGGATGCACAAGGCAGGGTTATATTCGCCCAAGATTCAGACTATCCGTGCACGCCAAGCAATGAGGCGATGTGTAATCTAAATCAACAAAACTGGGTATTGGTGCTAAAATTACAGTAGACATGACTTTTTGGTGTAAAAACAGACAAAGCCAATCATCTTACAAAAAAATATCCTAGGATGTGTTGAGTATTTATCATTAAAACCTTTATCTTTATATGGCAAAACTTACAAGGATATAT
>JBHCHC010000105.1:0-4409 GCA_041802645.1 Moraxella sp. | reverse complement strand
GAAGGTTTGGTTGTTGTAGTGTTGTAAGGTTTCGTATCGCATGGTTGATTTGGGCATTGTTGGTGTGTGAAGTGGTGGTAGTATAGCATAGGTTTTTATTTCGCAGTGGGTCTATTGAAATAAGCTATATTAAGCACAACTTTAAAATGCATCTAAAATTTATCAAGACAAACATAAAAACAAAAAAACCCAGCCATGATGATGGTTGGGTTATTATAAAACATGGTGGGGACGGAGAGACTCGAACTCTCACGGGTCGCCCCGCTGGAACCTAAATCCAGTGCGTCTACCAATTTCGCCACGTCCCCGAAATTGAAGGTATTATACACCATCATGCATCAAGGTCAAGCATTTTTTGTGGGATTTTTGGTTTGTTGTACAATCAAAAGATGATTGGATGAGAAGTCTTTTTGGTTTATTTTTCGCCAAAAACATACTCATCATTTAATATCCAATATTTTTTTCTTAAGGTGCGTGCGGTGTTAAATACTCTAGCCAAATCAGATTTTTAACAGGTTTTTTTGGTATGATGTTTGCGACACGTTGGCTTTAGGGTGGTATCAGCGAGCGGTCGATGGCGATGGCTTGATAAGCACGGCTAAATTTACAATGAAAGTTCATCACTGACAAATAGCTTGTCATTCACCAAAATAGGCGGTATAATAAGTTATTATTGATTTGGCAACTAAAAACACCACTCCATTTGGCGTGGTGTTTTTAGCTATTTGTTTACTTATGACTAGGAGAAAAATATGCAACGCTATCCCATGACTCCGCAAGGACACGCTGCTTTGGAGGCAGAACTAAAACAATTAAAAACCGTTGAACGCCCACGTATTACCGCTGCCATCGCTGAGGCGAGAGAGCATGGCGACCTAAAAGAAAATGCCGAATATCACGCTGCTCGGGAACAGCAAGGACTCTCAGAGGCTCGCATCCGTGATATTGAGGCAAAACTTGGTGGTGCACAGGTGATTGACCCAACAACACTGCCTCAAGATGGACGCGTGGTGTTTGGCGTGACCGTGGTGATTGAGGATGTGGACACAGGCGAACAAAAACGTTATCAAATCGTGGGCGAGGACGAAGCGGACGTTAAAGTTGGTAAAATCTCTGTGGGCAGCCCCATTGCCAAAGGATTGATTGGTAAATCTGAAGGGGATGAAGCTAAAATTCAAACCCCAAGCGGTCTGGCGGAGTATGAGATTGTTGAAGTCTTATACGTGTGATGACTGAGCGAGCTATGCTATGAAACATTTACATCTACTTATGGCGGTTTTGACGATTGGACTGTTCTTATATCAAGCGGGTATCATCTTAACTAAGGGTCAATCATCATTGCCCCGAGCGTTTATTGGTATTAGCCACCTCATTTATCTGCTACTGGTTGGCAGCGGTGCGTATTTGCTATGGCAATTATGGCAAGTGGCAGGTGCTCAGCATTGGGCGATTGCCAAAACCGTGTTGCTCATCGTTGCAATCTCTGCCAGCATGAAGGCACTACGCCACCCCTCCTTAAATCAGAAAAAGGCAGGTATGTTGGTGGCAGGTATCGCCTATGGAGGTATCTTAATACTTGCGTTCACCAAGCCCATTTTATAAATGATGGGGTTAGTTTAATGTCAAAAAGCAAATCATTTGATTTGCTTTTTTTGTGTTATTTTTTTAAAAATAATGGTACAATTGTCGGAATTTTATTTGTCTGGCAGCGATTTATCATAAAAATATTTTTATATTAAAATCAGTTACTTGCCATTATTATATGTCTTGCAAAAGTTCATTTGGCTAGATTTTCCCTAAAAAACATCCAAAAACAATTTTAATCATGTTGTTATTTAATCTGTAAGTTTGGATGTGTTTATCGGTTGGTTTATTTTAATAAAAGATGAATCACAAAAATCCACCTAAGTACCCTACATGATGGATGCATCCGTTTTTGTTGTCAGTTGTTTTCATGTTTTTGTGGTGCCTCTCTTAGGGTGTATTGACATTTCATGTGTGTCATCAAATAAGGCAGATAACAAGACTTTTAAGAAAAATTTTACAGTTAATATGAAGATATCAACAAGTATTTGATACAGCGATGAAAATTCGGTGTTTTATAAGCAAAAATGAGAAAAGCCAACTTAAATCATTGTTAAATATTTTAAGTAGGCGATGAAACCATATCCATCAGCATCCCCCATCCTTTTAAGGACATCTATGTTAAATCTCTCCACCACAGACGTGCATATGAATGCACAGGCTGCCCATAAAGATGAGGCATTATCACTACTTGCCAAAGTATTCAGCGACGACAATCTTGCCACGCCTGATTATCTGACGGGACTAAAAGAGCGAGAAACTCAGAGTAGTACGTACTTAGGGCAAGGTATTGCCATTCCTCACGGCACGCCTGCATCACGAACTTTTGTGCAACAAACAGGCGTGCGACTGCTTCATTTTGCCGATGGCGTGGTGTGGAATGATGAAGGGGATAAGGTGTATTTGCTCGTTGGGATTTGTGCTAAATCTGATGAGCATTTGTCTATTTTAAGACAGTTAACCCGCGCCTTGGGCGATGACATTGAGCATAACATCAAAAACGCAAAAACCGCAGATGAAGTGCTGTCTGCCCTAGACGGCAATCAACAACATACATTGTGCGTGCATGAAAATTTGATAAAAACAGATGTATCTGTCAGCGACGTGGATGAGCTGTATGGCGTGGCGGTAAATCTACTAAAACAGCAAGGCAAGGTAACAAGCATCACAGGAATTCGTGCTAATTTTACCAAACTTTCACAAGCATTATACTGTGCCATCCTTGAGCACAATGAATTGGTACTTGAGCCCGCCTTTGCTTTGGTGGTGACCAGTCAAGAGGTGAAGCTCGGTGATGATAATATCAAGGCGTTAGCGGTCATTGCCAGCAATAAAACAGTACATCAAGACAAGCTATCAAAACTTTATGATGCACTACTGTCGACTGATTTTAACGATCGACTGACTGCCATGAATTTGTCTGAATTGGCATCTTTTTTTGGGGCGGATAAGGCGGAAAAATGGCCATCGGCAAGCGTGATACTGCCCAATGCCCATGGTTTGCATGCCCGCCCTGCAGCCGCCTTATCAGAGATTGCCAAGATGGCGACGGGTGGTATTAAAGTGGCGGTGGACAATGGAGCATATGTCTCTGCCAAGAGTTTAACACGTCTACTGTCATTGGGTGCCGTGCAGGGTCAGACCCTAACATTCATTGCTGAACCAAACACAGATGCTCCTGATTACTTATCCCGACTCACTCAAGCGGTCAGCGAAGGACTAGGAGAGGAGGTAATGCCTGTGGCGAGTGTGCCACAACAACATGAAGTGGCGACTGTGGCAGAATTCACTCATAACACAAAGCTGATGAAAGGCGAACGAGTGCATGCCACATCGGCTTCAGTGGGTTTGGCAGTGGGTAGGGCGTTCGTGATGCGTGAGGTTCGTGTTAATTATTCTGTTCAAGGCGGTGACAAAGCAAGTGAATGGAGAGACCTACAAAGTGCCATCCATGCGGTTAAAGAAGAGCTAAAATTGATTGTGCAGACCGCCAAGAAAGCCTCTATTGCTCAGATTTTTACCGCTCATGCGGCACTCTTAGAAGATGAGGAGGTCACACACGGTGCTAAAGATGGCATTGATGAAGGGTTATCAGCGGCAGCGGCATGGCATGCTCACATTGAGCAACTTGCCAAGACCCAAGCTGGCTTGGCGAACCGTTTGTTGGCCGAACGTGCTGCAGACCTAAAGGATATTGGACAAAAAGTACTTGTCAAATTAACAGGTCAGACGGTTAATGAAGCTCCAAATGAACCTTATGTGCTCATCAAAGAGGACTTACTGCCCTCGGATGTAGCACGACTTGACCCTACTTTGGTGGCAGGTATTTTGACAGCAGTAGGTGGAGCAAGCTCTCACAGTGCCATTGTTGCCCGAGCCTTGGGCATACCTGCGATTGTGGGGGCGGGCAAGGGTGTGCTTGACATTAATAATGGTGAGCGGGTGTTATTAGATGGCGGTCAAGGTTGGTTTGTGGTTGCACCAACCGATGAGATGGTGGCAGATGCCAAAAAAACACAAGAGGTGTTCTTGGCACGCAAAGAACAGGCCTCCCAAAATGCCACCAAACCTGCCATTACTCGCGATAATCACCAAGTAGAGATTGCGGTAAATCTAGGCAATGTGCATGACACCAAAGCGGCAGTTGCTGGTGGGGCAGAAGCGGTGGGGCTACTACGCACGGAGCTTGTATTCATGAGCCATCAAAGTGTTCCTGATATTGATACTCAAATGGCAGATTATGCCCATGTTTTTGAGGCATTAGAGGGTCGCCCTTTGGTGGTACGAACCTTAGATGTGGGTGGGGATAAGCCTTTACCCTATTT
>JBHCHC010000104.1:0-12662 GCA_041802645.1 Moraxella sp. | reverse complement strand
AGAATGTGAATGGCGTTGGAACAAAGATGTTGATGAGTTACAACGCCATTTATGGAGTTTGATTAAGTGAGATTTTTAACTTTGATAGTCTAGAGCCTTGATTAAATTTCTTGCCCCAGCAAATCCAAAAAATCAATAACAGCCTGAGCATTGTAGCGATAGTATGTCCATTTGCCAAGACGCTGAGATTCAATCAGACCCGTGCGTTTTAAAATGTCCAGATAATTTGAAACCACCGACTGAGCCAAACCTGACTTTTCAGCAATCAATCCCACGCAGACACCCCCATCAAACCCTTGTGTATCAGATTGCAAACGGTCTATAGGAAAATGTGCGTCTGGATTTTTTAGCCAAACAAGCATCTGCAAACGATGCTCATTTGATAAGGCTCTAAACACTTCGTTTAATTCAGTCATGCGTAGTATTCTAATCTAGTTTTTCCGATTTGTCAATTTATTTTGGCAATCTAGCACGAGCACAACTTGAATCGCAAGCAAACATAGGACTCTCTTTAATGTTAGAATGACCAATGGCAAATGCGTTTGATGGCAGGATAAAAGACATCGCTGTTTTTGATGGCTTGGTGTGTTTTTGTGGGGGTATGATGCTTGGTGGATAATCGTCATCTATATAGTACCATATTGGACCTTGTAAATGCGTACGAGCCTGACAATCCACAATACTAACGCCAAGCACATAACCCGACTGTCGTACGCCTTTGTCGTCCAAAAAATCCATGCGAGTTTGAAATTTTCGCAGAGTGCTTGCAGGGTCATTGGTTGGGCGAAAGTCTTTACCGACAGTTATCGCGCCTTTGATGTTGGCAGACATTTGTACTTTATCAACCACAGTAATGATTTCAAAGTCATCGGCAAAGGCAGCCCAAGGCAAAACAACAAACAGCAAACAAAATAACCGTTTTTTCATGATAAGTCCTAGCCGTTTAGCCACGCCATTGCATACTCAATCAGCTCATCAGGTGTATCTACAATGTTATCTGCGCCCCATGCGTCCAAATCCTTGTCTTCTGGCGGAATATAGCCAAATGCGGCAATCACCGTGGTCATGCCCGCTCGTTTGCCTGCTTCAATATCACGCACATGGTCGCCGATATAGATGGCGTTTTTTGGATTGACAGCCAGCGTCTGACACGCCATCAGTAAGCCTTCGGGGTCGGGCTTGGTGTGCTTGACGTCATCGGGGCAAACCAATACCGAGCAGCGTTTGTCCAGTGCCAATTTTTCAAGTAATTGCACCGCCAAATATCTGGGCTTATTGGTAACAATGCCCCACGGCACGCCTTGTTGCTCCAGTGTGGTCAAAAATTCATCAAACCCAGCAAACAGCCGACTGTCCACACAAATGTCCGCTTCATATAAATCCAAAAATTCTTGACGATAGCCAAGCAGTTTGGGGTCGTCATCGTTGACATTGTGCAGTTCATCGCCAAACATCAGCTTAACCATCGCTCTTGCCCCTGCCGATACTTGGCTACGAATGTCATCATCACTGGGACAAGGGTGTTGATAGGTTTGGCACATTTGCTTGATGATACGAATAAAATCAGGGGCGGTGTCAATGAGTGTACCGTCTAGGTCAAAGAGTATGGCTTTGTTATTTGTCATCATCAGCCCCCTATTGCGCCGTCTTTTTAAACGCCATCATATAATTCACGTCCACATTTTTGTTAGACAGCCAATAGCGTTTGGTGATGGGATTATAGTGTAGTCCTGTGATGTCTTGACGATGAAACCCTGCGTTGGTCGCCATTTTGTCAAGCTCAGCAGGGGTGATGAATTTATGCCAGTCGTGCGTGCCTTTATCCACCAGATTGAGCACATATTCTGCCCCAACGATGGCAAACAGATATGACTTGGGATTGCGGTTAATGGTGCTCATCACACACACGCCGTTTGGTTTGAGTAGCTTAAAGCAAGCGTCAATGATGGACTGCGGATTTGGGACGTGCTCGAGCATTTCCATGCAAGTTACCACATCATAAGTGCCCGCTTCCTCATCCGCCAATGCTTCTACTGACACACAGCGAAAGATAAGTGTATCCGTCATACTTGTCCGCTCGGCATGGATTTGCCCTGCTTGCAAATTCTCTTTCCCTAAATCCACGCCAAGCACATCAGCACCACGCACCGCCATAGAATGCGACAAAATCCCACCGCCACAGCCAATATCTAAGACTTTTTTGCCTGCCAAGGTCGTGCCGTATTGCTCTTTGACCTTATCTTCTATCCAGTTTAGACGTAAAGGATTGATGTCATGCAAGGACTTAAACGCCCCTTCTTTGTTCCACCATTCATCAGCCAGGCGAGTAAATTTACCAATCTCGTCAAAGTCGGCGTTGGTGTCGTGATGAAACTGAGTTTGATTAGCGTGATGTGCTGACATGTGATTTTTTCCAAATAAAGTCTTTGCCTATCTTATCATTTTAGGGGATTTTTTGCCACTGATTCCCTTGTGTTTTGCCATTTTGTCCCAGCTTCATGCCATCAGCAAACAAGAATCTGATAAAATTTTAGGCAGATTTGAGAAAAATTTACACAATACAACGCTTTATTAAGAATTCTATTACCTACTTTGGGCAAAAATAAGTTAAACTATGCGATATTTTTATTTCCCCCTTTTCATCTTGTGACTTTAACTGAGCTGAACAGCTTTATGACAACACTAGGATTTTTTATGAAAAACGCCCTAAAAATTACCACTCTTACCCTTGCTGTGGGTCTATCTGGCATGGCTCACGCCAACTTTGTTGAAGGCAAAGACTACAAAGTACTCCCCAATCCTGAGAAAATCGCTGGTGATGTCATCGTGGTGCGTGAGTTTTTCTGGTATGGCTGTCCGCACTGTTACACCTTAGAACCGCACATGCAAAAATGGGCAAAAACTCGTGCTAAAGACGTGGCATTCTTCCGCACGCCTGCCGCCATGAATCGCACTTGGGAAATTCCTGCACGTGGTTTCTACGCCGCTCAGCTGATGGGTTTTGAAGAAAAAACCCATCAAGCTTTGTTTGACACCATTCATAAAGAAGGCAAGCGTGTAGACCAATCCAAGGAAAGCCTTGCCAATTGGTACGCCAGTAAGGGTGTGGACAAAGCCAAATTTAACACCAACTTTGATTCTTTTGCCGTTACCACCAAGATAGAACGTTCGAAATCAGGGGCAAAGAACTATCAACTCACAGGCGTACCTGCAGTAGTGGTACATGGCAAATATGTGGTAACAGGTGAAGATGCCAAAGTTACTCAAGTGGTTGATTTTCTTATCAATAAAGTGCGTGAAGAGAAAAAATAATCACTCACCCCACCAAAAAATCCGCACTCAGTTGGTGCGGATTTTTTGATTTAAAATCATCTAAAGAACTTACACAGACAATATCGCCACTTCTTTAATATAACTCTCAAAATCCGCTTGACTTTCTAATAGCAACTCTTCATCTTTTAAATGCTTAGCATATTCAATCCATAATAACAGCTGATAAATGCTGTTATATTCTGCTTTTTTAAACTGTTTAACGAACAACTTGATGGTAGAATCATCACTTAGTGTCAAGCGATGAAACCACGCCTCAATCTTGGCACGCTGCTCGGTGGTAAAGAGAATTTCAAATAAGGCTTGGGTTAGGGTATGACGGTCTTCTTCAATGATGAGTTTGCCAACGCGTTTAATTTGTCGATTTTTGGCAGCATGGCTGTCTATTTGGGTTAAGTGTTCTAATTCATCCAAAAAGTGGTCGCTAACAGGCAAGTGGCTCAGCTGTTTTTTAGATAATTTGGCAAGTGGCTCGGACAGGTCTTGGAGTCTTTCACGAGCTTTTTTAGTCTCAGTGCGAGACACCCTCATGTCTTGTTTTGACCAATCAATATTCATAGCATCTCTTTTGTTTTAAGTAAATGGGTATTACCAATATTTCTTTTCACGATGTTTAACCACCACCGGCAAACTGTCAGGCAACGCTTCTGCCAACAATTTACCCACCGTATCCGCCACATAAACCGAGCGATGTTTACCGCCCGTACAACCAATAGCGACCGTAACATTATAGCGATTATTGTTCAAAAAAGACGGCAGCCATTTTTGTAAAAACGCACCGATGTCATGTGCCATGTCATCAACTTCAGGATACTGACCAAAAAACGTTTGTACTTCTTTATCCAAACCTGTCATGGCTCTAAGATTTTCTTGCCAGTGTGGATTAGGCAATATGCGTACATCAAACACAAAATCAGCATCAATGGGCGCACCATGTTTAAACCCAAACGACAACACATTGATGACCACTTTATTATCCACGCCCAAATGATGGCGGATTTTTTCTTTGAGTTCGTGAATGTTGAGCGTACTGGTGTCTATTTTGATGTCGGCATGACTGGCGATGGGTTTTAATAATTCAATTTCTTTGGCTAAGGCATTGGGCAAATTATTGGCGGTTGGCATGAGTGGGTGTACCCGTCTGGTTGCGCCAAAACGTGCTACCAATATGCCTTCTTGAGCGGTAACATAAAGCACTTTTACCGCCTGACCATATTTGTCCACTAATTTTTTATATACTTCAGGAAAAGCAGAAAGGTCGGCTTTTGGTGTGCGTACGTCAATGCCCAAAGCCACTTTGGTGGTATCATCACCAATTAAATTATCCACTGCATCACTAACTAAAGGCAGCGGCAAATTATCAATCACATAAAACCCAAAATCTTCTAAGATATTTAATGCGGTTGTTTTGCCAGAACCTGAACGCCCTGACACAATAATAATATGTGGCGTATTCATTGCGATATTCCCATCATTTTAAAATAACTATTTTTTTAAAGGCGAATTTCTATATTGTCCAACAAACGAGTTTTACCTAAATAAGCTGCCACCAAAATTACTAATTCTTTATCATCATGCGCTGGCTTTTGTAATTTTTGATTAAGCACTTGTAGATAATCCACCTTAAATCCTGCATGATTGATTCTTTGGGTATAATCATCTACCTGATTTGGCAAACTGTGAATATTAAAATCATGACTTAATTCTTGAGCAAATTCATGAATCAAGCGATATAAATTAGGGGCAATGGATCGAGACTTTTCGCCCAAATACCCATTACGAGACGACAGCGCCAATCCATCGGTATCTCGCACAATGTCGCCACCAATAATCTCAATACCAAAATTTAATTCACGGTTTAATTGGCGAATGATGGCAAGCTGCTGATAGTCTTTTTTGCCAAACACCGCCACATCAGGGCGCACGATATTAAAGAGTTTACCAACAACCAACCCCACTCCATCAAAATGCGTAGGACGAGTTTTACCGCATAAAATTTTGGTAATGTCGCCACTTAATACTTGGACGTTTGGCGGATAAACAGGATACATTTCTTCTATGCTGGGGGCAAATACATAAGTACATTGACTTTGTTGTAATTTGGCAAGGTCGTCTTCTAAGGTGCGTGGATAATTGTCAAAATCTTCGCCCACGCCAAATTGGGTGGGATTGACAAAAATACTCACCACCACCACATCGGCATGACGACTGGCAATCTCCACCAACGACAAATGTCCTGCGTGCAAATTACCCATGGTAGGCACAAACCCAATGCGCTGCCCCCCAGCTTTGTGGGAAGTTAGGGCGTTTTGTAAGTCTTTGATGGTATAAAAAATCTGTGTCATAAATGATAAAGCTTGGTTAATTAAAAAGTATGTTCTATGCTAGGAAAGGTTTTTGCTTTGACCGCTTGATGAAAGTTTGCAAACGCACCGATGATGTCGCCTGTTTGATTGTTTTCATCGTTTAAAAAATCTTTGACAAATTTGGCAGGTTTTTTGGTATAAACGCCAAGCATGTCGTGCATGACCAGCACCTGCCCATCGGTATCCACGCCTGCACCAATACCAATCACAGGCACAGACACGCTGTCGGTAACGGCTTTGGCAAGGGCAGACGGCACACATTCCAGCAAAAACAGCGCTGTGCCTGCTTTTTGTAGGATTTGTACATCATCAAGCAGTTTTTGCGCTGCAGCATCGGTTTTGCCTTGCACTTTATAGCCACCAAACACATTGACCGACTGCGGGGTCAGTCCCAAATGCACGCACACAGGCACGCCATTTTTGGTCAAAACTTCCACAATCGGCGCAAGTTCGCTGCCACCTTCTATCTTGATGGCGTGTGCCCCTGCTTGCATGACCGCACGACTGCTGTTAATGGCATCACTAAGCGTGGCATAACTCATAAATGGCAAATCGGTCATGATAAACGCATGGCTGTTGGCTCGTGCCACGTTGGCGGTGTGATACGCCATGTCCGCCACCGTTACAGGCAGCGTTGATGTATGTCCCTGCACCACCATGCCTAGGCTGTCGCCCACCAAAATGCTATCAATATCAGCGTGTTGCATAACATGAGCAAAAGACGCATCATAGCAAGTCAGGCATGAAAATTTTTCGCCCTGTTTTTTGTATTTGGTCAAGGTGGATAAGGTGATGGGAGCTTTGGGGTGCTGTGTTTGAGCTAAATACATAGCATTCTCAATCTTAAATTGGTAAAGAAAGTTGGTCTTTTGTCAATCACTACAGGTGCAGTGTTAAGTTGTTCTGCTTTTTAATTTTTCAAGTCCCGTCCAGTCATCAGCGATGGGCAGTTTTGCCAAACTTTGCCCTTTTACCACCAAATTGGGTGAAAGCTCAAGCAGGGGAATGACCACAAAATTTCGCTCAAACAGCCCTGCGTGTGGCACAGTCAGTCGCTCATGACAAATCACTTCATCGCCATAAAGCAAAATATCCACATCAAGGCTACGCTCACCCCAATGCCGCAAACGCACCCTACCTGCCTTTTGCTCCAGCGCTTGACAAAAGTCCAGTAATTGCAACGGGTCTAGCCGTGTTTTTGCCATCAACACCGCATTATAAAAATCAGGCTGGTCAGTAACGCCAAACGCCCGAGACTGGTACAAAGACGACACCGCCACGTCCATAAAGTCATCACTGTCAATAAAGGCTTGCACCGCTTGTTTGATGTGCGCTTGGGGCGTGCCGTGTTCATTGGCGATGTTACCGCCCAGTCCAATATAAATGGGGGTCATTGGGTGTCCGCCTTGGGCTTGGCATTGGACTTGCGTTTGCGTTTTGGTTTGGCGTTTTGTAAGCTGTCTTGCTCCGTCACGTCCACTTTAGAGCGTCTTTTTGACGCTTGTTTTGATGCCGACTTTGACGATGGTTTTATTCCAAGTTTGTAGGGAGCTTTGGGAGCGAATCCGTCAGCATTTGATATAGATGCCCCTTGCCTCTCCTCCATCAATCCCTGTTCACGCTCTTTGATGGATAAAGATGATGATGGTTGTCTTTTGCGATAACGCACCGATGGAATATAAGGCTCATCATTATCAAGCAGCTTTTGAAAATCCTCTTCACTATATACCCGAGGCTCAAAACTTGGCACTTCTGTCTGACGCAACCTTGACATGGGAGGAGTAGAGTTGGTTTTTTGGGGCGTGTTTGCTACCACCAAAAGCGGTCTGGGCGTGTCCTCGGAGAGCTTATCTGTTTGGGTCTGTGTGCGACCTGAAAGCTGTTGTAGTTGTAAAAGTTCAGCATTCTTATGCTCGCCACGTCGTCTCCGAGAACGACCTCCAGCACCTGCACCAAGTTCTGTCATCATCTCGTGCTGAACCATCGCATCACTGGTCAAATAACGTTGCCACCATGAGCCCATACCACCTGTTGGCTCAGCCAAAGAGCTGTCATCATGAGCCTCACGCATGACAAGAAAATCAAGCGCTGCACGAAATCTGGCATATCCTACCAACTTCTCCATGTCTTTGGCTTTAGGGTTGGTCAGTTTGGTTTGCATGAACCAAATGTCACTGATGAAATCCTCAGCAAACTTAGGAATGGCGGTCTTAATCCGCTGAGCATCAAATACCTTACGAGATGCTTTGATTTGAGCTTCGTGAAAGGGCAGACCTTTTTTCTTAAATTTTGCCAAAGCGTGCAGGTAATTTTCCCACAATAAGACTGCATAAAAAAATGCAGGATTGGCGGTTCTAGCACCTGCGATACGCTCATCTGTATTTTTGGCAACCTGCACGGCAAACTCGGTTGGTTCACTTTGAGCATAAGCCATCAAGTGGGTCATTGCACCATGACGGTAGAGTAAAGGCAAAAGCGATGACAAATAACCGCCTGTAAACATCTTTTGGGTTTCATCATATAGGCGATGAGCGGACACTTGCTCCAATAACGCCCAACTTGCCTCGTGAAATTGCTTGGCTAAATTTTTATCAAAATCAAAACCCAATTTGGCACAAAATCGCAAGGCACGAAGCAGACGAACCGGATCCTCCTCCACTCGCACCTTAGCATCGCCTAACAGGCGTAAAGTACGGTTTTTAATGTCGGTGGTTGCATCACAAAAATCCAAGACCTCGCCTTTTATCGGCTGATAATACAGAGCATTGATGGAAAAATCACGACGGGCAAAATCCTGCTCTATCGTTCCCCATACATTATCTCGAGTAATCATGCCATCATCGGTGGTGTGCGTATCGTCCTTGGGAGGAGCACGAAAAGTCGCCACCTCAATCAATTCACGCCCTGAGTAGACGTGTGCCAGCTGAAAACGCTTACCAATGATGCGGCAGCGACCACCAAAAATCGCTTTAATCTCGTGAGGGCGAGCATTCGTGACTGCATCAAAATCTTTAGGGGTAAGCCCAAGTAGACTATCACGCACACCACCGCCCACGATATAGGCATCAAAGCCTGCCTTATTTAAGGTGCTAATCACTTCAATGATACTGTGCGGCAGAGTGCGTTTGTGTAGACCGAGTTTCTCTGCCGATAAGATTTTGGCAGAGGGTTGCTTGGTGAGTTTTTGTTTGGTTGGTTTTTTTTGCATAGGGTATTTATATTATTTTGACTTTTTAAGCATGGTATGATTACCACTGCTCACCTTGTGATGTGTTTGGATGTTTTGCTGGTTTGTTGATGGATTGGTTTGACAAATGAGCCTGTGTAGCATGAGATTCATTGTACCTTGTTTTTGTCAAAAAAGCTAATATGCCGTCAGTCGATGACGATTTTTTTCAAGGGTTTTCTCGCCAATACCTTTGACCTTGGTTAAGTCATCTACTGTCTTAAAGCGACCCATCATCTCACGGTAATCAATGATTGCCTGTGCTGACTTTGCTCCGATACCAGTTAAGGTAGCAAGCTCGCCTGCACTTGCGGTGTTGATGTTGATTCGTTCATTAATGGTTTTTTGGGTGGCTTCTTTGATGGCAAGGGCTTGGTAGGCAAGTTCAGGATTGCCATAGCATTGATTTGCCCACACTGGACTGATAAAACAGCCCAAGACAACAAGCCCCCAGACCCAGCATTTTGCGCTTTTATTTTTCATGTGCTTTTGCCATTTCCCAATACCCATCCATCTCCGCCAAGTCACTGTCATCAAAGGTTTTGTCATGATCCATCAGTGACTGTTCTACAAAGGCAAACCGGCGTTTGAACTTGGCATTGGTTCTTTGTAGTGCCATCTCACTATCCACACCCAAATGCCGAGCCAAATTGGTTAGGGCAAATAAGCAATCGCCCAATTCGTTTTGTATTTTTATCTTTTGTTCTTGACTAATTTTATCTTTTTTATAATTAAAATCATCGTGGGGTAATTCGGCTTTTAATTCGCTGATTTCTTCTTCTATTTTTGAGATGACATCACCGATATTATCCCAATCAAATCCCACATCACCTGCTACCTTTTGTAAGTTTTGGGCAGTATTTAATGCTGTGCCTGCTTTGATGTCAGACAATAGACGTTTTGGTTTGTTTTGGTTTTCTAGCTGTTTGATCTCATCCCAGCGTTTTTTGACACCTTCATCAGTCTTTAGGTTTTCTTTGTCAAAGACGTGCGGATGCCGTCTGATGAGCTTTTCCATGAGCATATAAATCACTTCACCCATATCAAATCGCCCCTGTTCTTGATACAGATGGGTATGAAACACCACTTGTAGCAGTACATCGCCAAGCTCACCTTTAATTTCATCGGTTGCGTATGTAGAATTATCATCCAGATTTATCGCTTCTATGAGTTCATAGACTTCTTCTAGAGCATATTTTTGCAAAGAAATATTGGTTTGTTTGGCATCCCAAGGGCATTCTTGGCGTAGGCGTGCCATTAGGGCAAGTAGGTCGGTAAAGTTAGCAGTGGGGGTCATTTTATTCATCATACAAAAAAGTCATTACCCATTATAGATAATGACTTTGGTAAATACAACATCACTTATTTGCCAATTATTGTGCCAGATCCGCAAATAGTGCCGTGGACAAATACCGCTCGCCAGATGATGGAATCACCACCACGATAAGTTTGCCTGCATTCTCTGGACGGCTTGCCACTTGCAAGGCTGACCACACCGCCGCCCCTGCACTGATTCCCACCAAAATGCCTTCTTTTTCTGCCATCGCACGAGCTGTGGCAAAGGCAGCATCGGTGGTCACAGTAATGACTTCATCATAAATGGCAGTGTTTAGAATGCTTGGTACAAATCCAGGAGCAAGCCCTTGCAATTTGTGCGGTCCTTTTTCACCACCACTAAATACAGGCGAGTCGGCTGGCTCTACCGCTACGATTTGCACGCTCTCCTTTTTGCTTTTTAGTACTTCGCCCACACCGGTGATTGTACCGCCTGTGCCAATGCCTGCCACCACAATGTCCACTTGCCCATCTGTGTCATGCCAAATCTCTTGGGCGGTGGTTTCACGGTGGATTTTGGGGTTGGCAAGGTTGTCAAATTGGCGTGGCATAAAGTAACCATCTTGAGCGGCAAGCTCGTTTGCTTTGGCAATCGCTCCACCCATGCCATCTGCCGCTGGGGTCAGAACGAGTTCAGCACCATAAGCACGGAGCAAGGCACGACGCTCCAAGCTCATACTCTCAGGCATGGTAATGACAAGACGATAACCACGAGCGGCACACACCATCGCAAGCCCAATACCTGTGTTTCCTGACGTGGCCTCTATGATGGTGGTGTCTTTGGTGATTTGGCCTGTGCGTTCGGCTTCATTAATCATGGAGATGGCGATACGGTCTTTGACCGAGCTTGCAGGATTGAAATACTCTAACTTGGCAACCACACGAGCGGACAAGCCTTCGGTTAGGCGGTTTAGTTCCACTAGGGGCGTGTTACCGATAAGGTCGGTGATATTTTTGGCGATGTTCATGGTTTTTTCCTTTGTTGAGAGGGTGAAGTCTAGCATAACAAATTTTTCATGAGTTTAACAGATGAGCGAACTCAATTTTTAGGCAAAAAAGATGAAGGTTTATTCTAATTTGATATATGAAAGTGGCAATTGTCTAATGACATGAACAAAGGTATAATAAAATCCGTCTTTTTTAGGTGCGATTTTTATGAAAAAACGACTGCCACTCATCCTTGTTTGCTTGCTTGTGGTGTGGACAACTGCTCACAGCAACAACATCCAGACCCATGATGAGGCTTATCCTTATCATTGGAATAAAAACTGGCAAAACCCCTCGCCCTTAACTTATGCCTACAAACAAGGCGACAACATGGTAGTATTTCATGGTATCATGACTCTAGATGGTATATTATACGCCTCATGGCGAGATAATACCGACTTAATCTTGTCTTTTTATCCCGATCAAAAAAGTCGTAACATCTTACCTTTCGTTGCTGATGATTATCACGACACACACATCGCCATCATACTCAACGAAAGCTATCTTGATAAACCCATCACGTTCAATGAAGATGACGACATCATCTCCACTCATCAAAGCCTACCTGACAACGAGCAGTTGATTCGATCTGCATTTACCGAAATTCCTGCCTCGTTTTGGCAAACAAGAACAGGGGAGGTCTCTTGGCCCAGCCGCATTACCATTAACGCCTTTGCCATGGATTTTGAATGTGACAGTCGTCAGTATTATGCCACTGTCATCGGTGTGCAGTCTCTTGATAAAACAAATGCTTCTACCACAGAAGGCTGTTGATTTTAACCCCATCATTGATAGAGCTACTTTATGAATTCTTTTAACCCCATTACCATTTCTTGTTTTAAAGCCTATGACGTGCGTGGTGAGCTTGGTGTAAACCTAGACGAAGCCATCGCCTACCGCATCGGACGAGCCTTTGGACAAATTCTAAAATCCCAAGCCAAGGGCAAGCCTACCATCGTGGTTGGCTCTGACATCCGCCCCAGCAGCGAGAGTCTAAAAAAAAGTGCCATGGACGGTATCACGGACGCAGGCGTCGATGTGATTGACCTTGGCATGGTCGGCACCGAAGAAGTATACTTTGCCACCAGTTATTTTAGGGCAATTGGTGGTATAGAAATCACCGCAAGTCACAACCCTATCAATTACAACGGCATGAAAATGGTACGTGAAGACTCTCGTCCAATCAGTGCTGATACAGGACTTGGTGAAATCCGCACTTTAGCCGAAAGCGGTGACTTTATCCAAGCAGACAAAGGGGGCATCATCCTAAGCACTGACAAGACTGCTTATATTGACAAGCTGATGAGCTTTGTGGACACCGCCAAATTCACCACCAAAAAAATCGTGGTCAATTCTGGTAATGGCTCAGCAGGTCCTGTGGTTGATGAGTTGGAGCAACGCTTTGGTAAATTGGGATT
>JBHCHC010000103.1:0-3382 GCA_041802645.1 Moraxella sp. | reverse complement strand
TCAGCTTGACATCATGATTGGCGAAGGTCCTGCGGCACGCTCCATCAAACTTGATTTGCCTCCCTTTACGCTTGTGGCAGCGACCACACGAGCAGGGCTTTTGACCTCACCACTAAGAGATAGATTTGGCATTGTTCAGCGTTTGGAGTTTTATGATGTTGCCGATTTGACCACCATTGTCAAACGCTCAGCTCGACTGCTTGGCATCGGCATGGAAGAGTCAGGAGCCAGTGAAGTGGCCAGACGCAGTCGTGGTACGCCACGCATCGCCAATCGCTTACTGCGTCGTGTGCGTGACTACGCCCAAGTCAAAGGTGATGGGACAGTGACAGGGCGTATGGCAAGCCTTGCTTTGGATATGCTTTCGGTGGACAAACAAGGACTTGACCATCTAGATAGACGCTATCTGTCCATGCTAAAAGAACGCTTTGATGGGCGACCTGCAGGCGTAGAAGCAATTGCCACCGCCATGGCAGAAGACCGTGGCACCTTAGAAGATGTGATTGAGCCTTATCTGATACAGCAAGGATACGTTCAGCGAACACCTAAGGGTCGGATTTTGCTTGACAAAGGCTTAACGGTGGCAGAGTAAACCAGCCACTAGAGCTTTTTGGACATCAAAAAGAAGAATTAGGTTCTTGTAAAAACGCCATTTCTTGAAAGGTACTCGTCCTTCCTAATATGGCATTGCGATGGGGATAACGCCCAAAACGCTCAATAATTTGTTTGTGCTGATATTCAAAATCAAGCGTTGACTCATCGCCAATTTGACGAAAAACCTCCACCGCCCTATCATGTATTACCAAACTCTCAGAGTGCATGAATGGCATGGCAGTAAACACCTGAAAGTCTATAGGCAACTCACCAAATGCCGTCAAAGATACCGCCTCTTGAGCCAAAATCAGTGCCACCTCATCGCCCATAAAGGCAGCAGGCGTGTCTCGATAGGCGTTTCTTGTAAACTGGTCTAGGATGAGTATCTCAGCCAGTCGCCCATAATTATCCCCTCGAAACTCCCATAGCTCGCCCGCCACCGCCTTGATGATTAAGTCGCCAAACTGTTCACGTATTTGGACATCAAATTCATCGCATTTGTCGAACCAAAGAGGCTTATGAGCTGAATCAAACCAAAAATTTAGCACAGCATTAGCAGTAGGGTGAGCAGTATAAATCATCGCGTATCCTTTTCAGTTAAGGTTTTTTCTCATTATGAAGGCTGGTTGGAAGGTGCTCATAGATATTGATGGGGGATTTGTAGGGCTTTCCTGCCACCTCTTGCACCAGTTTTGGCACAAGATAACCTGAGAGTCGCTCTAACATTTGCCAGTAAATCGATACCGCTTGACTTAGAGGTAAATCAAAATGAGCTGCCCCTGCCACCTTATCTAGTACATGTAAATAATAGGGCATAACACCGATGTTGAATAATGCACGACTCAATTCACACAGAATGTCGGCATCATCATTGACATCCTTTAATAGCACGCTTTGGTTTAGCAAAACCACACCAATGTTTTTTAGGGCTTGGCATTTTTGTATTAAGACTTGGTCTATTTCTTGAGGGTGATTGATGTGTAACACCATGACAATATTTTTTGGACACTTAGCTAATATCGTAAGCAGCTCATCATCGATGCGATTTGGCAGTATGGCAGGCATTCGCGTGTGAATGCGAATGGTGTTAAGGTTATCGATCACGGATAATGCCATCATCCACTCGCCCAATCTGCGATTACTGACATTTAAAGGGTCACCACCACTTAATAACACTTCATGAATGCTTTTATCACACTTAATATACTCACAAATCTGTTGCATGTCATCACGGCTCGGCAGGTTCGCCCCATAATCAAAATGTTGGCGAAAACAATAACGACAATGCACCGCACACGCCCCTGTTAGCGTAATTAGAGCACGATTTTTGTACTTATGTAGCAGTCCCTTTATTGGATTGTGCGTGTTTTCATCAAGAGGGTCGGCGGTGTAACCTATCACTGGGAGCATCTCAGCAATATCGGGTAGGATTTGACGCAGCAAAGGATCATTCACATCACCTTTTTTCATCTTATTAATAAAGGCAAGTGGCACTCTTAGGGGAAAATTTTGGGGTGTATGGGGTGTTTTTGGCAAGGGCAACTCAAGCAGAGTGTATAATGTCGTTACATCGCTGACCGCTTGAGAAAGCTCTTTTTGCCAATTGGTGGTGTTAAAAAAAATGTCGTTCATTTTTGACAAAGTTCGGTGATATTCAGTATAATAAGGCGTGTTAAATTAGCGACATTAGCAACCATAATTTAAGTTGAATATGTCAGTTTTTAGAGGTTTAGCGGGCAATTAAACACCCTCATGCTAAGTCTTGCTCTGCTGTAACAAAAACTCATCTCATGATGGTTGAGCCAAGTTTTGCTCATCACGCCAACATTCAACACACCCTAGGTTAAGTGCGTCATTATAACGCATTTTACTTTTTTATTTTTTCTTTTTAAGGTAATTTTCATGGCAAGTTTCTCTACCAATGATTTTAAGGCAGGCTTAAAAGTCATGCTTGATGGCAATCCCTGCTCTATTCTCGAAAACGAATATGTTAAGCCTGGCAAAGGTCAAGCCTTTAACCGTGTCAAACTGCGTAACCTAAAAACTGGTAAAGTACTAGAACAAACCTTCAAGTCAGGCGACAGTCTAGAAGGAGCGGATGTGGTGGATACCGAGATGAACTATCTGTATAACGATGGTGAGTTTTGGCATTTCATGCATCCTGAAACCTTTGACCAGCTTCAAGCCGACAAGAATGCCATGGGCGATGCAGCACAATGGCTTAAAGAAAATTCAAACGCCGCTTGCACCATCACCCTATTTAATGGTGCCCCCTTGTCTGTGACACCGCCCAACTTTGTAGAACTAGAAATCGTTGAGACTGACCCTGGTGTGCGTGGTGATACCTCAGGTGGCGGTGGTAAACCTGCCAAGTTAGAAACAGGAGCGGTGGTACGTGTACCATTATTTGTCCAACAAAATGAAGTGGTAAAAGTAGATACACGCACAGGCGAATATCTGTCTCGCGTTTAATTTGTCAGTCAGGATTTTGACACACCCTCTTGATGCCCGTCAAATTCCTTTCTTGCTTATCTATTTTTGATCAGAAAAACCCAAGAATGATGCATTCTTGGGTTTTTTGGTTTTATGTGGTGATTATTTTTTTAGATCATCACCATTGATGTCATCATGGTTTAAGCCAGATACGGATGTGTGTGTTGATGCCTCATCAGCAGTTGGTGTGGCAGGCAAAATGAGGGTACTATCATTGCTTGCACGTTTATCGCTGTCGGCTTCTAGCTTATCTTGCAAACGAGCCAGATAACGAGCAGCAGCTTCGCGTCCACCC
>JBHCHC010000102.1:0-8731 GCA_041802645.1 Moraxella sp. | reverse complement strand
GGTGTATTTACCTCTTGTTTTACCCCCTGTTGTTCCTGGCTATGTGTTGTTAATGCTCTTTGGTAATCAAGGCATTATTGGAACTTCGGACAGGCAAGACATTGATAGAGTATCAGGTGGATTGTGCCAAAAGTTTATTAAAAAAACACGCACTGTCTGTACCGATATTTATCGCTGACAACCATAAGAATTTTTATGCTGATGATACGGTAATTCACGTAGATGATTATTTGCCAAGTGATGATGCGGGTAAGGGGGCGGGTGCATTATCCGCCATTGTCTCTGTGATGCATAAAGTGGTTTATCTTAATGATTATATCTTGGTATTAAGCTGTGATAATTTGATTGGTGCAGATGAGTTATTTGATGAGTTATTAAAGTGTCAATCCAATCACCCATCAAGTCGCCACTTAATAAACAATCATGCTGATGTCATTTATTTTAAGGATAAAAAAGACTATCCGCTATTGGGATTGTACCGTAGTGATTTGTTATTGCAATTATATGATTATCTGGATAAGGGTGAGCGAAGTGTGATGAAGTTTTTATCTTGCCTAAATACCATCACTTATCCATTACCAAGTGATTGGCAATATACCATCAATTTTAATACACCTGATGAATTTGACCTGGCTTTACAAAGATTGAATTGTTAAAAATTGACTTATTAAAATTCACCTAATAAAAATTGGCTTGGTAAGAGTATTATGACTGATTTAACACATCTAGACAAAGACGGTAACATTACCATGGTAGATGTCGGTGACAAGACCGCCACTCAAAGAACGGCAACTGCCACAGGAAGGGTGATGTTTTCAAAGGTTGTTTATGAAAATATAAAAGCAGTAGACGGTATGACCAAAAAAGGCAATATCATCCATACCGCCCATATTGCAGGGATTATGGCAGGCAAAAAAACTCACGAGCTAATCCCATTATGTCACGCCTTACCGCTTGATACCATCAAGATGACTTTTAATTATTGTGATGAGATTTGTGGTATTAACGTAACCGCCACCGCCAAAGTTACGCACAAGACAGGTGTAGAAATGGAGGCTCTAACTGCTGTATCGGTGGCATGCTTAACGATATATGACATGACAAAGGCATTAAGCCATGATATCGTGATTGGCGATATTTGCCTGCTTAATAAAACAGGGGGAAAGTCTGATTATGAATACGTCAAATAACAATATGAATATTAGTGTTTTGTACTTTGCAAGCCTTGCTGACAAAGCAGGCATTGATGAAGAAATGATGACCATTGCAAGTGATGATTTAATGCAAATTTATCAAATGCTGTCAGATAAATATCACTTTGAATTATCTAAAGACAAATTGTCTGTAGCGGTCAATCATCACTTTGTAGATTGGCAAACCAAGGTCCGTGATGGTGATATCATTGCCTTTATTCCACCTGTTGCAGGGGGCTGATATGAAAACTGTGCATGATAAATCACTGATGGTAAGTTTGCCTGTGGATATGGCATATAAAAAAGCAAAAGAAACAGGATTTGCTTTGTTGGACAAACCCATCGATGCTGATAAATTAAAATCGCTGTTGATAGATGACAAATCGGGGGCTTTGGTTTCTTTTGAAGGATGGGTGCGTAATCATAATAATGAGCGTGCGGTAAGTCGCCTGACTTATTATGGTTATGAGCAGTTGGCACTCAATCAAGGGGCAAAACTCATCGCAGAAACTAAGGTTAAGTTTGATATCAACCAAGCAGTTGCCATTCACCGAGTGGGTGAACTTGCCATTGGTGATATGGCAGTGTGGGTGGGAGTGAGTTCAGCTCATCGCTATATGGCGTTTGATGCGTGTCGTTGGTTGCTTGATGCGATTAAGGAGCATATTCCCATCTGGAAACAAGAGTTCTATGATGATGAAGTGGGTGGGTCGCTGTGGCTGTCTAATAATGGCTGATTGAATGTTTTTCAAGATGATAGATGCTAGATGTCAAGAATAAAATTTCATTGATATCATGGCTGACGTAGAGCATGGGGATGTTCATGGCTTTAATCTCATGAAAAAAGGGCAAGATTTCCTCTTTATGCTTACTATCTAGGGCGGACAATGGCTCATCCATCAGCAAAAGATTTGGCGAATACAATAGGGCACGCCCTAGGGCGACTCGCTGTTTTTCTCCGCCTGAGAGCTTAGCTGGCATCCGCTTGACCAGATGCTCCAACTTTAAAAGACTGATGATGTCATCAGGGTGGAAACGACGAGCGGATTGATTGCGATGATAATAGCCGAATAATAGATTCTCTAGCACGTTCTTATGTGGAAACAATTGACCATCTTGAAAGACCAAACCAACCAGTCGGTCTTGAATGGGTAGAGACAAACCTTTTTTGTCGTCAAACCATGTCTGTCCATTGATTCGAATGCTCCCTAAGGTGGGTTTTATGATGCCTGCCAAAGCATGTAAAATGCTGGTCTTTCCTGTGCCACTTGCCCCAAAAAGCCCCACAATATTGTCATGAAAACAGAATTTGGGATGTAGGGCATTTCTGCCAAGTTTTAGGCTAAAATCACAGTCAAAAACAGGGTAGGGGGATTGCTTTGTCATATCTTACTCTGTCAATAACGACTGCCAAAGTCGGACTAAGTTTGAGTTAATGGTCATTTGGTTAAATTTGCTGTCGCTGCCGTTTGTGATACCACTGTGAAAAAAACAATGCCACAAATGCGACACTTACCGAAAATGTCATCAGTCGCATGATGGCAACATCACTGTCAGCTTGTTGCATTAAGCTATACATCGCCAGAGGTAGTGTGCGTGTTTCACCAGCAACATTTCCTACAAAAGTAATGGTTGCACCAAATTCTCCTAGGCTACGACAAAACCCCAAAATCGCCCCAACAACAATCCCGCTTGCTGACAATGGCAGTGTTACCTTAAAAAAAACACCCATAGAACTTGCTCCGAGACTTTTGGCGACCCATTCCAATCGTTTATCGACCATTTCAAAAGCAAGACGTGATGACTGCACCATGAGCGGAAAGCCCATCACCGCGCTGGACAGCACCGCACCTTTCCAATTAAAAGCAAACTCTATTCCGATGCTGCTAAGATACTTGCCAATGACGCCTTGATTACCAAAGAGCATTAACAACACATAGCCAGGAACAACAGGGGGTAAAACAAGAGGTAAATACACCAATGTTTCTACCAAGGATTTCCCCCAAAATTGTGAACGTGCTAAGAAATAACCCATCATCACTGCAGGCATGAGGTTGACAAGTAAGCAGCAGACAGCGATTTTAATAGATAAGCTGATGACTTCTATCTCATCAGGACTAAGAGTAAACATCATGATGATTGATAATAAACCGTATGGCAAGTGATGATAAATAAAGATTAAAATGTAGCAAATCCATATTTTTTAAATACTGATTTGACCTCGGCTGATTGTAAAAACTGATAAAAACGCTTAGCATCACTGTTTTGTGGATGGATGAGACCCATGGGATAGATGATGTCGGCATGGCTATTTTTAGGGAACATTGCCACAGTTTTGACCTTTTTGGTACTGGCAGCATCTGTCGCGTATACGATGCCAAGCTGACACTCTCCACGAGCCACAAAATTTAGGGCAGCACGCACATCCTCGGTTTCTACAAGACGAGGTCTAAGCTTATCCCACCATGTGAGGTGAGTCAGGGCATCTTTGGCGTATTTTCCTGCAGGTACACTGGCTGTGTTGCCTGTACAGAGTTTACCTTTAAAGCTTTTGGCAATATCAAAGCCTTTATTCATTTCAATCTTGATGGTAGAGTTTTTGGCAGGAGCAATTAAAACCAAACGATTACCCAACAAATGTGCATGATTGGCTTGGCTTATTAATTTTTTATCAATCAAATACTTCATCCATGCCACATCTGCTGATATGAATACGTCTGCTTTGCCACCTCTTTGAATTTGTTTGGCGAGCGTACTAGATGAAGCATAAGAGGTTTTTACGGTTGTGGCGTATTTTTTCTCATACATTACATCCAGCTCATCCATGACATCGGCTAGACTAGCAGCTGCATAGACAACCACCTGAGCATGACAAACTGATGTGGTTGCCAACAGGGATGAACCTAAAATACCAGTAATAAATGTATAAAATTTCATGACATTGGCTTTTATTTATGCATTTTGTTAGTTTAGGTTAAAACAGAGCGTCATGAAATACTTCTTAGGTAGTATCCTTGTAGATACTTCGCATAATATATATTATGTTAAATATAATATCTTAGTTAAAACTGCCCTTGCTCAGAGCCTAATTAAGCCACTACCTCCAAATTTTGTCAGGATTCATGATGTTATGAGGGTCGATGGCGGACTTGATGGCTTTCATAAACATCAATGCGTTACCATGCTCCTTATCCATATATTGACGCTTGCCTTGACCAACCCCATGCTCGCCAGTACAGGTGCCATCCATATCAATGGCGCGCTCAGCTAAGCGGGATAAAATCTCCTTTGCATGAGTCACTTCGGTGTCATTTTCCATATCTACCAATAATAGCACATGAAAGTTACCATCACCGACATGACCGACCACAGGTCCGAGCATACCACAGTTCTCGATGTCTTTGACGGTTTCGGTGACGCATTGGGCAAGTCGTGAAATCGGCACACAGGCATCAGTGGACAGTCCTTGTGCATTAGGACGCAAAGCACGGCTGGCATGATATGCGTTATGGCGTGCCATCCAAAGCTGTTTTCGTTTAGACTCATCGGTATCCCATACAAAGTCAGAACCCTCAAAATCAGCAATAATCTCACCAAATAATTGTGCTTGCTCTTTTACACCTGCATCTGTTCCGTGAAATTCGACCAACAGCGTAGCTGTCTCTTTGAGTGACAGCTTAGAGTAAGCGTTGCATGCTCGCACCTGTGTGGCGTCTAGCAGCTCAAGACGAGCAATTGGCAGACACATCTGTATCGTTGTCATCACAGCTTGACATGCCATGTCCACACTGGGAAAATGACAAATGCCACTGCCGATACACTCAGGTATCCCAAAAAGCTTTACCGTAATCTCAGTAACAATCCCAAGCGTACCCTCCGAACCGATGATAAGCCGTGTCAAGTCATAGCCTGCCGATGATTTTTTGGCACGACTGGCGGTTTTTATAATCTCACCGTTTGGCATTACTACTTCCAAACATAGCACCACATCTTTCATCGTACCATAACGCACCGCATTTGTACCGCTGGCACGTGTTGCCACCATGCCTCCTAAGGTCGCATTCGCACCAGGATCTATGGGGAAAAATAACCCTGTATCTTTGAGGTAGTGATTGAGTGCTTCTCGAGTAACACCTGCTTGCACGGTGGCGGTCAAGTCCTCACTGTTTACCTGCAAAACCTCATTCATCTGACTCATGTCAATGCATAACCCGCCATGAGGGGCGTTTAGCTGCCCTTCTAACGATGAGCCCACGCCAAAGGCGATGACCGGCATCTGATGGGTGTGACAAATTTTCACCGCATCGGCAACCTCGTATTTGTTGCCAACGATGAGCACCGCATCAGCAGGCTCGTTATCTAGCCATGTCATGGTATGAGCATGTTGCCGTCTTGTGGTAATATTGGTGCTAAGTGCATCACCAAAACGCATTTTTAACTCATGAATGGCATTGGAAAATCTGGTGGTCATGAATGTCTCCTTTGTGCGATTTATTGCTATTTTATCATGTTTTGCTGACAAAAAATGCCGTTTATCTTTCATAACATGACCATTGTACTTTATATTTTGACCAACTTTGGCTGTTTTATCACTGGCTAAACTTCTCAAAATATGGTATAAGTAGATAGGCTTTACATTTTTACATTCATTCATGCTTTAGAAATACTTTAGTAAAATAAAGGAAATCTTGCCATGCTTTATGCCATCTCTTTTATGATTTATGTGGTTGTTTTTGGGATTGGATTTTATTTGGTTAGGATGAAAACGCCCCACATGGAAAAATTATTGGGGAGAATTTGTTTTATGGGGCTGATTTTACAGATATTGGTAAATTATCTATTTTGGGGGCGTGCATCAAGTTTTAACCCTCTGGCTGTTGTGATAAGTCCTGAGCGAAGTGCGGTAAATCTTATGCTTTTGGCTTTGGTTGCTATTTTTTGCTATGCCAGTTTATTGGTTGTTTTATATAAAGCCAATGATTTTTATAATGAATGATAAAAACACCAAATTTTAAGCGTAAATTTGAGACAATCTTAAGGTGTGTCGATATTTCACACACCTTAAAAATGTTAGATACTAAGACTTTAGATGTACTTTTGGCAAAAAAAAACAAGTCAAATCTTGCCTTTTATCTTAATAAACTTGTCAATATGATGATATTAACTATGTTTATCGCCCAAAAAGACAAGTGTTCATCTAAATTTTTACGCAAATTGAAACGCCAATACATTTTTTTAAAGATTACTTTAAAAACTGAGCATGAAAAGCGATGTGCTGACCGATAAACGTGGCGATGAAATAATAGCTGTGGTCATAACCCTCACGCAGATGAAACTCATAATTCACGCCAAGTTTATCTGCCGCTTGACAAAATAACTCAGGCTTTAATTGCTCGGTCAAAAATTCATCTTTATCGCCCTGCTCTATTAATATCGGCAAAGTAGGACGATGTTTTTTTAGAAGTTCTGTACTGTCATAGTCTTGCCAAGCACGGATGTCATCACCCAAATACGCCGAAAACGCCTTTTTACCCCAAGGCACTTGATGTGGAGCAACAATGGGTGAAAAAGCAGAGACGCTTTGATATCTATCTGGATTCTTAAAGGCAATCATAAGTGCTCCATGTCCTCCCATAGAATGACCAAAAATAGATTGTTTACCATTAGTGGGGAAATGCTCATCTACAAGGCTGGGAAGCTCTTTTGTCACATAATCATACATCTGATAATGGCTTGCCCATGGTTCTTGAGTGGCATTGACATAAAAGCCTGCACCTTGCCCTAAATCATATTTCTCATCATTTGGCACATCATCGCCTCGCGGGCTGGTGTCAGGTGCAACCACTATCACGCCATACTCATCGGCATAACGCTGGTAACCTGATTTGGTGATGAAATTCTGCTCAGTGCAAGTCAAGCCAGAAAGCCAATAAAGCACAGGCAGTTTTTGGGTTTTTGTGGCATTTGGTAGGTAGATGGCAAATTTCATGAGGCAGTTTAGGTTCTCTGAAAAGTGCTGCCAAATCTGCTGTTCACCATCAAAAATACGATAATTGGCAAGCTGTTGCATAAAAGACGCTCCGTGTTAGAATAAAAAGGAAATGAATAAAAAAGCCTTGGGAGAATTTTACAATAAGTTTTATCATTTCTCAAACCAAAGTTATCTATTTTGGTTATCTACTTCATGTCAATTCAAGCCTATGTACAAAATGTGGGCACCTATCTGTCTAATATCGTGGGCATGACTTTTAACTTGTATGCTTATGATAAGACAGATTGGTTTGGTGGTTGGACGATTTTATATTGGGGTTGGTGGCTAAGCTGGGCTCCTTTTGTGGGGCTGTTCATCGCTCGTGTCTCTCGTGGTCGCACCATTCGTGAGTTTGTGTTTGGGGTCTTGTTTGTTCCTGCTGGCTTTACCTTCTTATGGATGACGGTATTTGGGAATTCTGCGATTGATATGATTTTAAATCAAGGCAATACCATGCTTGGGCAAGTCATTGACCAAGATGTATCACTGTCTTTATTTGCTTTTTTGGAGCAATTGCCTTTGTCGGATATTTTTAGTTATGTGGCGTTGATGATGATTGTGGTATTTTTTATCACGTCTGCTGACTCAGGGGCTTTGGTCATGGACATGCTTTGCTCGCACGGCAAGGGCAGTCAGGGCGTACGTTACCGTCTATTCTGGTCGGTGGGTGCAGGCGTCGTTGCCATTGCTTTGCTACTGGCAGGAGGGCTTGGTGCATTACAAACGATGGCAATCGCCAGTGCCTTGCCTTTTGTTACTGTACTGATGATTGCGATGTATGGTCTATTAAAGGCTCTGAATGTGGATGCACAAAAACAAGAAATTCTGCAACAAAATCTAAGCATGCCCTTACCGTCTCAAGGTAGTGGTGCTTGGCGTGAACGTCTGCATATCATCATGGATTTCCCCAGTCGCCAAACAGTCAGTCGATTTATTGATACTACGGTTAAACAGGCGTGTGACGACGTGGCGATGGAGCTTCGCGATTTGGGCGTGGATGTGCGTGTGCTGCATGAAAACAGTGGTAATGTGGCATTGACTGCCAATCATGGTAATGAGATTGACTTTATCTATAAAGTTCGTCTATCAGCTCATGCCCAGCCTGATTTTGTTAATCACGATGACGATGCCGCTATCGATGACACCCAAACCTACTACCGTGCTGAGGTTCATCTGGGTGAAGGTGGGCAGGATTACGACATCATGGGATGGAGCAAAGAGGGGGTTATTAATGACATCATTGGTCAGTATCATCGCCATATGCACTTTTTACATAGTTTGCGATGATAACTTCTGATGATTGATGATTGATGATTGATGATTGATCTGTCATTTCATAAAAAATTTGTCATTTTATAAAAGGCATGAAGTGGTTTCATGTCTTTTTTTATGTTTTTATATGCTTGATTTGACATGAAGTAGATAACCAAAATAGATAACTTTGGTTTGAGAAATGATAAAACTTATTGTAAAATTCTCCCAAGGCTTTTTTATTCATTTCCTTTTT
>JBHCHC010000101.1:0-6927 GCA_041802645.1 Moraxella sp. | reverse complement strand
TTAGGTTCAAATCTTTCCCTGATTTTTAAGGGATTAAGACCTTTACTTCTAGCCCTCTATGCATACCTTTTAGGTTCAAATCTTTCCCTGATTTTTAAGGGATTAAGACCAATAGCTTTAGTATTAATTGTTAAAGTAGTAGTAGTTCAAATCTTTCCCTGATTTTTAAGGGATTAAGACGTCAGGAACGTGGGTAGCGTCAGCAAACTGTTGGTTCAAATCTTTCCCTGATTTTTAAGGGATTAAGACATCATATTAGAGTAAGTGACTTGAGATCTTTCAGTTCAAATCTTTCCCTGATTTTTAAGGGATTAAGACTTAGAAGTTTCTGCTGGTTTCTCTCCTTTTTTGAGTTCAAATCTTTCCCTGATTTTTAAGGGATTAAGACAAGATGTTAGTACTATGGTTAAAGTTATTCTTCAGTTCAAATCTTTCCCTGATTTTTAAGGGATTAAGACGCTTTCACGATATCTAACATAGTGTGTCTCCTATGTTCAAATCTTTCCCTGATGTTAGTTTAAAGGGTGGTGGTGTTTATTATCCAGATACTAATGAAGCATGGTTTAATCTACAAGATACTCACTGGTATGCCACACCTTTGGAGCTAGTAAACCATGAATTAATCCATTTAGTTACTTATGCTGTCATTGAGAGTGGTAAATATGATGATAAGATTCATAAGCTACATGGTGAAGTACTTAACCTACTATTAGATGACAACCTAACTTTCACTGATGATGTTAGAGATAGGCTTATGTATTCCAATGGTAATACTCATGAGTTACTGACTGTAACCCTAGCAGAACAACAGGTATATGAATCCCTGCCTATCTATGTGCAGCAAAAACTAAATCAACTTTTTGAAGATATTCTAGGAGACTTCAATGAAAGCATTCGGACAACCAACCCAAGAAGAGATGTTGGAGATAATCAGAAACTTCTATCTGGAAGTAGTGCAAATCAATTCACTACCAGACAGTCAGGAGTTAATAAATCAACTCAATTAAGCGACATCAACCAAAGAAATGCACAGCCTGATGAAACCATTTATGAAGCAAGGATTGAACCTACCCAAAGCCAAGAAAAAATAACCCACTCTCTTGATGGCTTATCTAAACAAGATAGTCATCTTACAGCTCGTGAGTTGGTTAGAGAACAATTACAATCCATGAGCCAGACAGATAGCTCAGTATATGGTGGATAACAAGGATGGGTAGGGAGCTATTATTGGCAAAGATACTGAGACAATAGTAACGACCATGAAATAGATGGTTTAAAGGATAATGCAATCAATCAGTTTATTAAAAACGCTTTGATTTCTAATAACCCAAAAGGCAAGTTGATGCTATTTCCTATTTCTCAAAAAAGAGATTGATACTGTTAAAGAATGTGGATTGGATATCACTGGGTTAAACCATGCACTATCAGCATAAGCACGCCATAAAAACACAGTAACGATAGCCAATGAGAGTACACCAAGAGATTTAATCATTGATGACCTAAAACGCATTCCTAAAGCACTAAATGGTTTTGATGAACTGACAGTGCAGCACAAAGCAAAAAATGTATCATCACTGATTGATAAAAAATGAGGTTGTCCTAGATAATGACCAAAAACTCCATTTAGATTAACATACCCAGATGAGAAAAAGTCATCTAAGTCAGTATAAACAAAATAAATTGATCGAGCTGTCTGTCTATGGCATTACCACAAAGACATCCTCTGCTTATCTAGCCATGCTAACACGCCTTCCTCTCCTGAAAAGTCATCATAACTTCTGCATGGCACATCCGGCATGACATTATTGACCATTTTTGACAACGCATTGCCTGGTCCTATTTCTAAGATGATGTCTGGCTGATGCTCTTTTATGCCATTCATGCACCTATCCCAATCTAGAGAATGAGTAATTTGTTTTGCCAAGGTCATTTTTGCAACATCATTACCATCATATTTATTGGCATCTGTCGCACTGATGATGGGTGATGTCATTTTTGGAAAATGCTGAGCATCAAGATAAGTCAAAAATCGCTCATCTGCCTTACCCATTAATGGGCTGTGCGAAGCAATGGTGACGTTTAGGCGTTTTGTGTGTTTTGCTCCCAGTTCATTTGCCAGTTTCTCTGCGTGGCTAAGCCCGTGATGAGCACCTGCAATGATATATTGTGTCTCACTTTGCTTAATGGATACGTAAGTATTGCTGTTTTTGGTGATGTCATTAATTTGTGTGCTGTTAAGACCTTGTACCGACATGAGTCCTCCATGCTCATCCGCAGCATCTTGCATGATGGTGGCACGCATTGATACGATTTGCAAACCCTGTTCAAATGAGACGTTCATGCTGCAACACCATGCACTGACCTCTCCGAGAGAATATCCCGCCAAAATCATGGGTGCCTCTAATGCCTGCATGAGCGACTGATAACGCTGATATTGCAAAGCAAAAATAAAAGGCTGTGCAATCACATTATCAAAAATCTCATTTGAGCTCATGGCATTGACAGGTACAATTTGATGGAATAATGCCTTATCCTTCTCACTCATATGATGGCTTAATTTGATAAAATGCTCGGTCTTTTGTAGACCTTGACCACTAAATAGTATCACCAAATTCATCATTTGTTCCCACAAAAAATAACGTTACTGCCAATAAATCGGCACTGCCTCCTGCACTTAGATTTCTTTTGACAAATTGACGATTAATCTCTAGCAATTCTTCTTGCCAATTAAGATGAAATACACCTCCTTTTGCCAAAAATGATTTTGCTAAGTTTTGCCCAAATCTTAATCCATTCATACCACCACGCCATACCATATTGGTGTCATCAAGATGAGCAATTAATGTCATTAAAGTTTGGGATTTCGACTTATTCACATCACCGGTTTTTTGAAGTGTCTCATAATAACAGGGCAATGCTAATTCTCTAATAATCCTAAAACCATCAGCAACCAGTTCTATCGCTCCTGTCATGCCATATTTTTGATACACCTTCTGCCCATGACTGTTGGGGTTTCTAGGTAGATTATTTAATAAGTCATGCTGCCAAGTATACATCATTGTCTGACAAATATTGTCTGCTGTCAATGCAATATTATCAGCAATACATCTTCCTATTGCCGCTGCGATAAAACCAAGATTGAATATGGCTCCTTTGTGTGTATTAATGCCATCTGTTACCTGTAACATTTTTTGTTCTTGATTCACACCAAGACGTCTAATGTCATCAAATGAACGTCTGTCATATCCATAACAGGCAATTTTGCCAAAATACCCCATCAACGCATTGATGCTCATCATAAAAATGTCATAATCCATGTCTTGATGACTGCCATTACTGGAGGGGCAAACCAACCCTGGTTTTAACTCAAGACTAATTTCATCATACAGGCTTTTGATTGCCAAATCATCAATAATTTGCCAAAAAACAGAATCATTGCTTATTGATGTATCGACAAATAAACACTCATTGGCTGGTGGTCTTGATAAAGTCACTAAACTCATTATTATCTCCTTTTAATAATTCATGAATGCTTTTTAAATGAATATCTTTTACGGTTTTTACAAGAATGGTATCGATACCATGGTGAATGCATGAGATTAGCTCATTAAAAGAAACATCATTATCACCTATTCTTATCTCACCATCTATGCTTAACTGCAAAATACGATACATGGTTTGTTTAAATTGATGAATCAGGCTTAATACATTTAGACATTGATTATCATCATTTAATACCACCAATAAATCCAAATCTGATGCATCATGAACAAAATTAAGTCCTGTAAAATATTGATTGGCATACGAACCATAAACATGGCATGTTGCATTTAGAGCGTGACAATCATAAACAAACTCATCAATCACACTTTTGACATCTGCAAGTCTATTTAAGCACAGTTCACTCAACGCCAAAGGCGGTAACAGTTGTTTTGGCTTATCATGAATCATGATACTGACGCGATGCTTGTTATCGCCAATAAAACAGCTTGTGGCAAGCTTGGTAGCATTCGGCAAAGTCTGTCGACACACGGTAAAAGGCACGCCTTGTCTTATTCTATCGTATAAGCAATTCTGCACTTCTGTTCTTACAGAATCAAGGACAGTAAAAGATTGATGGGAATGCAGATAAGCCAAATCGTGTCGTTTCATGTTCGCACCCTTATTTTTAATTTTACTGTCCTTATTTATACAGTTAAGCTGACAACACTTGCTTGATGATGTCATCGCACAATTGTCGACCTTGTCTTATCTTAGCAGCATCCTTGCGTTGGTCGGTTAAAAATCTACCAATATCCGCTTTTTGCTCACTAATGGCGTTATCTATCAATTCGCTTGACAGATTTTGCCAAATACCATCAATGGCACCCATTTTATAAAAATTCTCCACGCCAGGAGCAAATATGGCTGACGTCTGGGACAAAGCTTGTAATTGCTCAAGAGGGATTTTGGTGACTCTGGACATAGCAGTCAAATCCATCACTTTAACCTGACTTGTGTTTAAAGCAAAAACCTGATTTGCCATCAATCCGTAAGATAAAAAACCGCCACTGACCGCCTCGCCAAAGATGATGCCCAAATTAGGATGTTCGTTTTGTCTCAACAAATCAACACAGCATGCCAAATGTGCAAAGCTCTTATTTAAGCACAAGAGTTCGTCTGAACGAGACTGTACTTGACCTTGGGTATCCACAATAAAGACAACAGGCATTCTTTGACCACTTTTTATCACCTCTAAAATCTCATCGGCAAGCATGAGTGCAATCTTGTGATCAATGGCGGCTGAATCCACTGTGCCAATAATCCTCACTTTGCCGTGACTGGTGACCGCCGAACCTATAATGACATGATTGTCAATTTTATAATCTAAGTCATGAGGGAACAATTGAGATAATAATGTTTTGGTTTGCATAAATCCTCCTTATGATATGCGTTTTTGTTTTAATGCAGTGACCTCATCGACACCCATCATGGCGATGTCTTGATCGTTATCGATGCCCAAAGTACGCCAAATATCCACACTGTCTTTAAAACCAAACCATTCTTCCTGCTGTGATTGCAACATGGCTTGATTTTGTTGCAAGTAGGTCAGCTCTACTGGTTTGGATGATGTTGTCATGGCATTGATGATTGCTTGTCTGATATCAGCCATATCATCTTCTACAATTTCATCAACATGACCCAAAAGATAGCGGGTTTTGCCTCCTGTCACACGCCACACTAGTGCACGGTCTTTGGAGTCAAACTCTTCAACACCTTTGATTGTCTCAATCACCTCAGGACCTGATAACCCCAAACGACCCTCCTCGGTCATCACAACATAACTGCTAAGGCAGCTGCTGATGCCCATGCCACCAAACGCCCCACAAGTCCCTCCAATCACTGTGATGATGGGTATTTCACTGTTACGCACCTTTATCATTGCTCGCATAATCTCTGAAATGGCAATTAAACCTGCATTTGCCTCATGCAGTCGAACTCCTCCAGAGTCTACCAAGAAGATAATGGCAGCAGGCTTGTCTTTGATGGCTTTTAGGAGCGTTCCAACTATCTTGGCACCATGAATCTCTCCAACAGCACCTCCCATAAACTCACCTTCTTGGGCGATGACAAAAACAGGTTGTTCATCCAGTTTGGCTCTACCAATGATCACGCCATCATCAAAACTGCCAATAATATCCAGTGCTGCCAGATTGGGGCTCGTTGGTGTGCTTGCAGGTCTTAAAAACTCATCAAAACTCCCTTTATCCACTAGGTGCATGATACGCCCACGAGCAGTTTTTTCATAAAAACTATTTTGCAAGGTTATGTTAGTCATGAGTCATCTCCCATTAGATTGACAGCTTGTCCAAGACGCAATGTTACCACTGCAGGGGTAGCTCCCATATCATTCATTTCAAACTTCATGCCACCGATGTTATAACGGTCGGCAAACTCACCAAGCACTGCTTGCCACACATCATCAAAGCCTGTGACTGATGTATTGACAACAAAGCAACACTGGTCTGATTCATCATATGGTGTAACCAAAACCTCCAAATTGCCAGAACCTACCACACCGCAGATGAGCTCATGGACATTGTCTGCTGTATTGGACGAAAAAGTAAAATCCAGTTGTTTCATAAAAATTATCCTTGTCGTTCTACCAATTTCTAAATCGAGATGGAGGATTGTAACGCCCTCCTGACCATTTCACTAAGTCCTTCACAGACTTGGCAGAGAGCAAATCTCTGGTTGCCATGGCAACATCTACTCCCAAATCCTCTGGACGCTGAATGATGCCACGCTCACGCAGCTCTTTGACCTTAGCATGATTACGCTTTAGCCCTACAGGGGTATAGCCTGCCACACCGCGAATGGCCTGCTCTCGCTCTTCATCTGTACGGCAGAGCAAAAGATTGGCTATGCCCTCTTCGGTAACAATATGTGTTACATCCTCACCATAAATCATGATCGGTGGTAACTCACTCTTCATCTTATCTTGAAGCGTCCAAGCATCCAGCTCTTCTACAAAGACAGAATGCATGTGTTCACGATACGTCTCAACCAGTTGCACAACTAACTTTCTGCCTTTTATCATTCTGCCGTCCACTGCCTCTTGACCTGCTTTGGTATAAGCGTAGCTGGCATGACGTCGACCGTGCGGATCTGAACCCATGTTTGGTGCACCACCAAAACCTGCAATACGATCAACGGTCGCGGTAGAACTGTTACCTTGCAAATCTATTTGTAAGGTTGAGCCAATAAACAAATCACACGCGTACAATCCTGCGGTTTGACTAAACGCACGGTTTGACCTCATGGAGCCGTCTGCACCGGTGAAAAATACATCGGGTCTAGCTTCGGTATAACTCTCCATACCCACTTCTGAGCCAAAACTATGAACCGACTCCACAAACCCCGACTCTATGGCAGGAATGAGAGTAG
>JBHCHC010000100.1:0-3114 GCA_041802645.1 Moraxella sp. | reverse complement strand
TTTCATCATTAAAACCTTTTGTTGATATGACCTGTTTGTCAATTTTAACAAAAACCACCCAAGAAAGAAACGACAATTTCATCACACCGCCCACATTTTTAATTTAAAAAATTAAACAAAAAATAAAATTATTATGATTTACCAATTCATCATCAGCTTTTATTATGTTGGTTAATCAGACATCACATCGAATAAAACTTGTGAGACTTAACATCAATGAGTTTTATTTTTATCTGTTACACAAAGCAACCGACAAGGCAGGCAATGTCTGCTATGCTGTCGCTTTAAGCTTAAGTACTTCTTTTCGTGTTTTCACCATAGGATATCTCATGACCGACTCAACCGACACCCCAAAATGCCCTTACTCAGGCACTCCTCTCACCATGAGTAATGGCGCTCCTGTCGCCGATAACCAAAACTCTTTAACTGCAGGCAAGAGAGGTCCTTTGCTCGCCCAAGACCTGTGGCTTAACGAAAAACTTGCTGATTTCGCTCGCGAGGTCATTCCTGAACGCCGCATGCACGCCAAAGGCTCAGGTGCGTTTGGTATATTTACTGTCACCCATGACATCACCCAGTATACTCGTGCAGCGATTTTTAGTGAAGTTGGCAAAAAAACCGAAATGTTCGCTCGTTTTACCACCGTTGCAGGTGAACGTGGAGCAGCAGATGCCGAACGTGACATTCGTGGCTTTGCCTTGAAGTTTTATACCGAAGAGGGCAACTGGGACATGGTTGGCAATAACACGCCCGTGTTCTTTTTGCGAGACCCCAGAAAATTCCCCGACCTCAACAAAGCGGTCAAACGAGATCCCAAAACCAATTTACGCTCACCCACCAACAACTGGGATTTTTGGACGCTACTCCCTGAGGCATTTCATCAGGTCACCATCGTCATGAGCGACCGTGGCATCCCCAAAAGCTACCGTCATATGCATGGTTTTGGTAGCCACACTTACAGCTTTATCAATGCCAATAATGAACGTTTTTGGGTAAAATTTCATTTTCGCACTCAACAAGGCATTCAAAACCTGACTGACAATGAAGCTGAAGCGGTTGTCGCCAAAGACCGTGAGAGCAATCAACGTGATTTGTTTGAGGCTATTGAACGTGGTGACTTTCCAAAATGGACGATGTACATTCAAATCATGCCAGAACAAATGGCAGAAGAAGTTGATTTTCATCCCTTTGATTTGACCAAAGTCTGGTCAAAGAAACAATTTCCACTCATCGAAGTGGGCGAGTTTGAACTCAATCGCAATCCTGAGAATTTCTTTTTGGATGTAGAGCAATCTGCCTTTGCTCCTAGCAACTTAGTGCCAGGCATCAGTGTTTCACCCGACAAAATGCTCCAAGCTCGTCTGTTTAACTATGCCGATGCACAACGTTATCGCTTGGGCGTGAACCGCAACCAGATTCCTGTCAATGCCCCGCGTTGCCCTGTGTACTCAAACCACAGAGATGGTCAAGGACGTGTGGGCGATAACTATGGCGGACGCCCCCATTATGAGCCCAATAGTTTCAACCAATGGCAAGAACAGCCTCAATATGCCGAACCACCCCTAAAAATCAGTGGTGATGCCAAACAATGGGATTTTCGTGAGGATGATGATGACTACTTTAGCCAGCCACGAGCATTGTTTAATTTGATGAATGACACTCAAAAGCAGGCACTTTTTGATAACACCGCAGGGGCAATGGGTGATGCACCCAACTTCATCAAATATCGCCATATCCGCAACTGTCATGCCTGCCACCCTGAGTATGGCATGGGTGTTGCCAAAGCATTGGGGCTTAGCGTCGAAGATGCCATTAAAGCATATGATACCGACCCTGCCAAGCATTTACCAAGCTGCCTGCCTCCAAAAGCTTGATTTATCAGTATTTAAAGATAAAAACCACGCTTATGAACCGCACCTCCAAGGTTGTCTAACTTTTGGGGTGCGGTTCCTTTCATAAGGCGAATTTTTATCTCAATATCAATTACGCAAATTCTCCAAAAAATCCATCAAGATATTCTTTTGGCATATCCGCAAGCGTATGTCGCCAATTGGGATTTTTGTCTTTATCGATAAGTAAGGCTCGCACCCCTTCTTTAAAGTCGCCATGACTAACACAATGAGTTGCCACCACAGTTTCTAAATCAAAAAACTGTCTTAGCGAATAATCTTTTTTTGTCGTTTTTAAATCATGATAAATTTTAAAGGTGATGGCTTTGGTAGTGTCTGAGCCGTGCTTATATAATTCTATCGCAGATTTGATAAAATCACTACCTCCTACATAAGACATGAGTGCTTTATCCACCGCCATCAAATCGCCTTGATTCATAAGTTCATTAATCTCATCAAAGCAATTTGTCAATTCACTTTTTGGCAATAGTGAGCTGTCATGAAATTCATTTAAGCATGCTGATAATAAATGATGATTCGTCTGATTATCTTTAAAGTCAACCTGACAAAGTTTCTTTAATAACTCATCAAATCGCTCGTGCGATATTACAAAATCCGCCAAGCCAAAAGCATAAGCGTCTGCCCCATTAAATCTTGCCCCTGTCAGCCCCAAAAACAGCCCTGTCTTGCCCGCCATATGATTCAAAAAGTAAGAAGCACCTGCATCAGGAAACAGACCGATGGACACCTCAGGCATCGCCATGAGCGTCGCTTTGGTCACCACTTTATGGCTAGATGCGGCAAAAAGTCCCATGCCCCCTCCCATGACGATGCCATGCCCCCATGTCATGATGGGCTTAGGATAGGTGTGCATGGCATGCATGAGTCCATACTCCTGCACAAAGAAGTCGTGGGCATAGCCATCACTGGTGTGCAGTGTCTTGATGTCACCCCCTGCACACAGCCCCTTCTCTCCTGCACCATGTAGCACCACGACCGCCACACTCTCATCATCCGCCCATTTGTCCAGCAGTGCATGCGTGGCTTTGACCATGTCTAGGTTTTGGGCGTTTAGTGCTTTGGGGTTATTTAGGGTGATGATGGCGATGTTTTTGCCGTATTTGGTGGGATGAAGGTGCGATAAAATGGTGTCAGTCATATTCATTCCTTTTAGGTAAATAAAGCTAGCATAGCAGATTTGATTTCATCATTCAATACAGCCCTT
>JBHCHC010000099.1:0-8018 GCA_041802645.1 Moraxella sp. | reverse complement strand
TTAGACTGTCTGAGACTTTCATGATGTGACGCAGTCCCAAGATGTCTGCTGTCGCCACCGCCAATACTTGGGATTTTTTAAAGGTGCGAATGGCGGTCAAATACTGCTCATCATCAAAGGGTAGCACACGAAGTAGCTGCTGCCTTAGAATGTCTGTCAGCTCTGTCTTATCAGGCAAGTGCAAATAACGCTGTCTTAAAAAGTCATCAAGTAAAATAGGGTGCAAGGCAAGCTCACGTGCTATCCATGGGCTCGCAGAAAGCATGGGGATAAGCCCCATGGTAGAATCTGGATTTTCAGCTATCATCACCAAATAAATAGAACGCCGACAAATAGACTCTAAGAGTGTGATGAGTCGTGGTACAGCTTGATTGGCAGAGTCTACTCCATCACTATTGGCATGATGATACAAGGCATGAAGTAAAATGGGATATGCTCCATCAAGACGTGCTCTTGCCTCTTGTTCTAAGTTCATAACCAACTTAGACTGCCAAAACTCATCAAGCAAAGTCAAACTATCTTCGCTTAATAAACTTCGCAATTGATGTTGCAACTCTGTTGTATCACCTAAAGGCTGTTTGGGGTTTTGACGGTCAGTCACCATGCGATTAAAAGGAATAGAAACATTCTTGCGATGTGTGTCTAATACAGTTTGAAATGCAGTCAGTGAATCAAAGCCCAGCACCTGTGCGATTGCCACAAGTTCATCACCTGTAGGCAATCTTTGAGTTTGTTCGTCATGACGGGCTTGAATGGCGTGTTCTAAACGTCTTAAGAAACGATATGCCTGTGCCAGCTTATCCGCCTCATCATTACTTAGATAATTAAGCTCGCCAAGTATGTCTAACACCTCTAAGCACGCCGAATGCTCGCCAAGTACCACATGATGTCCGCCATAGATAAGAGAAAATGACTGAGCGATGAACTCAATGTCGCGTATGCCTCCAACACCCAGTTTGATATTATCAACTTCTTGGCGTTGTGCTTGCTGTGCCATGATGAGCGTTTTCATCTCTCTTAGTGCAGCAAAGGCGGTATAATCAATATAATAACGATATACAAAATTTTTTCTGACCGCTGACAGCCCCTCCAAGAAAGGCTCTGACACCTGATTAACCACTCTTGCTTTTAGCCATGCAAATCTCTCCCACGTCCGCCCATGCTGACTAAAATACTTCTCCAGTGCTGACAAACTCATCACCAGCGGGCTACCCTCACCCCAAGGACGTAGCCTCATGTCCACTCGAAACACAAAACCATGCTCCGTTTGCTCATCTAACAAGCAAATGATGGCTCGCCCAAGTGTTATCATAAATTTTTGATTTTCTACACTTTTTTTACCAACAAGGCTCACGTCAGTATTGCCCATCCCCACATGCACAAAAATCAAATCAATATCGCTTGAGAGGTTTAATTCTCTTGCCCCAAGCTTACCCATGGCAATGATGGCAATTTCATCTTTAAGTAGCTTGATATCATGCTTGTTGGTTTTGATATCTTGACTGGCATAGGCAGCACTCGTCATGGGGATACCATAACGCCTTATGAGATGTTGCCATGCATAATCTTTGGCAAAACATATGCAGGCATCAGCAAAGTCCGACAACTCGGTGGTTAGCCTCTCTAGGCTAATCACCCCCAAAGCGTCTTGCCATATCCACTTTACCATCAGCATCGCACGAAGCTGCCTTAATCCCTTCATGACGGCTGCCTCGTCTGCCTTGTCGATGACCTTTTGTCTAAGACCTGTTGGTTCCACCCCCTCCACATTCATCCCATCACTTACCGCCACATAAATACTTGCATTCTTTGCCACAAACTCACTAATAAGATCATCTAATACCGTGCGGTTAAGGGCACCCGTCAGCCCTGCTTTATCAATAAACTGACAAAACTCTGCTTGGTTTTTTTGATAAACACCAAAGGCAAAAGGACTGGCAAGCATAAGTGTGGCAAGCTCACCATCTGTGGGGCAAAAATCAAAGCCTGTCTGTGATGTGACTTCGTTATTCATTTATCTGTACTCATCTCATCCAAAATCATTGATATTTTACACCAAATGTTAGAATTTAGGCTATAATATCCAAAAACAAACACTCATCATTATGTCACACACCCTGCTACTCATCACCACAAGTCCTCACGACCGACAAGGCAAAGAAGCTCTCTCTACCGCCACGAAATTATTAGAGCAAGGCGAGTATGTCTCGGTGTTTTTTTATGGTGATGGTGCCTACACCGCCAATCGTCTCATGTGGCAGAGTGCCGATGTACCCAACATCGGTCAACTGTGGACATCTCTTGCTGAGCAATATGAACTTGACCTACCTGTTTGTGTCAGCACCGCCTTAGCTCGCGGTATCACCGATGAGGATAACGCCAAACGCCACGGCTTGGATGCGAATAATATTCTGCCACCTTTTCGCTTAGTGGGACTCTCTGAATTGATGTTACAAATCAACCATGGCACAACTCTCATTCAGTTCTAAGGCTTGGTTTACTTCTATGAATATCCTAATCCACCTAACCACTGATAACGAACTCATCGCTTATGAAGCAGTTGCTTTGGCTTTTACGATGGCAACTTTTGACCATGACGTACAACTATTTATTAGCAAGCCGACACACCTACTTTTAATTGATAAGCAAAGCCGAATTTATGGCATGGTGCAATCGCTTGATTTGTATGATATGAATCGTGCATGGCATGATTTTGATAAGGAGATACTGATGTTATTTGACGATAAAATCAGACAAACTATGACAGATGAGCCAAATGTTTTTGATGACAAGCTTGACTTATTTGACAGCGTGCTTGAATTTTAAAAATCCAAGTTCATTTTATCTAGATTCTACTCTTATGAACCACTCTGAAGTTATCATGATGCCAACCCTAGATGCTGACGGGCACTTGACCGACCATACCCTTTGGACGCCTGCCATCGCTCAGCAACTTGCTGACACCTTACAGATACACCTGACCGATGTGCATTATCGCATTTTAGAACAAGTGCGAATTTTTTTTGATAAATATCATCACAGTCCAGCCACTCGCCCTCTCATCAAGCATCTATCACTTGCTTTGCCTGATGATGAAATTAATAATGCCAAACTACAACAGCTTTTTAATACAGGCTTAGTAGCCAGGCATGTTAATCGCCTAGCAGGATTGCCAAAACCTCCCAACTGCCTTTAAATCAATTCCCATCAAACCCATGTTACTATACACTTAAGATGGATTACATTTTATTACAGTAAAGCGACTGAGAATTAGGTAATATTAGCCATGAGATTTTTCTCATTCACCTTAATTAATTTAGGAGTTCTTATGAAAAAGCTACTTGTCATCGCCCTTGCAGGCATGGTTGTTTTGACTGGCTGTAACACCATCAAAGGTTTTGGTAAAGATGTATCAAAAACAGGCGAAGCTGTGACTGACGGTGCACAAAAAGTTCAAGACAAAATCTAAGCACACTCCCATCTTAGATGTATCTGCCTAAGCTCAACTTCATGTTGAGCTTACTTTTTTAGCCTCTTTTAATCCTCATCGCATTTGCCACAACCAATAAACTTGATAAACTCATGCCGATGGCGGCAAGCCAAGGCGGTACATAGCCTAAAGCCGCAGGAATCAACACCGAACTGTTATAAATCAAAGCCCATCTTAGGTTCTGACGAATGATTTGTCGTGTTTTGACAGACAGACCAAGAGCATGGTCAATGACAGACAGTTGACCACCAAGCAACACGCCGTCTGCCGACACTTGTGCCAAATCGCTAGCACCTGCCATGGCAACTGAAACATTAGATGCCCCCAATACAGGTGCATCATTAATACCATCACCAACCATCAGTACGGTATGTCCATTTTTTTGTAATTCTTTTATGTGATTGACTTTATCAGTAGGTGACAAACCATGGTAAGTATGAGTAATACCCAGTGTTTGAGCAACTTTTAAGGCATTGGGGCTGGGATCACCTGTCAGCATGAGTGGCGTAATGCCCTGCTTTGTTAGACTGTCTATTAGTCTCTTAGCATCGGCACGTATCACATCATTAAAATAAAAGCGTGCTACCATATGCCATATTTCACCTTCTGTCTTATCTGCTGATTTTACTGATAATGCCACCGACATATTCGCCCCAAAGTCATCTAGTTTTTCATTCATGACTTGGCCATGTCCGCCATTTAACACAAAAGCATCATGCCCTATTCGATACCATACACCATTAATACAGCCCTCCACGCCTCCTGCTGTATGGTGTGTAGCATTGTCCACTTTTGATAAGTGCAGACCGTGAGCTGATGTTAATATCGCCTTTGCCACAGGGTGTTTAGAGCCAATTTCTAGGCTTGCTGCTACTTTTAGCCAATGCATCTTATCCGCCCCACAAAAGTCCACATGAAGCAGATTGGCTTGACCAACCGTCAGCGTACCTGTTTTATCAAAAGCAACATGACTGACACAAGATAAACTCTGAATGGTATGTCCACGTGTCACCAAAAGCCCCAAGCTTGCCAAACGATTGGTCGCCATAGTAAGGGCAATGGGTGTGGCAAGACTCAATGCACATGGGCAAGTCGCCACCAATACTGCTACCGTCGCCCATAGAGCCTGACTCTTATCCACAAACAGCCAAATCACAAAAATCAGCACCGACAACACAAGTACACGAGCCACGAACCATCGTGCCATACGGTCAGCATCTTGGGCAATTTGAGGTTTTTCACTCATCGCACGATTCATCAGGCGGTCAATGAGTGCCATTTGACTGTCATCCGCCTTTGCAGTGACAAGCATGATAAAAGGCTGTGCGTCATTTTGAGAACCACCTGCAAGCACATCGCCTTGATGCTTGACAATCAGGTCACTCTCACCTGTCAAGAGACTTTGAGATACCGTTGCTGTTTGGGATAATAAGATGCCATCACAGGCGATTTGCTGCCCCGCCTCCACCCAAATCACCTCACCTGCCTTGACAGATTGAGCAAGTATTTTATCCTCTTGACTTTGATGTAGCGCCGTTTCATGGTTTAGTGTTTCAGCGTTTTTATGCTGCCAAGTGGTGATTATTTCGCTGGTTAATGTACCATTAGTGTAATGATATAACAACTCATCCGCCTGTCCTAGCCTCCGAATAAGCAGTGGCTCAATCACCACCAAATCACTTGCCATGTTAGATGCTTTTAGGCGAGCATTTTGTTCAATATAACGCCCCGCCAGCAAAAAGAAAATAAACATTGATACCGAATCAAAGTAGGTCTCTCCAGACTGGGTCAGCGTCGCATACAAACTTGCCCCAAACGTAACGATAAGAGCAATACTGACAGGCACATCCATATTTACTTGACGGGCTTTTATGGCATTATAGGCTGAGCGAAAAAAAGGCGTGCCTGCATAAAATATCACGGGCATGGTCACAAAAAGTGCAACTGCCCGCAAAAAATGCTTATGCCCCTCTGCCATGCCCGAATATTCACCAAAATACAGTCCAATGGAGAACATCATTGCCTGCATCGCTCCAACTGCTGCCACGCCCAAACGAATGAGCATTTGTTTATTTTGGCGTTTCATCATCGCCTCATGCGTATCCTGCCGATATGGGTGTACGTCATAACCCACCGAATGTACTGCCGCTAAGATATCGCTGATACTACAGCGACCCTCATCCCAGTTCACTCGCATTCGCTGTTGGGTCAGATTAACCTGACAGGCACGCACACCATCGATATCACGAAGTCGTGTCTCGATGAGCCATGTACAAGCGGTGCAGCGTAAATTTGTCACCGATAACTCCGCGGTACTGCCCCCATCTTCATGATAGACAAACTGTGCTTTAATCTCATCATGGTCATAGGCCTCAAAATTAGCCAGTGGCAAAGGAGCAGTAGGGCTTATCTCTCGGCGATCAAGATAATACTGGGACAGTCCAGACTCCACAATGCTAGCAGAGGCAAGCTGACATCCTAGACAACACATGGGGCGTGGCTTGTCAAAAATAACGGTAAAAAATGGTTCGCTGGGCAATCTCTCACCACAATGAAAACAAGAACCATCAGGAGGTAAAACTAAGGAGCTTTGGGCGACATCGGTGGTTTGGCTGGTCATGGTTGGCAACTATAAACAACATTGGCGGGCATTTGTGAATGTTAAAATAAACCAAATAAAACAACAAGAACCTATTATAACATGGTTTGATTTTAGCGATTTTAAAAGCATTCATAAATAGTCAAAAATCTGTTACAATCTGCAATCCCCAGTATCATCCTCTCTTGTTTTTACCACACGCCATGAATCATCATATTATAAAAGCTCTAAGTCAGCTCACAGACTGCCCTACCGATAACGACGTTCACGCTCTACATGAGTCTATCGCTGATGAGATGAACGCATCACTTATTCATAAAGATACCCTAGCTCAAGCTCATCTGCCTTTGAGTACTTATTTGGAGGCAGTCAAACTCGTCATCAGCGACACTTTTGATCATGAGGTCTGGATACAAGCAGAGATTCGCTCAGTCAGCACTAAAGGCGGTCATTATTATTTTGAGCTTGCTGAAAAAGATGAAAATGACAACATCATCGCCAGCACCCGAGCAACTCTATGGCGATATCGGGCAAGCTCCATTGTCAATAAATTCATGAGTGGTACAGGCAAATCATTATCAGCAGGACTTGCGATACTCTTGAAAGGCTCAGCAAGTTTTCATCCACAGTATGGGTTTAGTATTAATGTCAGTGACATCGATCCCACCTACACCCTTGGGGCGTTGGCTCAGGCTTATCACGCCATGTTAAAACGCTTACAAGAAAAAGGGCTCACCACCCTAAATAAAACCCTGCCCATCCCCTTTGACCTGTACCACGTCATCGTCATCGCTCCTGAACGTGCTGCAGGGTTGGGTGATTTTCGTGCTGAGGCTGACAGACTCTCTAGGGCGGATGCGTGCCAGTTTTACTATCATCATGCCACTTTTCAGGGTAATCATGCCCCTCAAGAGTTACGAGAAACCATCACAAATGCCATTAAGGACTTTTATTCTCATCATCAACACCATGCTGACTTACTGGTCATCATCCGAGGAGGTGGGGCAGTGGGTGATTTGGCCTATCTAAATGACTATGAACTCTGTGCACTTGTTGCCGAGTCGCCCATGCCTGTCTGGGTAGGCGTGGGACATGAGCGTGACAAAGTCCTACTAGATGAAGTGGCTCACACCCGTTTTGACACGCCATCAAAAGTCATTCACGCCATCGAAAATCACCTAATAAAAATGATAACTCTCATCAAAGATGCCATGAATACCATCAGCCACATCAGTCATTCTCGTCTAGCTCTTGCCAAAGAAAAAAGCCGACTTGCCATGAAAGAGATTCATCATGGAGCAAGCCAAACCTTAATGCTTGCCAAAAAAGACAGCAGTTATCTGCTAAGCCACCTAAAAAACCATGACAAGCATCGCACTCACGCCCAAAAGCAAGACCTAAATGATTTATTGCATCATCAGCAAAAAACCGCCCACCAGATGATTTATAACGCTCGCCAAGAGACAAAATATGCCCTGCATCAGCACAAAACACTTTTGCCACGCTTGTCCGCTCTACGTGATGAGACAAGACACTTGCAAAGCATGATTTTACTTCAGCATCCCACACGCACCCTAGCTAAGGGCTATGCCTTGATTCATCAGGATGCCGCCATCATTCATTCGGTAAGCCAGATTAGGCAAGGAGAGATTGACATCGAATTTCATGATGGCAATGTTAAAGCTGTGATAAAATAGGCACCATCCCGATGCACAATGACGCCTTCGATGACTTGATGAGCTTTTATTTATCACACACGTAAGGTGTAAAAACGCCCTATTTCTGGACTTTTATCAAGGATGCCTACATGAATCCCTTAGATATACTAAAGACTCGCTACACTTGTAAAGCGTATGACCCTACACGTAAGATTGATGAGGTTACTTTTGACACACTGACTGAATGCTTACGTCTTACCCCTTCATCCAT
>JBHCHC010000098.1:0-10643 GCA_041802645.1 Moraxella sp. | reverse complement strand
GATTGCCCCCATCAGGATCGGTGGTGGTGATGGTAGCAATCACCGCACCTGCTTGATTCTCTGCCACTTCATGACCAGAGAGTGTGATGTTGGTGGGGGCTTGGTTGGTTGGGTTGGGTGTAGGATAATTAGGATCATCCTCTTTTTTTTTGTCTTTATTATAATTATAAATTGCAGTGTTTGCACCGAGTCCCAATCCAATCGCGGCAGCTTTTTGTAGCCAAGTGGTTGGTGAGCTGTCAGGAGGTGCTGTGACTGGAGTCATTACAAAAGCATCTGGATTTAGGATGTATGTTTCCATGCCAAAAACATCTGCATCAGTGAGGGTGTAATAAGCGTACTGTCCCGCATCAGTCATTCCTGACACAGTGATATTTTCTGTCTTGTAATAAGATTCTAAAATGAGAGTTTCTGCTGATTCTTCCGTTGTGATGTGTAAGTCATCATTAACTCTTTTTTGGACAATTCGCTTTGGAGAGGTCTTGCTGTCTTTATAAGCTAGGATATATTGAGTATTAGGCTGTGCAACAACTTTAGTAAGCTGCTGAATCTGGGTCTGGGTTAGTGGAATGATGGCTTTTTGCATATGATAATCTCCAGTGTTATCTATGACCTGATAATAAGGGTCGATGACTTAAAAAATAATGCATAAATGATGCAAAAAATATGCCAATTTATTATATTATTAGTAACCATGCTGTAAGTTTAGCAAATATCATGCAATTTGACAAATACCAATGAACTTATTCAGCTGTTAGGTTTAACGGCGATTTATAAATAACCTCTTATTATTAAAATAGTGGTAAACCAGATTTTGTGCAAGAAATTTATTTATTTAATTAATTAATGCGGCGACAACATTCATTGGTATGATGACTTTTCACTTGTAGTCTGTATAAACTTTAGTTATCATACGCTTTATCTTTTTTCTTATTTGTTCGCATCATTTTGGGATTTTAGTCAATCATGACAAAAGTAGCCATTTCTCCAACCTCTTTTAATATAGAGAAAAGCCATTTTAAGCGTATTGGGCTGATGGGGCGTGCTGGTAAAAAAACCATCACCACCACATTAAATGACCTCATTGCATTACTGTCACATTGGGGACTTGAAATTATCATCGATACCAGCACCGCCAGCATCGACGGTATACACATCGATTTTGATAAAAATGACAGTCCGATAAAAATCGTGCCTCGCAGTCGCATGGGCGAACATTGTGATTTGGTAATGGTGGTAGGGGGTGATGGCTCTATCTTGCAAACGGGTTCATTATTAGCAGGTACAGGAGTGCCCGTGCTTGGAGTCAATCGTGGTAGACTGGGATTCTTGGCGGACATCAATCCTGAGCGTTTGGAGGCGGAGTTGTCTGAGGTTTTTGCAGGGGAGTATCATACCGATGAGCGTTTTTTATTAAAAATGCAAGTATTGGGGCAGGATGATGATGGCAGTACTCAGGTTTTCCACGAAAGCTATGCCTTAAATGATGTCGTGTTACATGCTGGTAGGTCGGTACATACCATTGATTTTAAACTACAAATTGATGATATTGATGTCTATCGTCAGCATGCTGATGGATTGATTGTGGCAACTCCAACAGGCTCAACGGCTTATTCACTCTCAGCAGGTGGTCCCATCATTCATCCAAGTTTAGATGCCATTTGTTTGGCTCCCATGCACCCTCATGCGCTGTCTAGTCGTCCCATCGTGGTCGCAGGCACAAGCAAAATTACCATCAAAATCCATAAAGACAATCGCACACAGCCCATGGTCAGCTCTGACGGTGAAGCAAGTGTGCCATTAGATAGCGATCAAACCTTGCTTATCACCAAACATGATAAGTCATTAATACTGCTGCATCCCTTGGATGTGGATTTTTATCAAGCGTGTCGCACTAAGTTAAATTGGAGTTTGTACACCGAAGAATTTTCACTCAAAGACGAATGACAAAATGAAGCTATCCCATCAATTTCCCCGTGTGTTTAATTTGAATACGCTTTGCCCTCCTAGGAATTTTTATTGCATTGGCCGAGAGTCTATTTGCCTTGAAATTGGTGCAGGCAAAGGCAAGCACGCTTTGATGTTTGCACAAAACAATCCTCATCAGACCTTATATGCCATCGAACGCACCAGTGAGAAATTTACTGCTTTTAAGAAGATATCCGATGAATATGCTCTACCGAATCTAATGCCCATTCATGCTGATGCCATTCATTGGTCAGCATTTGCACTACATGCAGGACAAGTGGCTCGGTGTTTTATTTTGTACCCCAATCCTGAGCCCAAAAACAAGAATCAGCGGTTTTTAAACATGCCGTTTTTTGAGTTCTTATTGTCCAGAATGATGGTGGGAGGGCAAATCACCATTGCTAGCAACATCGCCGACTACATCAGTGAATGTGAGATGCTATTACAAGAGGTGTGGCACTTACCTTATACCAAAAGACAGATAGAGAAGACCTCGGCACGCACGCATTTTGAAATCAAGTATCTGTCAAGGGGTGAGCTTTGCCAAGAGCTTATCATTACTAAGCCTGATGCTTATCACACTCGTTTTGATGATGTTGCTCCGTTATCAAGTCAGCCATCACTTAAAAGCCCATGACGCACATATCGCACATCTCTCACCATCGGACGCCATCGCCTGATAAACCTACCATTGCCATCATTGGAGCGGGGGCAAGTGGCTTAATGGTGGCAGATTATCTGTCTGGCATGGGTGATAAGATCAATATTGAGATTTATGAGAGACTACCAAGTGCAGGGCGTAAGATATTGTGGGCGGGCAAGACAGGGCTAAATGTCAGCCACAGCGAACCGATGAGTCAGTTTGTTACGCGTTATGATACAAACTGGCTGTTGCCTTATCTGCAACAATATAACAATCAATGGCTGATGAATTGGTTGGATGAGCTCGGTGTGCCAACTTATGTTGGGTCAAGTGGTCGCATTTTTCCTGTACAAATGAAAGCGTCTGGGTTCATGCGTGCATGGCTCATGCGTTTGATGTCTCGGCAAGTTCATTTTTTTTATCATCATGCCTGCCAAGGTGTCACGGGCGATACGGTGCACTTTAGATGTCAGCATAAAGATGGGTCTGTGCAAGATTTTAGTCGGCGTTTTGATGCGATAGTACTGTCTTGTGGAGGTGGGTCTTATCCACGCTTGGGGACGGATGGGTCTTGGCAGGACTGGTTTGATGATGGAGAACTAAACCCTTTATATGGCAGCAATGTGGGGGTGGTTCGTAAGTGGTCGGAGTATATGCAAGATTATTTTGGCAAGCCCTTAAAGCGAGTGGCACTATGGTTGGATGGCACAAATAAAACCCAAGGAGACATCATCATCACTCATTATGGTATGGAAAGTGGTCTGATTTATAAATATAATCGTCCCATGCGTGCTGAGCTTGAGCGAACCAATGAGAGGTGTTCTGGTATTTTTGTGTATCTGGATTTATTGCCTGATAAGGATTTGGCGGAGATACGCTCAGCATTCTCCAAACGCAAAAAACACTCTTTGACTAATTTGCTGCGTAAATTGGGCTTAGACGATGTTAAAATCGCTCTGCTTCGAGAATCTACTAATAAAACCGACTGGTCGGATTTGGATAAAATGGCAACTTTCATTAAGACATTGCCCGTGAGGTTTGAGGGATTTCGCCCCATGACGGAGGCGATTAGTACAGGAGGTGGTGTCAAGCAAGAGGCTTTAACTCTTGATTTACAGCTAAAGTCTAATCCTTGGGTGTTTTGCTGTGGTGAGATGTTGGATTTTGATGCACCGACGGGAGGCTATCTTTTGACGGCGTGTTTTGCCACAGGGCAGGTAGCAGGGCGGGGAGTTCAAAGATTTTTGGGTTTGAATCAATCAAATCCAAGCTAACATAAGGCTTGGCGTTAAGGTTTGATTTGCGTGATTGTCAGCTTTTCCGCATCAATCCTATGACCACCGCCAATGCTAAGAGTTGCACCCCGAAGATGGTTAGTACAGCATACAGCCATTGCCCTTGTGCATAGGCGATGGCACAGACCCACGCCCCTAAGCTACCCCCACCATAATAACCCATATAGTAAAGACCTGATGCCAACGAACGACCTTCTTTGACATGGCTAGCGATGTAGCTGATGGTGGCAGACTGTGTGATGAATACCCCTGATGACATGATGGTTAGCCCCAAGATGATAAGCGGCAAAGGGGCGGTCAAGGTAATAAAAAGCCCAATGATGGAGCAAAAGACGGCAAAAATGATGGTGTTTGTCATGCCAAACAGAGTAATCACCTTCGTGGATAGGGGTGTGACAACCATGCCAATGAGATATAGAGCAAAGATATTTGCAAGGTGTGAAGCGGAGAGATGATAGGGTGCATCTGCTAAGTGTAGATTGATAAAAGTGAAACATCCTACCAAACTAAATAACACGCAACCTCCAAGTAGGCAGGCACTCACCACATGGCGGTTTTGGGTGTGGGACAGCAGTATGCGTAGAGCGTCTTGAAAGTTTTGACTTCTTTTGAAATGCTTGGATGCAGGGAGTGTTTTTAATACCCACACCGCTCCAATCAATGTCAGTACCGCCATAACAACATAGCCCCAACGCCACCCTATCCATTCATGCAAATGCCCCGCAAAAAAACGCCCGCTAAACCCCCCAAGCACCGTACCAGCTACATACAGACTCATCATGCTAGCGATATTATCGCCATATTCCTCGCCCACATAGGCGATGAGAACCACCGTGATGCCTGGAATGGTAAGCCCCTGTAAAAATCGCCAAAAAATCAGCCCATCCACCGATGCCGCCATGCCAATCATCAGCGTAGGCGGGGCAAGCAGAATGAGTGAACCGATGATGAATCGTCGCCGTCCAAAAGCATCGGACAGCATCCCCATAAAAGGTGAAATAAGAGCAATCGCCATAACGGTTGCTCCAACGGCGAGACCTACTTGTACTTCGCTTGCTTGTAAGTCATTCATCAGTATGGGTAAGATGGCTTGAACAGAATAGACTTGCAAAAAGGCAAAGAAGCCAATCATGGCAATGGTAAATTTTTGGCTGGGGCTTGGGTTGTGGGTGGTCATGGCGTTGTGTTGTGGTATGGACTGATGGGTAATGTCAAACAAGATAAGTTATTGGGTAAATTACATAAAAAAGGGGTGATTTCATGATGGTTATTGGTCTATTGCCATAAAGAATTTATGAAAATGTATGAGTTCTATGGATAAAAATAGCAACCCCTTTAATCATTTTTGAAATTTAGTCAAACTGGCTCAAAAGGGCAGATCACATCATTGGCGATGATATGGCTAAATATTGTACCATAATTTACCACTGATGATGTTGTCAATCAGGCTTGCTAAGATAGATTTATGTAGAATGAAAATAACTCACTAACAAGCATGCCCAAAGTTTTAATGTCTAATCTTTTTTCTTAGGGTGTGTGAAATGTTAACATGCCCTAATGCCACCAGAGCATATTCCACAGCAATGACATAAAGACAATACGTCATTTTAGCATTTATCTATTATTTTGTATCAATCATTTGCAAAAATTAGGATTGATTGTTGTTTTTCTAAATCAAGAGCTTGGCACATGTCGTGATTATCAATTTGTAACTTTTTAATTTTAATGACAAAAACCAAGGAGGTTGGATATATTGATACCTCAATCACAACACCATATAAATAATAAAGAAACCAAAACATAACTAAAAGTAAATAAACATATTACCAATTCCCAAAAATTTGCTATAATACATCATAGACAACCTTTAATATCTGTGTCAAAACATTTTATCTGTACGTACAGCCACTTTACGCAGGAGTGAGTCATGAATACCACCAATCTATCCACTTTCATTACCGTCATGCAGACAGGAAGTATTTCGGGTGCTGCTGAGAAGTTGTTTATTACTCAACCTGCGGTTTCTAAGAGAATCAAAAGCCTAGAAGATGAGTTCGGTACTTCGCTATTTGACACCATAGGGCGTGGCATTATCCCTACCGCATCTGCTCATGAACTGTTGCCTTATGCCAAAAAATGGTTGGAAGATTATGAAATGTGTAAGGCAAGCCTACTCTATTCCAAGGAAGTGGCGACAGGGCGATTGGTGATTGGTACAAGTCATCACATCGGACTGCACCACTTACCACCTGTACTAAAACAGTTTATTCAAACCTACCCTTCAGTACAACTTGAGGTGCAATTCATGGACAGTGAGACGGCACATAAGGCGGTGCTAGAAGGCGAGGTGGCATTGGCATTTTTGACCTTACCTCCAACCTTTGATAGACGATTGGTGTATCATACGCTTTGGTACGACCCTCTTTATTTTGTGACGGGCGTGCTTAGCCCTTTGGCTCAGCAGTCAGGTGTGAGTCTGTTACAGTTGGCACGCCACCCTGCGATATTACCTGCAGCAAATACCTTTACCAGTCAGATTACTTTGGCGGAGTTTAATAAACATAACTTACGTCCTTTTGCCACCATGAGTACCAATCCTTTGGAATCTATTCGTATGCTTGTCTCAGTAGGACTTGGCTGGTCGGTGCTGCCTGAGACACTCATCAATCAAGATTTGGTTAAAATTGACCTAAAAGATAATGTAGAACTACAACGTCACTTAGGACTGGTTATCAATCCCAACCTAACCCGCTCATCAGGCACTGACGCTTTACTAAATATGTTAGGCATGAAAGAGGTGGGAGGCGAACAAAATAGGGTGTGAAAAGAGATAACAAGATATTAAGATATTAAAAGATGACTGAATTCAAATAACAATAGATGCAGGTATTTAGAGCATGCTCATGCATCACATACCTTAAGAAAAAATATGGGATATCAAATGATGGGTGTGATTTTGGTGAAAAACAAGCCAAATCGTACCTTTTGTTGTTAATAAACCTGTCCGTATGATGATATTGCCTAAGTTTATTACTCAAAAAAACAGATGGTTGTCTAAATTTCCGCTCAAATTGAAATGCCAATATACTCTAGTGTCATCAGCTTTTAAGCAAACTAAATAAAAGGACAAATCATCATTTGTCCTTTTATTTATACACATCCATCCAAAGAGCTGTCACTGCTTGGCATCAGCCTTTAACAAATGGTTTTCCAGATAATGAATGTTTTGTGCCTCTTCGGTAAAAGCTTCATCCATTAAGATGACATCACGATGTAAGGAGGTGTTGGTTTTGATGCCTCCAATGATAAGCTCGTCTAGGGCATGACGCATCTTTTGGACGACTTGTTTGCGTGTCTGAGCATGACAGATGAGCTTACCAATCATAGAGTCGTAGTAGCTTGGAATGCTGTAGCCTTGATATAGGTGGCTGTCAAAACGTACGCCTGAACCGCTAGGAGCAAATAGATTGTCAATGAGACCAGGGCAGGGCATGAATGTCTTGGGGTCTTCGGCATTAATACGGCATTCCATGGCATGACCACGAATGTTAATCTCGTCTTGGTGGTAGGAAAGACCATAACCTGCAGCGATTTTTAGCTGTTCAACGATGATGTCAATGCCTGTAATCATCTCAGTCACAGGGTGTTCTACTTGAACACGTGTATTCATTTCAATGAAAAAGAACTGCTCATTTTCATATAAAAATTCAGACGTCCCTGCACCGCGATAACCTATCTGCTCACAAGCACGCACGCACGCATCCAATATTGGCTGTTTAATGTCGTCAGGAATGCCAGGAGCAGGAGCTTCTTCTAGTACTTTTTGATGACGACGCTGTAATGAGCAGTCACGGTCAAACAAATGTAGGGCATTGCCATTGCCATCGCCCAGAACTTGTACTTCTACATGGCGAGGGTTTTTTAAGAATCGCTCCATGTAGACTGTGTCATCACCAAAGGCATTCTTAGCTTCTGTTTTAGCAGCTTGAACTTGGTTAAGAAGTTCCTCGAAACGCTCAACCACACGCATACCACGTCCGCCGCCACCTGCCGCTGCCTTGACGATGAGTGGAAAGCCGATGGCACGAGCTTGCTCTTCGGCATTATGTAGAGTAATGGCTCCAACTGAACCTGGGACAGTGGGTACACCTGCTTGCTTCATGGCGTTAATGGCGGAGACTTTATTACCCATCAAGCGAATGTGATCAGGATGAGGACCGACAAAGGTCAAGCCCGCTTCTTCGACCTGCTCAGCAAAATCAGCATTCTCAGACAAAAAACCATAACCAGGATGAATGGCATCTGCCCCTGTAATCTCAGCAGCGGTTAAGATGGCAGGAATGCTCAGGTAACTTTGAGTGCTAGGAGCATCTCCGATGCACACCGCTTCATCACAAAAACGCAAATGCATCAAATCTCTATCAGCAGAAGAGTAGACCCCAACGGTCTGTATGCCAAGCTGTTTACAAGCACGGACAATCCGCAGGGCAATTTCACCACGATTGGCAATCAATAGCTTTTTAATCATCGTCTCGCCTTATGCTTTATAACGAATCACAGGCTGTCCAAACTGTACCACATCAGCATTAGACACTAAAATCTCTTCAATGATGCCGCTTTGAGTGGCTTCTAAGGGGTTCATGATTTTCATGGCTTCAATGATGCCCAGTTGGTCGCCAGCTTCTACTTTTTGACCAACTTTAACAAAGGGTGGGTCATTTGGGCTGGGTGCTGAGTAAAAAACACCAACCATGGGCGAGGTCTCAACCTTACCACTTGGAGTTTTTGGTGTGGGGGCAGAAGGGGCGGAAACAGCTGTGTTGGCTTGTGGCAGAGCGACGGTCTGTACCGCCACATTACGAGTTAGATGAATATAATTTTCCTCACTACCGAGCTCTAAGTTTGCCAAATCTTTCTCTTCCATGAGCTCAATGAGTTCACGAATCTGCCCAATATCAATGGCACTAATCGCTGCCTGAGGGGCTGTCGTGTTGTTGGGGGTTGATTTTTGGGTGTTTTTTAAAATGCCCATGCCGTCACCTTATAAAAAAGTCAAATAAAATTAAAATCAAACATCAAGTTTATTGTAACAAATTTTTTCAAAATCGCCTAGTAGCAATTGCCGTTTATCATCGAAATCATCACGGAAAATTTGTCAAAATGGCTCATTGCATAGTGTACATACGTACGAATATTTTGCAAGTGGTTTTTTGTATTTTTGGGTAATTTTTTAGCAAAATTTTAAAAATGAGATGAAAAGTGATGAATTTTTGAACATTTTATTGATTTGAGATAAAATAAGAGCTGATAAAAAGTCATGAATGAGAAAACAATCAGGGAGTGTTATTCAGCGAGTTACATGGATGGCAAATATTGTTTTTAGTGAAATTATGCATAAAAATTGACCAAATGAATGAGTTGGGTTTTTTGAGGTGTTAGTTATGGCTTAGTTTCTAATTGCTTATTTTTATAAATCATCATGACCACCATCCTAACCGCAATCGCAACCAAAGAAATGGCAAGAATAATGCAAAACAAAAATCACAAAATAGTATCATCTAGCCAATCTGGCTTTATCCATTTTGGGGCGTCAATGAATTTAAAGTTTTTCATTTTATATAACAGCTCTTCACTATTATCTGCCACGCATAATAATTGTAAGTTTTCTTGAGGCATGAATCCACTATCAGCGGTTTTGGCAAGCATGTCTAATAAAGGGTCAAAGAAATGGGCAACATTTAATAGACCGATTGGTTTTTTAATTAATTTTAATTGAGTAATGGATAACACCTCAAATAACTCTTCATAAGTGCCAAGTCCCCCTGCCATGGCAATAAAACCATCAGCAAGCTCAATCAGTTGAGTTTTGCGAGTCACCATGTCGGGAGTTTCTATGAGCTGAGTCAGCCCCAGATGGGCGACTTCTTTTTGTTTTAAAAAAGTGGGAATCACACCAATGGCTTCGCCACCATGAGCCAAAACACTATCAGCAAGCGTCCCCATAAGTCCAACATTGCCACCACCATAAATTAGACGAATGTTATGATGGACAAGGCGTTCACCTAAGATTTGGGCGTGATGATAATAATTAGGAATATTGCCAAAATTAGAGCCACAATAAACAGTGATGTTATTTAAAGTGATGTCAGTCATAAAAACTCGCTAAAGCAAATGGTTAATGATATATATACCAATGGTTTAATCAGTAAAAACTTAGGATGTATTCTAAGGTTTGTTAGAATGCCATCAATCTTGGTGTTAGATAAGGTTAAGTGTCATTAACTTTGACATCGATATTTAAAAATTTGATTGTTTAGAGTTAACCGCAGTAAAAACTGATGGTTTTAATACATAAACCACTAAAATACTTACACCCGTACTTTTTGACTTGTTTGTATCATCGGACCAGTCTTAAAAATGGGATGATAATAATCAGTTTTTGGGCAAGTCTGATTTTGATTTGAAGGGATTTTTAAATCAAGATTTTCTCTCAATAATGCCTAACTTTATATAACAAAATAAATTGCTCAAAACCAGATAGAGATGAAATACCTCATTAAAAAACCGCAATGCCCACAAAATCAACCGTTTAATCTAACAAAATTTGCATCAAAAATCAACAGCATGACCGTCTTAGCAGTGGCGGTTATCCACGGGGCGGATGATGACGATTTTTAAAAACTCTCAAATATCGCCACGGCTGTATTGTACCTAAGCCCATGCCGATTAAGCCCAGT
>JBHCHC010000097.1:0-9043 GCA_041802645.1 Moraxella sp. | reverse complement strand
GATGAGGACATTCCACTTGCAAACTATGGCAGTTCAAACATCGGACAATTAAAAACCTTATATCGCTCAGGTCTTGGGGTGCGATATGGTCGCAAAATGCAAACCATCGCAGGGCTGCATTATAATTTGTCAGTGGGAGATGATTTGTTTGCCGTGTGGGCAAAACATGAGAAGCGTGATGATTTACAAGCCTTTAAGAATGAAAAATATCTTGGATTGATTCGTAACTTTAAACGCCTAACCCCTCTTATTTTATATTTACTTGGGGCAAGCCCAAGTGTGTGCGGGTGTTTTTTAACAGGGCGTAAACACGATTTAATTCCTTTGACGGACAGTGGCTGCACTTATTATAAGCCCAATGCCACAAGCTTACGCATGGGTAAACTTGGTTATACCAACAGTGTCCAAGAAGACTTAGATATTCGTTATAATGACCTAGATGAATACATTCGAGGCTTAAGACGAGCGATCGGCACACCTTTTGCAGCGTTCAGTGAGATTGGGGTGGATGACAAAGATGGTCGTCCCATTCAGATTAATGATCACATCTTACAAATTGAAAATGAATTTTATAGCCCCATTCGCCCCAAACAAGTCACCAAATCAGGTGAAACACCCACGCAAGCATTAGAATCTCGGGGCATTGCTTATGTAGAATTTCGTGCCATCGACCTAGACCCTTATAGTGACATTGGCATCACCACTGCTACGGCGTGTTTTTTGGAGATAGTGGCGTTGTATTGCTTGCTGTCTCCATCACCAAAACTGCTGCCCGATGAAGAAAAGCTGCTGTCACTCAATGTTGATAAGGTAGTCAATGAAGGCAGAGATAAACATGTCAATATCGCCACACTGAGCGGTGAGCAAAACCTTGGAGTGTGGATAACAGACATGCTAAATCAAATGCAAGGCATCGCGGATGCTTTTGATGAATATCACGGTGGTAACGATTATCGCTTGGCGTTATCACTCATGCAGGGCATGGCAATCAATCCTAACTTTACGCCATCAGCACAGGTCATCTCTGATAGTCAACGACTGGGCAGTACTTGGCAGTTAGGGCAAATGCTTGCCCAAAAGCACCATCAAGAATTATTAAAACATGCACTGAGTAATGAAGATGCATTTTATTATGCCAACATCGCCATACAGTCGTTTGCTGACCAGCAACAATTAGAGCGAGAAGAGCATCAAGACTTTTATGAATTTTTACAACAGTATCGATAATCGGTGAAATGACGGATGAAAACCTTGTTGATGAGTTTATGGCAAAGCCCCAGAGCGTTGAGCTTTGGCTTGTTTTTGGCGTGTGCGGTGGGCATGGGTTATGCCATGTTTTTACAGCACGGCATGGGTCTTGAACCATGTCCCATGTGTATTTTGCAGCGTGTGGGATTGATGACAATGGGAGCTTTCTCCCTGCTGTTTGCTTTGATTAATCCCAAAAAATTAGCAATCAGACTATTATTGTGGCTTGGTAGTTTTTTGGGTATTCTTTGGGCGTTTGGCGTGGCGCTGCGTCATGTTTGGCTACAAAAATTCCCTGACCCCATGGCTTCTTGTGGGGCGGGGTTTGATTTTTGGTTAGAAACCATGCCAATGACAGACATTTTGCAACTGATTTTATCAGGTTCGGCAGATTGTGGTGTGATTGATTGGGAGTTGATGGGGCTATCCATTCCCATGCAGTCAGGGATATTTTTTGGCGTGCTGATTGTGGTGCATTTGTGGCTTATCAAACTGATTTTTAAGCCCAAAACTCTTTAATGACCTCAAGAAAACTTTGATAAAAAGTTTGATATAATAAGCCTCTTATTTTAATTATTTTGTGAAGTTATCATGCATATTCATATTTTAGGCATTTGTGGGACGTTTATGGGTTCTTTGGCATTACTTGCCAGAGATTTAGGGCATACGGTAACAGGCTCAGATACTGCCATTTATCCACCCATGAGCACCCAGCTTATCAATGCAGGAGTAGAAATCCTAGAGGGCTATAAAGCTGAGCACCTAGACCCTGCTCCTGATTTGGTGGTGGTGGGCAATGCCTGCAAACGTGGCATGGAAGCGGTAGAGTATATGCTAGATAAGGGCTTACGTTACACCTCAGGTCCACAGTTTTTGTCTGAGCACGTTCTGCAAGAACGCCATGTTTTGGCAGTGGCAGGAACACACGGCAAGACAACAACAACGACCATGCTCGCTTGGATTTTACAGTATGCTGGGATAGATGCAGGATTCTTGATTGGAGGTGTGCCTCTTGTGTCCACTGATGATGAGCGATTGAAATCATCCTTTGCTCACAGCTCACATTTAGGTAAGGATTATTTTGTCATAGAGGCGGATGAATATGACAGTGCTTTTTTCGATAAGAGGTCAAAGTTTGTTCATTATCGCCCACGTACAGCGATTTTGAATAATCTTGAATATGACCACGCCGATATTTTTCCTGATCTAAAAGCAATCCAAACACAGTTTCATCACATGATTCGCATGATACCATCAAGCGGTCAAATCATCATGCCAAGCGGTGCAGAGAGTCTAGAAGGCACTCTAAAAATGGGTGTATGGACACCCATATGGCGTGTGAGTGTCGGCGAAGATACGGATTGGCAAGCTCAATTGATGTCAGCCGATGGCGGGACGTTCCACGTGAAACACGGTCAGATGACAGGGATGGTAAACTGGGGAATGAGTGGCGTGCATAACGTCCAAAACGGCTTGGTCGCAGTGGCTGCAGCACATAGTGTGGGCGTGTCAGTGGAAAAAGCGTGTCAGGCATTGTCAGCTTTTGCCGGTATTAAACGGCGTATGGAGCTGATTGGCGAAGTAGGTGGAGTGCAGGTTTATGATGATTTTGCCCATCATCCAACCGCCATCATGACCACGCTCGATGGTGCCAAGAAAAAGCTTCATGGTCGTAAGATTTGGGCAGTGATAGAGCCACGCTCTAACACCATGAAATTAGGTGTCTATCAGTCACAGCTTGCTCCATCCGCATCATTAGCAGATGGTGTAATTTGGTACGAACCAAAGGGGCTGTCATGGGGGTTAAAAGAAGTTATAGACGATGCCAAAGGACAAGTGGTGATTGATGAGATTGATGAGATTTTAGTTTTCATTAAGGATAATGTCCGTCCTGGCGATGCCATCATTATCATGAGTAACGGAGGATTTGAGGGCATACATACTAAAATTTTGGAGGTGTTGTCTTAACCAGCATCGGCAAAAATCGCCACATCAGCTTTTGGGTTTAAACCATTTGATTTGCCTGAGCCTGTTTGAATTTGACTTGACTTACATCATGTTGGCTTGGTAGGTGATTTAGTTCATCAGTAGAAATTTCATCTGCCACTCCTTTATCGTCTTTACAAAACCCACTCATAATCACTCAATATTTGCTAAGTTTTTAACCAAATCATCAAACATTTGCCCAAAATGTGACATTTATTCTACGTTATTAACGTTTTTGGGGTAGTGAGTGGTGTAAGATTGACTTACAATGAGCCTAAATTAGTTAAGTTTCAGTTAGTTAAATTTCTGATTATGTTTTAGTTTGGGTTTATGGTGTGATTTGTCATTAATTAGGACACGCACTTAACCCTTTATTCGGGAGAGACGTTATGGGTATCATTTGGGCAATCATCATAGGTTTGGTTGTAGGTTTATTGGCAAGAGCCATCAAGCCAGGTGCGGATTCTATGGGTTGGATCATGACCATTGTTTTGGGTATTGTTGGTTCACTCGTTGGTGGCTTGTTGGCGGGCATGTTGAATCTATCTGCCAATGGTGGAATCGGCGGTCTGATTCTTTCAGTAATCGGTGCCATCATCGTGCTGTTCATTTATGAATTTGCCACCGGTAAAAGACGCTTAAAGTAATCAAAATGATTGATTTAATTTAGATAATCAATTAAACACAAATTAACATTTTAAAATGTTAAATTTTGATTTGACAAAAACCCTGCTATCATAAATAGATGGCGGGGTTTTATCATGAAAATCTCATGAGTTGTGATTAGTATAGATTGAGACATCAAAAACATTTGTAAAAATATGGGTGATACCAAGGCAGCTGCGAGTTTGGGAGTTTGTTGTGAAGATGGTTATTGATTTTTGTTTTAAGAAATCGGCAGCTCATTTTGGTCTTTGCTTGGGTCTTAGCCTGAGTGCTGGACTGATGGGTTGTCAACAAACCACCGAACAAACCCAAGACCAATATCTCTCAAGCAGTACCAATGATGATAAACTTAAAGTTATTACCACCTTTACCATCATCGCTGATATCGCCCAAAATGTGGCAGGAGATGCTGCTAATGTGCAGTCCATCACCAAAGCAGGGGCAGAAATCCACGATTACGAACCAACGCCCAAGGACATCACCAAAGTCCAAGGGGCTGACTTGATTTTGTATCACGGCATGAATTTGGAGCGTTGGTTTGAAAAATTCTATCAAGACGTGGGTGACGTACCTGCCGTAGTGGTAACCCAAGGTATCCGCCCCATACCCATCAAAGCAGGAGCGTATCAAGACCTCCCCAATCCCCATGCATGGATGTCTGTTACCAATGCCTTGATTTATGTGGAAAACATCAAAAACGCCTTGATTGAGATAGACCCCGCTAATGCCTCAATTTACACCAAAAATGCCCAAGATTATGCTCAAAAAATTAAAGACTTAGATGCACCAATACGTGCCAAGTTTTCCCAAATTCCCCCGCATCAACGTTGGTTGGTGACCAGCGAGGGGGCATTTGGCTATTTGGCGGCAGATTATGGTTTAACAGAGGCTTATCTTTGGGATATTAATGCTGAAAGGCAAGGTACGCCCAAGCAAGTTGCAGCTCTCATTGATACCATCAGAGCCAACCAAATTCCTGTGGTGTTTAGCGAAAGCACCATTTCGGACAAATCTGCCAAGCAGGTCGCTAAGGAGGCAGGAGCATATTATGGTGGCGTGTTGTATGTAGACTCTTTGAGCGATAAAGACGGAGCAGTACCTACTTATCTTGACCTACTTAGAGTCACCACTACAACGGTGGCTCAGGGCTTTGAGGAGGCAACAACACAAAAATAAGGGATGTTTTAGTGGCTAAAGTTTGATTTGATATTAAGATAAACGAATGATGATAAAACATCAAAAAGCATCATTGCTTTTATTGTCTCTTATTTTTGCGTTGCGACACACGATGTATCATCAGCCATTATATGACGGTTTTGGTAAACCTATTATTTGTCTTAAGCTGTCTGCTTTTGCTTTTAATCATGAGTGTGTGATGTTAAAAAAATGAGAAGCAAAATGGTTTTTATTTTTTTAAAATCACCTATTAAATTTTATGAAAAATTTTTATGAAACAACCGTCAGCGTGACCGTTACAGATCTGACCGTCCGCTATGCAGGGGGGCATCAAGCTCTGCATGATGTCAATTTTACCCTAACAGGAGGCACCACATGTGCATTGGTTGGGGTTAATGGTTCAGGTAAGTCCACGCTGTTTAAGGCGATGATGGGATTGATTCGACCAACCAGCGGCAAAATTTTACTTTCAGACTTACCTGTTAATCAGGCACTCAAACAAAACCTAGTTGCCTATGTCCCTCAGTCTGAAGAGGTTGACTGGCAGTTTCCTGTGTCGGTATATGATGTGGTGATGATGGGGCGTTATGGACACATGAATTTTTTGCGACTGCCCAAAAAAATTGACCGTCAAAAAGTTATAGAGGCAATGGCTCGATTGGATGTTCATCATCTGCAAGACAGACAAATCAGTGAGCTGTCAGGAGGTCAAAAAAAACGGGTGTTTTTGGCAAGAGCCTTAGCCCAAGAAAGCAAAATCATTCTACTTGATGAGCCTTTTACAGGGGTGGATGTTAAAACCGAAAAAGCCATCATGGTATTACTTGATGAGCTGCGAATACAGGGATATTTGATTTTAATTTCCACGCATAATCTGGGGACGATTCCTGAGTTTTGCAATCATGTGGTGATGATAAACCGCACCGTGTTGGCGAGTGGTGTGACTAAAGATACATTCACTCAGGAAAATTTAGAAAAAGTATTTGGTGGCGTGCTCAGACAAATCCGTTTGGCAGGTAAAGACTTACACGATGATGATGACGGTCGTGCGGTGACAATTTTAGCGGATGATGAAATGCCTGCGGTCTTTTATGGGGTTCATCAAGACACGCCAGAGAGTGGGTATTGTCACGAAGAACATCAGACAAGTCGCACAGGGCAGGTCAATATGAACACGCCCAAGCAACGGGTGAGTGATGATGGCAACTCCATTGACGCTTTATCCGAAGGTTTGCAGAGTGATGCAATCAACCAAGGCAAGGTGGAAATATTTTACCCTAAGACCCACCATCCCTCCAAAAAGCCACAGGTGAACCATGAGTGAGTTATGGAGCGTGCTTGCCGAGCCGTTTGCCTATGAGTTTATGGTCAAGGCGATGGTGCTGGCTTCCTTGGTGGGGGGAGTATGTGGTTTATTGTCTGCTTATTTGATATTAAAAGGGTGGTCACTCATCGGAGATGCTTTGTCTCATGCAGTTGTACCAGGTGTAGCGATGGCTTATGTGCTGGGATTACCCTATACAGTCGGAGCATTTTTTTCGGGGATTTTGGCAGCTTGGGCGATTTTATGGATAAAATCATTCACACATCTAAAGGAAGATGCGGTCATTGGCTTTGTGTTTAGCAGTTTTTTTGCTCTGGGTCTGTTTATCGTCTCAATCAATCCAATGTCTTTCAATATTCAGGATATTATCTTTGGGAATATCTTGGGCACCACTGATGGTGACATGATACAAGTGGGTGTGGTCATGGTAGCATCTTTGGCATTTTTACTCATATTTTACAAAGATTTACTGCTTGTATTTTTTGATGAGGTTCACGCCAAATCAGTAGGTATCTCGCCTAAAGTGTATCAGGTAATATTTTTTAGCCTGTTGTCTGCTTGTGTGGTGTCGGCAATGCAGACGGTAGGAGCGATTTTGGTGATTGCGATGGTCATCACTCCAGGGGCGACAGCTTATCAGTTGACAGATAAATTTCGTCCAATGCTCTTGCTTGCAGGAATTTTTGGGGTTATTACCAGTGGATTGGGCGTTTATTTGAGTTATCATTTGGATGGTGCCACCGGAGGTGTCATCGTCTCTTTGCAAACAGCATTATTTATGTTGGCGTTTTTATTTTCACCAAAGTTTGGGGTAATCACAGAGCGACTTAAAAGCAAAAACTATTTAAAATCACACACCATCAAAAAAAATCACGTTTAAGCATAATCAACCATTCAATAAAACCATGCAAATCCTAAGTTACTTAACCGAACCTTTATCCTATCCTTTCATGCAACACGCATTGCTGTTGTCTGTGGCAGTAGGCGTGGTGTGTGCAGTGCTGTCATGTTATGTGGTGCTAAAAGGCTGGTCTTTGATGGGAGATGCCATCTCTCATGCGGTATTACCTGGTGTGATGTTGGCATCTTGGGTGGGACTACCTTTATCATTGGGGGCATTTTTCGCGGGTATGTTTTGTGCTGTATCAGTGGGTTATTTAAAAAGCAACACCCGCATTAAAGAGGATACCTTAATGGGCATCGTCTTTGCAGGCATGTTTGCTTTGGGTTTGGTGATGTTCACTAAAATTGGCACCAGTCAGCATCTGACGCACATTTTATTTGGCAATGTGCTGGGCGTGGATAAAGAGACATTGTGGCAAACGATGAGTGTCTGTGGGGTAATTTTGATCATCATGGCTTTAAAAGCCAAGGATTTACTGCTTTATTGTTTTGACCCAAGTCACGCCCGAGTGATGGGGTTGTCACCCATATGGCTACATTATGGGTTGCTGATTTTATTGTCTGCCACGGTTGTGGTCGCCATGCAAGCAGTGGGTGTGATTTTGGTCGTGGCGATGCTCATCTCGCCGGGCATCACAGCATTTGTGTTGTGTCGGCGTTTTCATACCATGCTTTTGATGGCAGTGATAAGTTCTTGCCTGACCAGCTTTGTGGGTGTGATATTAAGTTTTTATTTGGATTCTGCCACAGGGGCAACCATCGTGCTATTGCAAGCATTGACATTCGTGATGGCGGTCACCTTCACTAAAATCAGACAAAAACGCCAATCATTAAAATTGGCGTGAATTAGGGTTAGCGTGTCCCAAAAATCTTATCGCCAGCATCACCAAGTCCTGGAATGATATAGCCGTCCTCATTTAAATGACTGTCTAGCGATGCGGCAAAAATCTGCACATCAGGATGAGCATCATTGACAAGTTTCACGCCTTCTGGTGCAGCGACCAGCACAAGGGCTTTGATATTAGTGCAGCCGTGTTTTTTGAGCATGTCAATGGTAGCAACCATGCTACCGCCTGTGGCTAGCATGGGGTCTAGAATGAGTGCAGGTCTTTTTTCAATGTCTTTGACGAATTTCTCAAAAAACGGCACAGGCTCTAGCGTTTCTTCGTCTCTTTGAAGTCCCACAAAAGAAATTTTAGCGGTAGGCAACAAATCTAATACGCCATCAAGCATGCCAAGTCCTGCTCGTAAAATCGGCACAAGCGTCACTGTTTTGCCTTTGACCTGCTCACCTTTGATGCTACTACCATCCCAGCCTTCCATATCAAAAGTTTCAATGTCAAAATCACGACTGGCTTCATAAGCCATGAGTCGCCCAAGTTCATTGGTGAGCGTACGAAACTTATAAGTAGAGCAGTTCTTTTCTCGCATGAGTGAGAGTTTATGGCGGACTAGGGGGTGGTCGATGATGGTGATGTTCATGGGATTCTCTGACGTGATTAAATGAGGATATTTTACCATTTGAATATTTATTTTGTCACACTTTTATGCAAACTGAGTAAAAATCTCTTGCCATATCAGGGGTTTGATGGTAAATTTTAAAGGCTCTAGACTAGCAACCTAACCTATGCTAGACTAGAAATATGAAGTATAACAGTAAGTTAAGTGTCTATAAACTCAAGAAAATCATAAAATACTTTTGTATTGACATAGATGCAACGAGAACAGCACTTTTGCTTG
>JBHCHC010000096.1:0-4455 GCA_041802645.1 Moraxella sp. | reverse complement strand
GACAGCACTTCGTGAACACATGAATGGTGAGCGTTATGTAGTATCGACGCATCATTATGCCGTTAAGCCATTGGCGGTGAGCGAGATTGATAAGAATTCAGACGCTTTGGCGACTACTGTACTAAAAGTGATGGATTATAAAGATAAAGCAAACCGTGCTCCTCTGACACCTCCTTTTAAGAGTTTGAGTGATTATTTGGGGGATAATGAGGAGCTTGGTGATTTACCTTACTTGCGTTATGATGATGAAATTAATGGGGTGGTGCCTGATACTGTTACTCGTAAGGTTGGCATGAGCGAGTCTTATCAAGAGGTATCTGATCAGATTTTTGAGTTGGCGATCGCTCTTAATGGGTTGTCTTATGAGTGGTTCTCTGCACTAACATCTGAGGAATTTATTCAAAAAAATAGGCGTTTTGACCAAAAAGCCTTTAAAAAGTACATTAATGAGACTCACGCGTCTTTGCAGACTCAAGTCAATGACACATTAAAACATGCCCAAGGTTATCAAAAACAAGACCTTCGCCTCTTAGAGTCTTGTATGACTAATCACAAAAACGCCTTTTTAAATGCCACTCAGCATATCAAAAATGCTCAAGATGCTCATGAGGTTTCGGGTAATATTTTTGCATTGACACAGTATACCTCTAATTGTCTCGGCATGTTTTCTAATCGTCAGCTATTAGAGCCTTATTTTTATATCAATCAAGAGGTTGGCGAGACCTATTTAAAAGAAACGCTTGGTACCAATGAGTGTTTTGTCCAATTTTATGAAAAAGATAATGCCCTTATCAAGGCTAACAAAAACCATCACCATAACGCTGAAGACTTCGCCAAAAATGACGAGGATTACTATGAATGTCGCTCTGAGCAAATGATGGCGAATATAGAGAGTGGCTATGGCGAGGCATATGAGTATGTGGAGGCTTATTCAGGTAAAATGGGCTTCATTCGTGCCTATCTTGATATGAAAAAAGAAGAGAGAAGAACAGGCAAAACTGACGTGACAGATGATGAGTATGACAGAGCTTCATTCTTTGGCAATATCTTGGGCATGAAACGAACCCCAGAGCAGGCTGTCGCCCAAAATCTATATCAGTATCAGCATCTGAGCATCACCAGTTTGGCACATCATGAGCCAAACGCCAAACGCAGTCAGGTGCTTTGGTCGATTGATTACAACAGTCCCACTGCTACATATTCCATGCAGCTGCCTGTCCGTGCTGACTATGCCAAGGGCGAGTTGACTGCAGATGTGTCAGCAGTTTTGCCATTAGCGGCACTCATCAGTCCCAAATATACACCACTGCCAAAAGAAGTACCTGATGGACTCATGTCCTTTGCATTACCCGAAAAACTCAAAGAGCAAATACCAACAGAGGTGATTTATCAAGCCATGCACGAGGGTATTATCCAAGGAATGCAAGGAATCAATAGTGAGAAATTCACCCCTATGGACATCAGCCAAGATGCCTTTGCCAGAGAGGTGGGAGCCAGTCGTGCCATTAAGGTGGAGTTTGGCATGAAAGAGATGGGCAAGGCTTATGCGACCATTGCTAAGCATGTTGGACGCGACCTAAAAGCATATGTGGACGAGCATCCTGAGCGTTATTCTAACAAGGATGTAAATACCCATGATGATGAGTCTGAGGGTCTTTTGACAAAGCAAAATCTGGTCAAATCGCTTATTGATAACTTTACCATGATAAACAGCAGTTACCACACGGAAGATGTGGGTGGGCTGATGAGTGCCATTGAGGGTCTTTTGCCCTTCAAACTTAACGTGACCAGCTATATTTATCTCAATCGTGAAGGTAAAATCATCGCCACTCAGACTTTAAGTAGCATGGATGAGCAGTTGGGCAATGTCACCACCCAAGGGCTAAATCAAGTTCGTTATGACAGGGCATTATTTGATGAGCATGCTTTGGCAGGTCAGTTTAAAGAGACTTTTGCGAAGACCGCCCAAGTCGATGGTGTGGCATTCTTTAAAAAGATAAACGAGCAAGCAGCCCTTGAAGAAGATGCCAGATATGCCCGTTACGACTATGATTACGACTATGATTACAATTATGATGCCGCTGCCGCTGCCCCTGCCGCACCCGCTGCCGCTGAAGCTGAACAATGATTGTATTCATCTACACTGATAATGCCTGTATATTATTTTAAGGATAATCATGAAAAAACCATTAACCCGTCATGTGCTTGGTCTTACTGTTGCCAGTTGCTTGCTAAGTGCTTGTGCCACTACCTCATCTATTGGGTACAACGCAAATAATCAAGCCGCCAAAGATGTCTTGGAACAAGCTACTAAGTCACAGCTACGCTCATCGTTTAGTTATGAGACAACCGCTTATGTCTCTAACGACATTCGTCGCCAAGCACTCGCCAATGTCAGTGGGCAGGAAATGAATGCCAATGCCACTTGTGAAGATATTCATGATGAGGCTTATGTCAATTTGTTAAAAACCGCCCAAGCCGAGGGGCTATCCGTCAGAGATGAGAAATATCAAACCGAGCGAGATCAGCTAAAGACTGACTTTTTGACTTGCTGTGAAGACAGAGATAAGGCATTGTCATATCAGCCTTTTGATTTTGAGGCTTTTTATGAGAGAAGTCAAGGCTTAAGCCCAGAAGAGCAAGAGGCAGCCTTTGTCCGTGATATGGAGGCTCACTTTGAAAGTCAGTCAAACCAGATGCCTTTGGTGAATATCACACCATTAGATGTTAAAAAGGAACAGCTGATACATGAGTATCTTATCCGCCCATCAAATGTGAGCGTGATTGGTAGTTACTCAGCATTACAAGGCAAACTAACTGCCTTGCCCGCCTTTGATTACACCGCCAAAAACCTAAAACTCGCCATCAATCAACCCATTTATATTGACCTAAAAGCAGGCGGTATCTATTTGTGGGCTGATAATTTTGCCTTGCTAAATAGTGAGTTATTGGATGTCAAACTTGGTGACAGTTGGCAGGGAAAATGGCTCTATATTCCGATTAATGATGGTAGCTTGCCTCAGGACTTTACCAAGGATTTGATACAATCTTATTTGAAAGCCAAAAAAGAAAGTTTCATGGCACTGCCCGAGGATGGGTTTGCGATGGTCGGTGCAGAGAGCGTAATGACATTACCTTTTATTGGTCAAAATCTGCCCTCTGATAAGCTAACCCTTATCCAAAACACGCCCACCATCATCAAGAATAATTCGGACAAAAAAAGCCAAGAGTACAGTCGTTATGTCTTTGCTGATACGCTTTATCAAGAAATGACCAGTAAATACCCAACGCTCACCTTGCAAATGCCAGATTTTTTTGAGCGTGAAATCGTTGATGGTGAAAGTGTTATCCATGTCGTGAATGCCGACAGCGAAACGGGCATGCCTGATGAACTTGATAAAACTCAAGATGGCGAAATTAAGATGAACAGTGAACTGCTCATGAGAGGATTGTTCTTATATCTACAAAGATACATCGGCAACTACTATGGTGAGTTGGACGCTGGCGATCAGCAAGAAAGTAAGCAGTCTACAAGTAATGAGACAACAAAATATACCCCGATTACCCATTATGGTATCCAGCAAGGTAAAATCGCTTGGGTGCATCATCGTTACTATCCTGGCGATGATGAAGTGACTGGCAAGGGGGTAGCATACATGGATAAGCTAGGTGTCACAGGTCATGAACCATCACTGGTGGATGTCTTTACCCAAATTTTCCAAAATGCCAAGCACATGGGGGAGTTTAATCGACTGCCAAGTGCAGAACAAACCCCCAATGCTCAAAATAGCATCAATCTCTTTGCTTATCAAGAGGCATTAATAACCAGATTTAAAGAGACCAATGAGAAGCCGCCCATCATCGGCAGTATGTTACTTGCACCTTTAGGCTTGGGGATGAATGACGGTGTTTATGATGATGTGAATGGCAGCATTTATGATGACATGTCAAATGATGCAAGCTGCGAGCTAGAATATGAGCAAGATGGCACCGCAGAGCCATCAGCATCACCGTCAGAGGATTGATGTCATTGCTAAAGATGGAAAAAAATAAAAATCAGACTCGATAAAGGGTCTGATTTTTTTTGCAAGCTTTTAAAATTCGCCAAAATAAGCGATAGAAGCACCAAATCGATATGTAAGCCTGCGTTTAATCTTTATTTTTTGATGTTACAAGCTGCTTTGGCTTACTGACAGTCTACCTGTTTAAGTATGTCGGTTTGCCACAGTGTTTCTTGAATGAGTGGAGTGGGGGTTACAAACCGTGATAATACAAATAAATAATCTGACAAGCGATTTAAAAAGGTCATGCCATAAGGATTGGCGCTATGATGACTGCTTAGGGTGACATATTGGCGTTCGGTACGGCGAGCAATGGTGCGGGCGATATGGATTTGGCAAATAAGCTCATTACCTCTAGGAAGGATGAATTCTTTAAGTGGAGATAAATACTCAT
>JBHCHC010000095.1:0-27752 GCA_041802645.1 Moraxella sp. | reverse complement strand
TAAGGACTAAGTCTCTGTACTCTACAGGGACTTAGTCTTTTTGATGAGGTTTTATTTTATCATAAATATCCATAAACATATCATGCATAAGACAACACCAAAGACAATACCATATTTCATTTTTAGAATAAACCACTTTGGCTACACCCACACTCATTTCTATACATCATAAGCTTGGTGCTTTATTGGTTTTGGCGAGGTGGTTCACCGTTAAAAGCTCTCTGCCCTTTTATCTCGTTCATGTAGATTGTGCCAAATGTTGTGCCAAATAACGATAAATTTAAGTCATCTGTGGTTTACCTAAAACACCTAAAGATTAGAACAAGCTTTGGTTTTTGGTTTAAAGAACATGAGTTTTTTATTACTTTATCCCCCCAAAATATGTTATGCTATCGCTTTTATCGCAACGATTTTATCTAAATAATCAGCAACCAATGAAACAAACCACCGCACTTGATATTTTAAAAACAGGGCAAAATGTCTTTTTGACAGGACAGGCGGGTGCAGGCAAAACTTACGTCCTAAACCAATACATTCATTATTTGCGTGTGCGTGGCGTTTCAGTCGCCATCACTGCAAGCACAGGCATCGCCTCAACCCACATGAACGGTATGACCATCCATGCATGGGCAGGCATGGGCATCAAAGACACTTTTAACGAAGATGATTTTAAACGTTTAAAGTCCCGCCAAGCGGTGGTAGACCGCCTAAAAGACGTCAAAGTATTGATTGTCGATGAAATTTCTATGCTTCATGCCAAGCAGGTAAATTTACTTGATGAGATTTTGCGAAATATTCGCCAAAATAGTGCAGCCTTTGGTGGAGTGCAGGTGGTTTTTTCTGGGGATTTTTTTCAGCTCCCCCCTGTTGGCTCCAAAGGTGAGAGTAATAAAGAAAAATTTGCATTCATGGCGACGGCGTGGAAGCATGCCAATTTTCAAATCTGTTACTTATCAGAGCAATACCGCCAATCAGGACATGGTGAGCGAGAACGGTTTGGCATGAGTTTAAATGACATTCTTAACCAAATCCGCCATCAAGACGTAGACACACTTGCCAAGGATATTTTGCTTAGCACTCGTAATCATGACATCGGTGAGCATTACACGCGTCTGTACACCCATAATGCCAATGTAGATAACATCAATCAAGAACAGCTTGCCCTGCTCGAAGGTGACAGTCACAGTTTTGACTGCGTTACTTATGGCGAGAAGTCTTTGATAGAGATGCTCACCAAAAACGTTAAGGCAGCACCTACGCTGACACTCAAAGTCGGTGCTCAGGTCATGTTTGTCAAAAACAACACCAATCTTGGTGTCTCCAATGGCACCATGGGAGAGGTGATAGATTTTGTCGCACTAGAAGCTGACATGAACGGTGACCCGCCCTCTAATGCCATCAAGTACCCTTTGGTCAAACTTAATAATGGTCGCATGGTTTATGCTGAACCTGATGAATGGACCATAGAGGATAATCAAGGCGATATTTTGGCAGGCTATAGTCAAGTACCTCTTGCTCTAGCATGGGCGATTACCATTCACAAGAGTCAAGGCATGACCTTAGATGCTGCCGAGATAGATTTGTCTCGCACCTTTGAGATGGGGCAAGGCTATGTGGCTTTATCTCGACTGCGTTCATTGGACGGCTTAAAACTTTTAGGCATGAACAAAAACAGCCTATTACTTGATGAATGGGTATTTCACGTCAATAACCGACTGCTGGACATCGCCGATGAACAAGCCGAAAAATTTCATGCCTTAGATGATGAGACACTTGCCGATATTCACCAAAAATTCATCATCGCCTGTGATGGCATCACGGATGAAGTGCTCATCGCACATCAAGAAAAACTGACCCAAAAACTCAAAGCAGAACAGGCTCGACTAGAACACATACAAGCCAATCAACTTAACAGTCAAATCCAAACCTCCGCCCAAACAGGCAAAACCTTAGATGAAACACTTGCTCTTATCCAAGATGGGTTAAGTCTTGATGAAATCGCCCAAAAGCGTGGGCTTGCCAAATCCACCATCATCAGCCACATTGCTCAGCTTGTCAAACGAGATGGTAGGGATGACTATTTACGTTTTGCTCCTGATGATGACGAACTGTCTGCCATTAAAACAATTTATGATAAGCTTGAGGCTCAAGGCGAATTTGAGGGCGGAATAAAGCTAAAACCGATTGTGGATATGAGTGAAAAAGGCAATGGCTATTATAACGTGGTCAGATTGGCATTGGCGTTTTTGGACATAGATAAGGCAAATCAAGGCAAGTCCGATAACACCCAAATCAACCCAAAAACCGATGATGAGACCCCCACCAAAACAATCAAGGATATGCCATGACACTTCGCCTTGCCATCAACGGCTTTGGTCGCATTGGGCGTATGCTCTTGCGTGCCTATCTGTCCAATACCGCCAAATTTAGCCAGCTTGACATCGTTGCCATCAATGATGTGGCAGACCCTGACACTTTACTGCATTTATTACAATTTGACAGCACACACGGAAGACTGACAAATTTGGGCATAACAAGCACCATCACCATCACCATCGCCACCGACACGCCCGTATTGCAGATTTATCGCCAAGAGGAGCTGATTTGTCAGATATTATTATTGCAAAAATCTGACCCCAAAACCCTACCTTGGGGCGAGCTTGACATCGATGTGGTGCTCGAATGCACAGGTAAATTTCGCTCTTATCAAGATGCCAATCTGCATCGTCTATCAGGTGCCAAGCAGGTCATCATCGGTGCAGCTCCTTTTGATACAGTCGATGCCAGTATTGTCATGGGTGTCAATGATGACACCTTGCATAGGCATCTACCCATCATTTCTGGCGTATCTTGTACCACCCAAGCACTTGTGCCATTACTTCACACCTTACAAAACGCTTTTGGCATACACAGTGTCATGATGACCGAAATTCATGCCGTAACCGCTGACCAAAATGTTCTAGACCAAGCACACCGAGACCTAAGACGTGCTCGTGCCTCAGGACAGAACATCATTCCCACAACATCGAGCAGCATCAATGCCAGTGTGCGAGTATTACCCTTTTTAAAGGACAGATTGGACGGATACTCTATTCGTGTGCCCACGGTGAACGTTGCTTGCATTGATGTCACGGTCGTATTTGAGAACACCCCTTGCTTAGATGAACTAAAAAAGCTCCTAAAAACAGTCAGTCACACCACCCTAAAGGGCATCATGGATTATACCGACATACCTTTGGTGTCATCTGATTTTATTGGTGACAATCATTCTCTTATCATTGATGGAAATCAGCTCATGTGTGCAGGTAAGCAGTTCAAGATTTTAGCATGGTATGATAATGAAGTCGGCTATGCTCATCGTCTGCTTGACATATGCCAAGCACTTGCCACTTCCATCTAATTACCCAGAGCATGCTAAGCATTCCAGTATGGTCATTTAGGGCAAGTTTGGATTTGTGATTGCTTACTATTTTATATTAACCTTCTTGTAGAGCTGTGTTAAGTGCTTTTTTGTGCCAATCATCTTAAAACAGCACGTGGCTCATGGCTTTTTCTTCAGTCACTATAAAGCCCACATATCATGAATGTGTGGCAGTCATGATGTGTGGATATACCCAGTACATTTTTTCATTAAACAATAGCCAACATTAAATCAAATCTTAATTGGCATGATTTAGAACAGGGGGTTATTTAATCGCAAATCTCATATCTGAGATTGCTGTTCTGGTATTTTAAAACATTTGGAAAAATGATGAATTATGCTACAATAATAAGATGGTCATAAGATGAAAGTTGGCAATTCATCTAAAGAGACAGCTAAGAAACTTTTGTCGCTTAAGATTTGATAGACATCTACCTGCCAAACCCTCAATCCAAAAGGAGCGTGACTATGCTTAAACAAATAACCATGGCAATTTTATTGGGCGTGCTTGTCACATCATCGGTGCATGCAAATCAAGCCAACCTAGAGGCAAAGTGTCATAAACTTATCAAAGATATTGAGCTTATGACTGCGTACACCATTCCTTGTGAACAAAATGGGGCTTATCTTAACTCCATAGAAGACAGCGTGTTTAAAAAAATAGAACCTCTTGCCAATCAATGTGAAAACAATCTACCCAAACCCACCTTTGACTTATTATTACGACAAGTGCAAGCTGAGTTAAAACCTGAGTTTGACGAACTGGGGAAAAAGTTAAGCACAGATGATGCTTTTCACAAAGCGTATTGTCAGTCTAGCCGTACGAAGCTTGATGAGTTGATCAAAAGTTACTAAATGGGTTAATTCTTAATAATCACAATAACATAAATCTTCATGACACATAAAAAAAATGCCCTAATAATAATGTATTAGGGCATTTTTGTAATCAGTCTACATACTGGCCTGAATGGCGGTCAAAGCAATGGTATAAACAATATCATCCACCAAACAGCCGCGAGATAAATCATTGACAGGCTTGTTTAATCCTTGAAGCATAGGACCAACACTAATCACACCTGCGGTACGTTGTACGGCTTTATAAGTGGTGTTGCCTGTATTCAAATCAGGGAAAATAAATACGTTCGCCTCGCCTGCCACTGGTGAGTTTGGAGCTTTTTGCTTGCCAACAGAGGGTACAGAAGCAGCATCAAATTGTAAAGGACCATCCACTTTAAGCTCAGGTGCTTTTTGACGAATGATTTCTAATGCACCCTTGACCATGTCTACATCCTCCCCTGAACCTGAGTTCATGGTGGAGTAGCTGATGAGTGCCACTTTGGGGTCAATACCAAAAGCCTGAGCTGACTGTGCTGACTGGATGGCAATCTCTGCAAGCTGTTCTGATGTTGGGTTTGGATTCACCGCACAGTCACCGTAAACAACCACTTGTTCAGGCAACAGCATAAAGAACACACTAGACACCAAACTGTATTCTGGAGCAGTCTTAATCAACTGAAAGGCAGGACGAATCGTATCAGCAGTTGTGTGTACCGCCCCTGATACTAAACCATCAACATCGCCCACTTGCAGCATCATCGTGCCAAGATATACGGTGTCTTGCAGAGCGTCTCTTGCACCTTGCTCATCAAGCTTGCCTTTACGACGCTCCACCATCGGAGCAACGTATTTTTCAATGACACTACTACTTGGTTCAATAATCTCGATATCTGCTGGTAGAGTCACACCACGTTCTTGGGCGACCGCACGAATTTTAGCAGCATCACCCAAGAGCACACACTGGGCAATGCCACGACTCTGACAAATCGCTGCCGCTTCGATGGTGCGTGGCTCGTCACCTTCTGGTAGTACGATGCGTTTTTTGGCATCTTGTGCAAGGCGAACCACTTGATTGCGAAATGCATAAGGAGAGAGTTTTTTGGTGCGTTCTGCAGTTTTGTAGCTTTCAAAAGCACCGTTATCAATCTCAGAAAGGTTACCTCCTTTGTCGGTGCGTGCCACCACTTGTACTGCACCAGAGAGTTCTGTTGTGCCAATCACGCCCCAGATTCTCTCACCTTTCATGCCTCCAAACACTGAGGCAAATACAGGCAGGCGTGTTGCGTCATCACCCACCAAGATGACATCCGCATCAAAACCTGTGGCAAGCTCAGAGTTCACTTCATTTGCATAAGGGGTTTTTTCATCGGCAAGCAAGCCCACCACCACGCTAATCTCAGCAGCCTGTTTGGCAATGGCTCTCTCTAATAAGTCATCTAAATTATTTTCACTGATTGCCCCACAAAATTCCTCATGGCTTGGCGTGGCGACAAGTTGACCATCAACAAGATTGGCAACGTGTCCTGCCAAAGCATTCATGTCAATTTGGCTGGTGGTGGGGATAAGTAATAATGTTTTCATGATATTCCTTATTGGCTGATTTACTAACTGGGCTTTATTGATTAGGTTTACACAGTTAGGTATAAATAACTATCGGTCTTAGCTGTCATCATTGGCGTTTGTGATTTTGGATAAGTTTAGTGGTGGTTTCTGAACCGATAAGTTCTGACTGACTTACCCCAAGATCAACCATCATGACATCCTTTGCTATTTAATGGTTTTACAATGAATGATTTGTTAATACCGAACAAATCAAGGTTTAATAATTTAATAAAAAGTCAGATTATCACAATCTGACTTTTGCAAATCACAGATGAAGTGCTAAGCGAGTTTCGCTCATGATTTGGTATTCTTCATCAGTTGGAATTACCCAAAGTTCCACCTCGGAGTCATCAGCATGGAAACTGCCCTCTACACCACGAAGCAGCTCACTGTTCTTATTTTCATCCATCGATATGCCAAAATGACGTAGGTGTGACAAAATCTTAGCACGCATGTCAACCGCATTTTCTCCCACACCGCCTGTAAAAGCAATGCCTGTCAATGTTGGCAAGGCACAGCTTAGGCTTGCTAAACATTTGGCAACTCGATAGGCGAATAAATCAAGTGCAAGCGTGGCATCTTGATTGCCTTCTTTGGCGGCTTGTTCAACAGCTCTCATGTCATTTGAAATGCCTGATACACCCAAAAGACCGCTTTTTTTGTTCAGTAACGTATCAATCTCTTCAATAGACAGACCTAAAGTGCGATGCAAATGAATGTGTAAGCTTGGGTCGACATCGCCTGAGCGTGTACCCATCATCAGACCCTCTAGTGGCGTAAGCCCCATGCTCGTATCTAGACTTTTCCCATCATATACAGCCGTCGCTGAACAACCATTGCCCAAATGAGCCACCAACCAACCATGCTTAGCTTCTTTGGCGGTCAGCTCGCTAGCACGGTTTGAAACATAGGCATGCGATGAGCCATGGAAACCATAACGGCGAATTTGATGTTCGGCATAGAGCGCTTTTGGAATGGCATAGCGATAGGCGTGTTCAGGCATGGACTGATGAAATGCGGTATCAAAAATCGCCACTTGAGCCAAATCAGGATACATCGCACTGATTGCCTGAATGCCTGCTGCGTTGGCAGGGTTATGAAGTGGGGCAAGGCTTGATAGCTCTTCGATGGTTTTTAACACCTCTGGCGTGATGACGGTGGCTGACTTAAACTTATCACCACCATGCACCACACGATGACCGACTGCCACAGGTTTATGCTCAGCAATGAGTTCACTTAAGATGATTTGTAAGGCTTCGGCATGCGACCCTGAATTTGGGATATTAATATCAACTTTTGAGCCGTCTAGATTCTTGTGTTTAATGCGAGCGTCACTATTGCCCAGTGCCTCAGCAAGACCCTCAATGCGAGTATTACCGTCCTCGCTGATGAGTGCATATTTGATGGAGGATGAACCGCAGTTCAAGACAAGGGTGGGATTAGTTAGAGACATAGGCTTTCCTTACTGATGACAAATACATTGAGATAAAATAACGAACACAAACTAAGACCATACGATTATAGCACAAAAAAATAGGATTAAAAAAGGGGGATAACTCCCAAAAATTTGCAAAAATCCTCTCTTTATATCACGGTCATTATCCCAGACCCATTAACCCTGCTTACTACCATCAGCATTTGAGCAAATGTTGGTTGCAGGATGCTTATTTATAAGACAGAATGTTTGGTGTTATTTAAGATGAGCCGCTTTATCTTAAAGTCGATGATACGAGCAGGCAGTCATTTTAATGAGGCTGTGATAAGTTTTATGATTACTAAGTTAAGGCGGCATTAGACAGTCATTAACATTAAATCATTATCAAGTTTTTGGACTGCCTTAGATGGGAAATGATGATATTTTTAAGCAAATCCAGTCCAAGTCATTTAGAATAATAGCCCACACTGCTATCATGCCCACGCTGATTTACACAAATATCTTTTGCACCAATATCATATACAAAATCGTACCAACTCCGATAGAGATGAACATATTTTTTCGCCAAAGATGCAGGACCATCACCACTGCCCCTGCCAAAAATTCTGCCATGCCATGATGTTCATTCAAAACATCTACGTTCTTATAGCAATATACCACAAGCAGTCCAAACACCGCAGGAGGCAGAGCTTTCCCTAAATATTGTACAAAATCGGGGATTTTTTTATGTGCAGGAAATATCCAAAATGCTATCCAACGGCACAACTGAACGGCGATGATGGCAGTGATAATGGTTAAGATTTGTTCATTTAAAGTCATGACGCTTCCTGCTTTCTGATTAATTTATCATGTAAAGAGGTGCGTCTTAATGTCAAATACCCCAAAATTCCCAACATGGCAGGGATTAAAAAATGCGTTTTGCCAAAAATCATCAAAGCTGCTGTCATCATGCCGATGCCAAGCAGAGAGCTTTCATGTGTGGATTCACGCTGCCATTGCTCTACAAAAATCACCAAAAAAAGCGCTGTCATCGCAAACTCAGCCCCTTTTAGGTCAAAAGGCAACGTCGCCCCCATGATTGCTCCCAGTGCTGACCCTATCACCCAATAAATATGCAAAAATAGTGTGACAAGCACCATAAACCACGCTTTATCAATACCTTGCTTATTCGTATCGGCAACATAATTGATGGCAAAACTCTCATCCACCATGCCAGCAATCAAATACCAACGCTTCCATCCTGTGATGTCTTTAAATTTATCTAACATGGAGATGGCATAAAAAACCTGCCTAATGCTAATCATCACGATGAGCAAAAATACCGAGGATGGGCTAAATGCCATCACCAGCATTCCTGCCAAAATAAACTCCACCGACCCTGCAAAAATCAGTATCGCCAGAACGATGGGATACCACACTGAAAAACCCAGTGAATGCATATACATTCCATATCCCATGCCCAAAAATAAAAATCCTGACAAAATAGGCAAACTTTCTTGAAAAGCGTATTTGGCGGTTTTTTTAAGCGAATCAGAAGCAATCATGATGCACAACTAAAAAATAAAACATTATATCAAAAAAAACACATTTCCTCATAATAAATGCTAAATTTTCTATGGCGAGAGTTTGAGTAAAGTTTTGGATGAGACAACCTACTTGTCAGTCAGATGCAGATAGCCCGCCAAAGACAAGACAAAATCATGAAAATTATGCTAAAATAGTGACTTTTATTGACCATTGCCAGACTTATCGTTATGAGAAAAATCACCATCGGCTTAGCTTTAGTTTTGGGGCTGTTCTTGACCGCTTGTGGACAAAAGGGGGCTTTATACCTACCCAATGACACCATCTCACAAACGCCAAAGAGCAATGATATTGTCAATACAGACAACAACCCTAATGATTATTAATCTCAACCTAACCAACTTAACCAAACTTAGCATCATTTAGCATCGCGCCACCGCCCAATGAAGAGACATTCATGAACCAAAAAATCATTCCCATACTCAACAAAGATGACATTGAAAAAATGAAAGTGGCAGGTCGCCTTGCCAGTGAAGTCCTTCAAATCCTAGACCCACATGTCAAAGCAGGAGTCAGTACAGGGTTTTTGGACGATTTAGCATACAAACACATCACTGAGGTTCAAAATGCCATTCCCGCCTGCCTAAATTATAAAGGCTACCCTTATACACTCTGCACATCCATCAATCACGTGGTCTGCCACGGTATGCCCGACCATGAACGAATTTTAAAAGATGGGGACATCATCAACATCGACGTAACAGTCATCAAAGATGGTTACTATGGCGACACCTCTGCCATGTGGATCATCGGAGAGGGTTCTGTCATGGCAAATCGCTTGTGCAAAGTCGCCCAAGATGCCCTATATGCCGGCATCAGCGTGGTAAAAAATGGAGCAAAACTTGGCGACATCGGAGCGGCGATTGAAAAAGTTGTTCTGCCCGAGCGATTCTCCATCGTGCGTGAATTCTGTGGACATGGGATTGGTCGGGAGTTCCATTGCGAGCCACAGGTTTTGCATTATGGCAAGGCAGGAACGGGCATAGAGTTAAAAACAGGCATGGCATTAACCATTGAGCCTATGATAAACCAAGGCGTCTGGCAAACCAAAATCATGAAGGATGGTTGGACTGCCATTACCAAAGACCGAAAACTCTCTGCTCAATGGGAGCACACACTCATCGTCACCGATGACGGTTGCATCATCACCACAGGACGCCCCGAGGAAGATTTGAACTGGGTGAAAAGCTAGTTGATTTGATGCTTGACTTCCCTCTGAGGTCAGATAAAAAACACCCCAAAGGCTAGATAACCTTTGGGGTGTTTTCTTAATATATATTCCTACTTTTTGTAAATAACCTCAAAAACTTTTTCTAGCGTCTGCGCTGATGTGCTACCGCTTATAAAATTATCACTTTCAACCATAAATGATGGAATAACTTTAACATTAAGTCGCTTAGAAAGTTCCATGTTACGCTTGATGGGTGTCCGACATTTTTTAGATGATGGTGGTGAGATATTATTGAGCATAAGATCTTGCCATGTCTTAGCTGAATTGCTGCCACACCAAACGTTTTCAATCAACTTATCCGAACCATAAAAATATGACACGGGGAAATATATAGATGGTCAGGTTATCCAATTGCTCCAATTCATGTGAAAACATGCGACAACCTTTACATCTAGGGTCTGAAATAACTGCAATTTTTCTTAAACCATTCCCTTTTTTGATTTTTATTGCATCTGCAAAAGGTAAGTCTTTCCATGAAACATTACTAATTGTTACATCATTAGCATTTGCACTCACGGACAACGAACTTATAGATAGTATTAGGATAAAAAATAGTGTTTTTAGCACGATTAATTTTTTCATGAATAAAATTCTCTACACTGGGCTTTATTTGCCATGGATATTTAAAATATAGATACTGATAAAATCAAGATTCTACAAGATATTTCTCAATCTTATCTTATCTTATTTGGTATTTTTATTTAAATTTTTTAAATCCAAGAAATGCCAAATATCCTGAAGCGACCAAAAATGCATAAAAGCCTAATCCAAAACTAATACTACTACGAGCTCCTCCCATTGAACGTGCCACTGGACTCAACTCTTTCGATCCCAAAACCACAATAATAATTAAAAATAAAAAAGGAGCAAAGTAAGAAAGATAAGCTTTTTCTCTTTAACAAAATTAACACCAAAAGAAGTAATCAATGCCAACCAAAATAAAAGCAGATCCCCCCCCTTTTTTTTTAATGCATCTAGCAAAGCAGCACCACGACTTTCGCTCATTCCCAAAACAGAGACGCTAACAGAGACAAAATCAAAAACGATACTGGACAAGTATAACACCTAAACAAATTAAAACGGGGCGTCCCATGGTGTTTAAAATGTTTAATAATAAGTTTTTTCCACCATCGCCTATAACATTAGCCATTTCCTTATGTGTTTGACTGGATTTTTTATCACGATCAATCAAAATGACACTTTCAATATTTTTGTTGGCGTCTAATAACACCTCAACCGTTGCTCCAACTTTTGGTGACTCTCCTGATTTCCAATGCTTTTCCAAAGTAAAAGTTTTTTACTCAGCATCAATAAAGATAATCCCCTCACCATTTGAGGTACCTCTTAAGATCTTGCCTTGCATAAAATATCCTCTCATCACTTAAATTAGGCTGTATCTTACAATAACAAAAAAACAATGTTTTTTTAAAATTTTTCTCTTATAAAAGCAAATTTAACATAATAAAAAACAGCTCAAAGGCATCTTAGCTTTTGGGCTGTTTTTTTATTGTGGTTCATTATCATCAAAGCAGCATATCTGCGATGATGACTGAACCCAGATAAGTCCCTGTAAAGGTCAGCAGTGCAATGATGGCAATCTTAATGCCTGATTTTTTAAATAATGCCACCTCAGACTGCGAAATGGCAATCCCTGCATAAGCCAATGTTGGTGTAATCAGGGGTAATAAACCAAGCTTGTCTGTAGCACTCATCACATAATCTGCCATGGGCATAACAGGCAAAGCAATGATGATTGCCACGATAGACACCCAAGCAATACTCGGCACACCAAGCACAATGACCTTTTTCACAAGGATGCCAATCACACAGCAAACAAATAAAATCAACATTCCTGGCAATGCGGTAAAGGGGTCATTTTTGGTACCCACCCAATTGACAATCAACAATAAGACACACATAAATGCCAATGCTTGTATCAATACAGGGGTACTGACTGTCACCTCTTCGCCATCGTTAAGTGTTATGGCATCATTTAGATGAGAGGCATCACGCTGTGTGGTTTTTCTAAATTTCGCCAGTACTTTATAGAGCCATTCGGCAAATGGCAACGCCACAAACACCGAAACGAATAGTCCTGTTGCATAAGTCAATAAGTTACTAGAGGCGGCAAAAGCAACGATGTCATCTTTATGCTCAGGCAATAGCTCCGCTAGAGCAGTCGAACATGCTCCCATCATGCTGCCAGAACCTACGCCACACGCCATCGCCAAAGCACGTACGTCAAAAACACCCCAAGATGCCACCACGCCTGCCATGAGTGAAAAATAAATCGCACCAAATAGCGTACCCATGACATAAACACCCATTACGCCAATACCCTCTGGGGTTTTTAACCCAAATTTATCGGCAATTAGGGCAATGTTCGGCTCTCTGGCAATGGAGTGCGTTGCCCCAATGGATTCACGCCCCATACCAAACACCAACACCGCAATTGGCAGGGCAAAAAGCACCGTTGCTACGTTACCGATTTCTTGGAATATCAAAGCAGGTCCTGCGGCGATGATTTCATTAATTTTAGGGCCGATACCTACCGCAAATTTGGCAATGAATGGCATCAGGCAGATTAAAATCCATTGGCTTGCCACTTGGTTGGACTGCCCTCCCAAGACTCGCCCAGCAGCAGCCACAATATTTTTATTAAAAAATATTGCCATCAAAAATGCGTATAATAATGGCAGTAATATCATCGTGCCAATGCCGATGTCAAACTTAGCGATGCCGATATATTCGGCAATGCAGGCAAGCACCAACACAATCAAATGCAATCGCCAATTAAGAAGTTGTGATAAAGAAAGATTCATGACAAGTCCTTTTTTATTTAAGCTAATGAAAATTTAGCAAATCAAACATTTAAAGTTTGCTCCACCAAATCCACCCAAAGTTTCATGCCGATGCCCACCGCCTTATCATTAAAATCATAATAAGGGTTATGCAAAGGTGCAGAAGGTTTGCTCTCATCGTCCACCCCCAGCCAAACATAAGCACCTTTTTTGGCGTTGAGCATGAACGAAAAATCCTCTGATGCCATTGTTGGTAAGACACCAGAAAAGACTTTATCTGCACCAAAAGACTGCTGTGCCACCTGCCTAATGTGAGCAGCACATTGGTCATTATTGATGGTGGCAGGATAACGCTCTTGGTAATCAATACTGCCTTTGACCCCATGCACAGCAGGCAGGTGTTCTACGCACTGTATCAAACGATTTTTAATGGCAAGACGTACCTCTTCACCTAAGGCTCTAACCGTTCCTTTTAGGGTCACGTACTCTGGAATGATGTTGTAAGTATCTCCCCCTGCTATTTGTGTAATGCTAAGTACCGCTGATTGTAATGGAGCAACCTCTCTAGATATGATACGCTGAATGCTCATGATAAATTCGGCGGCTGCCAAAATCGTATCTCTGCCATTTTCTGGCATCGCAGCGTGCGTGCCAGCTCCTTGCAAGGTGATATCAAAAATGTCAAAAGATGCCATCATTGCACCGTCATTCACACAAACATCACCCAAAGGGCGACCTGGCCAATTATGCAGACCATAAATTTCATCAATGCTAAATTTTTGGAATAAACCCTCATCGACCATGGCACGGCCACCACCCAAATTCTCCTCGGCAGGCTGAAAAATAAAATATACCGCACCATCAAATCTCCCATGCTCCGCCAAATACGCTGCTGCACCAAGTAAAATCGCCGTATGCCCGTCGTGACCACAGGCGTGCATTTTACCCTGCTGTGTTGAGGTGTAGCTGAGGTTATTTAGCTCCTGCATGGGCAGCGCATCCATGTCGGCACGAATGCCGATACTACGACCGCCACGACCTTTTTTTAGCACACCCACCACCCCAGTTTTGGCAAGACCCACATGAACCTCCATACCAAGACCTTTTAACACTTCTATGACCAGCTGAGAAGTGTCATGCTCTTCAAAGCCAAGCTCAGGATGTTGGTGCAAGTGATGTCGCCATTTGATTGCCTGTTCTATGAATTGATTGGGAATATTCATCATTACCTGCCTTATTTATGATGGAGTTTATGATTGATGTTGTATGACAAGCTACCGCTCCTGTGTGCCGTAGCCAAAGTTTACCAATGGCTCTGACGCCGTCTCTATCCACACACTTTTTTGTTGGCTATAAGCATGCAAAGCAGTAAGCCCCGAGGAGCGTCCATAACCACTGTCTTTATAACCTCCAAATGGGGAGCTGACATGGATGGTTTTATAACCATTTACCCATACCGTGCCTGCTTTTAGCATCTTAACAACTCTTTGAGCCTTACCCACGTCCTTTGTCCAGACTGCTGCTGCCAAGCCAAACTGACTGTCATTGGCAATACTGATGGCATGATTCTCATCATCAAAAGGTATGGCGACCACCACAGGTCCAAAGATTTCTTGTTGGGCACAGTTCATGTCATTATTGCCGATGAGTACCGTTGGATTGATGTAATAACCATCTGACTGTGGTACCGGTGTAATATTGCCTGCAGCAAGCTGTGCCCCTTCTGCCAATGCACTTTGTATCATGGCACAAACATGCTGATACTGTTTATGGTTATGGATGGGTGAAATTTGGGTATTAGGGTCGCTGGGTGAGCCAACTTTAAACTTATGTGTTGATGATGCCAAGTCTTTAACAAATCTATCAAAAATAGACGATTGCACCAGCAGTCTAGACCCTGCCACACAGGACTGTCCTGCATTGGCAAAAATGGCATTTTGTGCCCCTCTGAGTGCCTTGTCATAATCAGCGTCTTCAAAGACGATGTTGGCAGACTTGCCTCCTAACTCCAACACGCAAGCAATGCCTCGCTTGGCGGCGGCAGTGGCGATTTTTCTTCCTGTTGGCACAGATCCCACAAAAACCACTTTTTGTACATCGCCTTTTTCTATCACCGCCTGTGCGATGGTGTGTCCATAACCTGCAAGCACATTAATAAGCCCCTTAGGCACACCTGCCTGCTCCGCCAAATAAGCAACAAGCAAAGATGTGATGGGGGTTAGCTCTGATGGTTTTAAAATCACTGCATTGCCTGCGGTAATTGCAGGAGCTACCTGCCAACCACAGGTGAATATTGGGGCATTCCAAGGGGTAATTTGTAGCACTGTGCCCAACGGTTCATAAACGACATAATTAAGATGGGCGGTCGGCACACTGATGACATCCCCATGAATCTTATCTGCCCATCCTGCATAATAATGAAACATCTCAGCGACTTTGGCAACTTCACCTCGAGCATCCCGAATCGGCTTATTGGCACAGATACTTTCAATCTGATCCAGCACCTCTGACGCCTTTAGAATTTCATCACCAATGCGATGTATCACTTGCCCTCTGCCAAATGCTGTTAATGACAGCCATTTTTGTTGGGCTTGTTTGGTGATGTCATTTAGCTCACAAATATGCAACTCATCAGCATCATGATAGTTGAACATGACCGTATCATCATGAGCAAACCTCCCTACAATCTCATCGCCCTTACCGACTCGCCAGGTTCCATTTATATAACTTGCGACACCCTCAAACGTCGGGGCGATTTGGCGAACCAATGTGAGTAGATTCTCGTGCATCATTTAAAGCTCCTCATCTACTTTAGAATTATCCTTGAAAACATCACTCATCAGCTTGACAATTTCATTAAAGTCCTGCCCATCGGACAACTCATGAATGCTCTGCTGCCAAATATGCGTCACGCCAGATGTGACAGGCAAATCAAGACCCAACTCACACATCATCTGCTTTGCTAAGGTGACATCTTTTCTCATAAGACCCATGCTAAATCCTGAGTCATAAGCTTCACTTAAAATCCAAGTGGGAAAATTCACCTCACTGACCGCACTTTTGCCAGAGCCTTGGTTAAGACCTCGGATAAAGTCCTGCGGAGACACGCCTGCATGATGTGCCAAAGAGACCATCTCGGCGGTTGTTATCAAGTTTGTTGCTACCAGCAGGTTATTGGCAATCTTTACCACATTACCCGCTCCCACTTGACCAATATGGACTTGTTTGGCACTCATTTTTTGTAATAAAGGCAAAACATTTTGATAAGCCTCATCATCAGCACCCACCATCATACTCATGGTGCCTGATGCCGCCCCTTTTGGTCCACCTGAAACAGGTGCGTCCATAAAAATCATTTGCTGACCTTGAAACACCTCGTGAATTTGACGGCTGACCTTCGGTGTGCTGGTGCTGGTATCAATGATGATGAGTTCTTTCTTGGCATGAGCCGAAATTCCTCCCTTGCCCAAACAAATCTGAGTCACATGTTCTGCCTTAGGCAAAGACAAAACAAGCACCTGCGACCACGCCACCAATTCACCCAAGTCTCCCATCAAATGGACGCCATGTGATTTGGCTCGCTCTAAGGCCAGTTCAGAGATGTCATGACCTGCCACCTGCAGCCCTTGATGAGTCATCAGGTGAGTCGCCATGGACAATCCCATGTTGCCAAGTCCAATAATGCCGATACGCTCAAACACCATGCTATAACCTCCTTGATTTGTGGCGATTGATTTTACGATGATTTACGCTTAGTCACAGTATAGAAACCAAATCAGCGAACAACAAGAGGCATTTTAGAAATTTTTGTTGCTTTTTTAGCAACACTTTTGATATTCTTTATCCAAATTAGTCAGAGAATCACCTCATGAGTTTGGTTGATAAGCGTGTGTATTATTTCTATCAAGTGGTATCACATGGTGGCATACGAACTGCTGCTGATGCCCTAGAGATTAGCCCCTCTGTGCTAAGTCGCCACCTTGCCAATTTAGAAAAATCCTTGGGCGTGTTACTGCTAGAGCGTCACACCAAAGGGGCAATCCCCACCCAGATGGGCGAGAAGCTGCTTGCCTGTTATCGACAAATGCACAGCCAAGAGGAGTACTTTAAGCAAGAGTTAGATAACCTACAAGGTTTAAAGACAGGCAAAGTACACATCAGCACAGGGATTGGCTATCTAAGATATGTCTCTGAGGCGGTCAACCTGTTCGCTCATCATTATCCCAACATCATCATACACATCAGCATTCATAGCAGCACCGAAATCATTCGTAAAGTCATTGACAATGAGACCGACATTGGTCTGCTTTATAATTCTATCAACCACCCACACCTAAGAAGTCATTACAAAGCCACACATAAACTCTGTGTGTTTATGAGCACCACTCATCCATTGGCTCATGAAGCCATCATTGACCTGGCTGACCTTTGTGCTCAAAACATCGCCTTTACTGACCACACCCATGGCATTCGCCAAGTGGTTGCTCAGGCAGAATCCAAGCTTGGCATCATTCTGCCCACCGCTTTGTTGTGCAATGACATGAGTTTATTAAAACGCTATGCCGCCTCAGGCGGTCTCACCATTTTGCCTGAATTTATGCTTCATGATGAAGATCGTGATTTGACCATGCGTCCTCTGTCCTTATCCTTAAAAAATGACACGCCACGAACCGCTCAAGCTGACACTCAAATCATCACAAGACGTGGTAGACATTTAAGTATTGCCACCCAAGCAATGTTAAACCAACTCATCGCGATGTTAAAACAGGGGATAAAAATCAAACCCTAACCATCACTCACTAAAATTTGATTGAATTGAATAAGGTTCTGTATTATAGTAAAAGTCATGCACGGCACCTAAAGCATATCGTGGTGCCGCTAAGTGTGGCAAATACCATATTTACTCGCCACATACTGCTTATGATGTAACAGCCCTGACTTTCTTGAATCATTTAAATTCAAACGACAATCCACCATGAACCAACCCATCCTCACACCGCCTCACCTACCCTCCTTTAGCCCATCATCTTACAAAACCCACCTAACCAACCTAAATAACGAGATTGACCGCCGTATCACAGCCTTAGGCATGGGTGCGTTAGATGTCATTGACAGCTTTATCACATTACGGACGCAGGCGGTCGATGAGATGCTCTGTCAAATGTTTGATGAGATGCTAGATGACGAACTTGCCTTGTTTGCCATTGGTGGGTATGGCCGTGGGGAACTTTTTCCGCAGTCGGATGTGGACATCTTAATACTAGGCAATAAAACAAAGATATTTCAAGATAAAATAGAGCGATTTGTGGCGACACTTTGGGATATTGGCATAGAGCCTGCCATTTCAGTGCGAACAGTAGCTGATGCCATGACTGCCGTGACTGAACATACGGTTGCCACTGCCCTGCTTGAAGCAAGATTTTTGGCAGGCAATCGCAACTTGGCAGACGTTCCAGTTCTTGCCGTCAAAAGTGCATGGACCGCTAAGACTTTCTTTGATGTCAAAATGAGTGAATCTAAAGCTCGCTATCTTGCCCATAATGCCACCGAATACAACTTAGAACCCAACATTAAAGCCTCCCCAGGCACGCTTAGGGACTTGCACATCATTTTATGGCTTGGCAAGTTTTATTTTGATGGCGTGCGTAATTTTCATGATTTGATGAAAGTAGGTTTTTTAAGCCCCGATAAATACGCCACCTTAGAATCCGCCAAACGGCTTTTATGGTGCTTACGCCATCATCTGCACACACACGTGGCACGTCATGATGACCGCCTACTCTTTGACCGTCAGCGTGCTGTGGCACTCGGCATGGGGTTGGCACAGGCAGATGATGACAGCCATCATATCACTCAAGCCTTAGAGCGTCTCATGCGAATCTATTACCGCCATGCGATGACAACAGCAAGCCTATCGGAGCTGTTATGTGCTTATTTTAATGAAAATTACCTAAATCCCACCTTTGAGAAAACCTCTATTGATGAGTATTTTTATGCCATCACCGAACAGAGCAATCCTATTGACACCTCTCTACACGCAGAAGGGCTAACAAAAGAGGTGCTGATTAAGCAAGGTAAGCTACCAAGTCATGACCCCATGATTGCCGTTTATGACATTCGTGCTTTTACTGACAATCCCGCTCTTTTACTACAGATTTTTTTGACCATGGGCAGACATGGCATCAAGAAAATCAGTGCCAACACCTTGCGTGCACTCTATCTTGCCACACCGCTCATTGACGAGTCTTATCGTCAAAACCCCACTCATCGAGCTTTGTTTTTGGCAAATCTACAAGAACCCAATTATCTGTTCCACCGTCTGCGACTTATGAAACGGTTTGGCGTGCTTGGTGCTTATCTGCCTGCCTTCGGGCAAATCATGGGACTGATGCAATACGACCTATTTCATCGCTATACTGTGGATGCTCATACCCTGTTACTCATTCGTATTTTACATCGCTTGACAGATTTGGATAACGAGACATATCAACAAAAATTTGACCTAGTAAGCCAAATTTACCAGCAAATCCACCGTAAAGACATCTTGGTCATCGTCGCTTTATTTCATGACATTGCTAAGGGACGAGGGGGTGATCACAGCGAGCTTGGGGCTGTAGATGTGTATGAGTTCTGCATCTCTCACGGCATGACCGAAAGTGACAGTCGGTTTGCTTCATGGCTGGTGCGTGAGCATTTAACCATGTCTTTGACTGCCCAAAAACAAGACATTTCAGACCCTGAGGTCATCACACACTTTGCTAAATTTGTTGGCAGCATCAGCAGACTTAACCACTTATATGTTCTGACTGTTGCCGACATGAACGCCACCAACAGTGAACTTTGGAATTCATGGCGTGCCAGCCTTCTAAAACAGCTCTACATCAGCACCAGACGCGTGCTTGATCTTGGGGTGTCGGTCATTAATAAAGATGCCTACATCAGCAGTCGTAAACAAAAAGCCGCATCTTTACTAAAAGACATTGACCCTACCTCCCTACACGCTCTATGGGATGAGTTGGGAGAGGAGTTTTTTTTAAAGCAAAACAAGTTAGACATCGCTTGGCAAAGTCACATCATCCTCCAAAACAAACAAGTCATTAAAAATGGCAAGCCTGTCATTGCCATCCGCCCCCATACCGACCTGGCACTTGATGCCATACAGATTTTTATTTGCACCCCTGACCGTGATGACTTGTTTGCCATCAGTGTATCGATACTTGACCATTTTGGGTTGTCAGTGCTTGATGCCACCATTTTAAGTGCTAGCATTGATGGTGTGCCGTCAGTTCTGGACAGCTATGTACTCATTGATCGTTTTGCCAAGCGAGACGAGAACGGCACTCTGATGAGTGACATCATCACCCCAAGCGACAGACAACACAGGCTGATTTTGGAACTCAGTCAAGCCCTAACTGGCGAGCATCAAGGCTATGCAACGACAGACAGTGGCTTTGGCTTCCATCTTAACTTAAAGCACTTTAACGTCCCTACCCAAATCCACACTCAACGTGCCACGCCTCTTGCCCATCAAGGACATCACGCCCTGTCACTCATCACCAAAGACAGGCCTGCCCTGCTTGCCAGAGTTGGTAAAGTATTCTCCAAACTTGGAGTAGCAGTACACGGGGCGAAAATCACCACTTTAGGTGAGCGTGCCGAGGACATCTTTTACATCTCAGATAAGAACGGAAGCGTACTATCCGAGGAGAAGATTGATGCCCTAAAAGTGGCACTGATTGAAATCTTACAGTAAATTAAGTACAATAAACCCATTATCTTTATTTGGAAAAATCATGCCTCGCACATTCAGCTTTCCTCCCCATCACCTCACTGTTTACCGCCTAAGCCTTGTCTTATGTTTTGCCCTATCTTTGTGCTCTCTACCAGCCGCCAACGCAGACGGCACAGAACTCTACGACGCTTACGAACTACACGAACTCTCAGACGACGCCTTCGTTTGCGAAGATGAAGCTAAGTTGCCTTCAGGCTTTTATTACAAAGAGTACACCAGCGACTGTCAATATAATGAGAATCTGACCGCCGTTACCAATGATGAAGTACAGGGATTCGCCGATAAAGACGGCAACATCATCATTGCCGCTACGTTTGAAGAGGTACATAATTTCGATGAAGGACTTGCTCTAGTCAAACAGCAGGGCAAATACGGCTATATCAATCCTAAGGGTAAATTTGTCATCAACCCCACCTTTGAAGATGCTTGGGGTTTTTGGGAGGGGCGTGCCAAAATCGCCCAAAACGGCAAGTATGGATTCATTGACAAAAGTGGCAAAATCGTCATCAAACCCGCTTTTGATGAGACAGGCAACTGGTTTGAGGATGGTTTAGTTTCTGTAAAAGTTGGCAAGTCTTGGGGGTTTATTGATAAAAACGGTCAAACCAAAATCGCCCCCACCTTTGACTACGCTGAAGATTTTAGCGAGCAGCTGGCGGTGGTGGGCAAAACCACTGGTAAGATAGATGAAAGTGGAGAGCCGATTTACCAATACGGTTACATTAACCCTAAAGGTAAAATCGTCCTGCCCCTTAAATACGACATTGCCACCGCCTTTTTAAATGGATCTGCAATGGTCAGTGCCAACGACAGCCTTTACTTTATCAATAAAAAAGGCGAACGGGTTGAGCCAGAATTCTAAACAGAACAATCATCATCTACCACACAAAAAGAGCGGATTATATAAGTCGCTCTTTTTAGCTTTTAATGTCATTGAGTATTATCATGATCTGCTTTATTGATGGCATTTTCTAATTTGCCATTATTGATGTATTAATATCATGCATTATTTTGGCAAATCTTGTCTGATTATCTTTGAATACGCTTTTGAGGAAATTTGACTGTCATCGCCCAAATGTGCCACCTTGGGATTGGCAAATGCCCATTGTTTCCATGCTGTTAGCTCATATTGATTATCAATGACTCTTTTTTCATATAAATAGTCAGCCAATCTGCCCGATACAATAATACGATAATCCAGTGGCACTTTCTCAATACTTTGAATCATCTTATAAATGACTGTCGTACAGTTACTAAACAGTGAATTATAAAATTCTGGCGTTTGACTCAGACGCTGACCTTCATTTAAGTAAATCAAAAACAACGCTTTTATTTTTTGTTTGTCATATAAAATAGGATACACCGAAACCTGTTCTTGTCTGATGTTGGTGCGAGTATATATCAAATCCTTTTCATCACCGGCAATGATAGACAAATCATACATTCTAAAAAAGCCGCCAATCGTGGAAAAATCCTCACCCACTTCTTTTCTCGTCTCCACCGAAAAAACCAATCTATCAGTATTGCCCGCCCCATCATCAAAACCGAATGACACCATGATATGAGCAATATCATCATTACCCCATGTGGTGCTAATCATGTCAATACTGTTTAAATGACTAAGATGATAGGTGCGAGTCTCCCAGCGTTCGATATAAGCGTCTTTGTGCCAATGAAAGTTTCTTACATGATTGATGGTGATGATGTCATTATCCTGCTGATAAGTAAACTGATGCCGAAACTCATCTTGCCACAGTCTATCATTACTAGGCTTCATGCCAAAAAACCACATCATCACACCAATCATTAATATGCCGTAGGCGAATTTTAAGACATGAACCATCCAATATTTATCATAAAAAAAATAAAACAGCCAAAAAGAAATCATCGTCACAACTAGCAAAACCATGATGACATAAGTCCATTTCCCCAAAGGCATATGAACCCATAAGCCTAGGCACGCCCATAAAGAGAGCATGATACTAATCACGCTTAATATCATAAGGATTTTATTCATTATTTAGCCCTTAACAACTTCCATAGCCAAGTCGCTCCAAAAAATCAATCAATGCCATTACTTTTTATTTGTGATGATGTCATCGTAGGCTTTGGCTTTAACATGCCTAAATTCACAATCCATGAAATGATCATTCACCAGTCCTACCGCCTGCATAAAAGCATAACATGTGGTTGCCCCAACAAAACTAAAGCCGTCCTTTTTTAGCTGTTTGGCAAGATGGTGGCTTGCTACGGTGGATAAAGGTATGTCCTTTTGGGTAATTGGTTGATTGTCCTTGGGAAATTTATCATGCTGACTGATGATTTGATGAATATATTCATAAAAAGATTGGTTTTGGGTGATTACCAAATAGGCTTTAGCATTATTAATTATTGCCTGTATTTTAGCTCGATGGCGAATGATGCCCTCATCATTCATCAGCTCATTGATTTTATCATCATCGTACTGAGCAATAAGTTTGGGATTAAAATCATCAAAAGCACGATAATAATTATCTCGCCTTTTTAAAATGGTAATCCAACTTAATCCCGCCTGCATACCTTCAAGACAAAGGCAAGCAAATAACGTCTTATCGTCATAAATAGGCTTTCCCCATTCGTCATCATGATATGATACATATTGCGGGTCAGACAAACACCATGCACAGCGTTTTTTATTCATGCCACTTATCCGTCATAAACATCAATAAAATTGATAAAGATTTGCTATCATACTCTAAATTTGCTAAACTTGCACTTGTTTTATTAAACTGAGAAATTCATGATTAAAACCTTAAATATCGCTGATTTTACACCCAGTCCTGATGTCATCATTTGGGATGTGCGGGATAAAGACAGCTATCAATCAGGACATATTCATCATGCCATTCATGTGCCGCTTGAAAGCATCTCTCATGATTTACTAAGTCAAAGCTTAGGCGATATTTACGTGTTATGTGGTGGTGGCACTAAAGCAGGGCGTGCATGCGAGCTGCTAGAAAACTTAGACTCCAGCCGCACTTATGTTCATCTTGTGGGTGGTACTCGTGGAGCTAAGTCACTGGGTTGGACTCTCATTGAAGAGCATTGATTTTGACTCATTAATCATAAAAAATTGCTCAACAGTCATCATCTTATGAATATTTTAAGAGTTATTTCACAAACTTTCTTGTCTTGGTTTTTGATGATAAACATGCAATGTCAAAACAGACCAATCATGATACAAATCAGTCAGTTATAAAAATTTTTAGTAATTTTTACAATAAATGATTGACACTTTTTCAATTTACGATATAATACGCACCACTAACAGCGACTAACTACAGTCGCTTAGTAAATCGGGGCGTAGCGCAGCTTGGTAGCGCATCTGCTTTGGGAGCAGAGGGTCGGGGGTTCAAATCCCTCCGCCCCGACCACTTAAAGCCTAATTGGGCTTTTTTTGTTAGTGTGTACGTTGAGCGCCTGTAGCTCAGTTGGATAGAGCATCCGCCTTCTAAGCGGGTGGTCGCAGGTTCGAATCCTGCCAGGCGTGCCATTTGCCTGTGTATCGATGGCAAATCATCATTATGGTGGATGTAGCTCAGTTGGTAGAGCCCCGGATTGTGATTCCGGTTGTCGTGGGTTCAAGTCCCATCATTCACCCCATATTTTTATCCGATAGGGTTCTATGAAGTCATGGAACCCTATTGTTTTTGTAGAGTGTTCCAGCTTTTCAATTTGAGTGAAAAATTTAGATGTTAAGGTTTTGATTGACATCAGCTCTGCAATCTATAAAAATTGACCTTCATTTATTTATTACACCGCTCCTTTCTTTTTTTCTTTGATTTTTTACAAGCATTCACCAAAATACCCTTGCATTCATGGGGAACTTTGCTATACTGTAATTGAGTCAAGCAGTATCATTTTTACCCTTTTAAATAGGAGTTTGCCATGTATCAGCATGTGTTACTTGTTACTGATTTAAATGATGACACCGACATCGTCGCCAGCAAAGCCAAATGGATTTTGGATTCATCGCCCTCTGCTCATTTGTCGGTATTGCATATTGTTGAAGAGACCATGCTTGGCTTTGGTTATGAGCTTGTTCCCGCCTCTGCCTTACATGAAGAGATAGATGATGAGCGTTGCCAAATCGCTCGCAAGCGTTTGGCTGAGGTATTGGCACGTAATAACTTACAAGCCCATGATGCCAAAATCAAGACAGCCATTTCAGGACGAAAAGGCATCGTAGATTATTGCAACAGCCACACCATTGACCTTGTCATCATCGGTCGTCATAAACGCACAGGATTGTCAGCATGGCTTGCAGGTGCAACGGCGGACAGCATCCTACCCGATGTTGATGCTGACCTGTTGGTCGTACAGCTGGCAAAAACAGACTGATTTATAGCATTGCACGAATCAGAACCAAAATAAGGACAAACACGTTTTGTCCTTATTTTTATTTTACCCATGAAAATTTTGTTATAATGGTAATTTTTTATAAATAGGAAAATCCATGTACCAACTTGTCGCCATTGGCAATGCTCTGCTTGATACTGAATTTAAGCTTAGCGATGACATTCTAAGCCAAACCCAGCTAACCAAAGGCAGTATGACTCTTGCCAATACCGATGAACAGTCTGCTTTATTTGACTTGCTAAATACACATGGATTAAATCCTTCCAAGCAGTCAGGAGGAGGTTCGGCAGGTAATACGGTGGCATGCTTTTCAGCACTTGGTGGCTCCTCGTTTTATCATTGCCGCGTGGGCAGTGATGGGCATGGGGAGGTTTACTTATCTGACATGGCAAGCATGGGCGTAAAAATAAACTCCAACAAGTCGCAAACAAATGGGGTCACAGGCTCGTGTGTGGTATTAGTGAGTGATGATGGCGAACGTACCATGCAAACCAATTTAGCGGTAAGTGCCGCAATTGATGAGAGCAATGTAGATTTTGATGCATTAGCAGGGGCACAATTTCTCTACTTAGAAGGCTATCTCGCCATGACGCCCTCTGTGCAGCCCGCCATTACCCAACTCTGTCAATATGCCAAAGCTCATGATGTCAAAATTGTCGTAAGTTTCGCTGACCCTGCGGTCATTCGCTTTGCCAAAGATGGTGTGATATCATGGCTGTCTGATGGTGTGGATATGATATTTTGCAACATGGATGAAGCGATGTTATTCGCCAAGACAGATGACGACATTCAGGCAGTCCGTGCATTACTGGCTTATGCTCACCTTGTGGTCATTACCAACGGTGCAAACCCCACAACGGTTGCCACCAAAGATGGGATTCATCAGTATGAGGTGCCAAGTGCTGACGTGGTAGATACCAATGGAGCGGGTGATAATTTTGCAGGGGCGTTTTTATATGCCTTATCCCAAGACTTAGACCATCAGGCATGCGTAAAATTAGCAGGGATGGTAGCTAGCCATGTTGTATCTCAGCTTGGTGCAAGATTACCAAAAGCCGAATACAATCTCATAAAGCAAGCAGTCATGGGCTGACCAAGATACTCTGGTGCGAGGCGATATTAAATGACAAAACTGATTGTAAACAACAATCATGCAGTCAGAGCTTATATGATAAACCTAAATCCAGGTCAATCCATTCACAGCCATCGCCCCAGTACAGCATTAACCGCACTCTCTGTTCGCAGGATACGACCGCCGAGTGTAACTGCCTGCACACCCACACTTGTCAGCAGGTCAATCTCATAGGGTACAAAACCCCCTTCTGCTCCAATGATGATTACCTTAGGCAGATGATAATGGCTGACGAAATCATTAAATTTCATTTCTGCATAAGGATGGAATACCACGGCAGATTTTTCCTGTATCAGGCTGGGTAACTCGTCTTGAACAAAAGGCTTAAAGCGTTTGGCGAACATGATGGTGGGTGGCATATTGTCTACACCCTGTTGTAAGCCCTCCATTACAAATTCATCAAGTCTTGTCAATAGTGGCGACCCCCAATAACTCTTATCAGTACGAGCACTATTGATAAAAATCAGCCGACCCACCCCAAAAGCAGTCATATCAAGCATGAGCCGCCTTAACACCTTAGGGCGTGGTAGGGCAAGTACCACCGTAACATCAAGTTTTGGTGGTGGTCTGATGTCTAGGCGGACATCCTCTAAAATACAGCTTTCATCATCTAACTTGGCTACCCTTCCCACACCCAGACACCCGCCAAGTTCTCCGATTTTTAATACATCGCCAACTTTAGCTTTTAGGACGATATTAATGTGCGTGATTTGAGCAGTGTCAGTAATGGTAGCGACATTCTGCCCAAAAGCAGACTTTGGTAAAATGAGCACGTTCATGACCTACTTCATCAGCCTCCAAATCATCTCAAACTGTACTTTATCTGCACTTGCTCGCTCCTGTACCAGTTTTTGTCCTCGCTCACCCGCCTGCTTCGCCTCATCAGGATTGTCAAGCCACATCTTAATTGTCTGATACAGTCCTTTATCATCTGTCTGCATGAGCGTACCAATGCTTACAAAATCCTGTACAATTTCGGCACAGTTTTTGACGTATTGACCCATGATGACAGGCTTAGCTAGACCAGCAGGTTCAATGGGGTTATGCCCACCTTTATCCACAAATGATCCTCCAACCACTGCCACGTCGCACACCCCATACCATTTCATGAGTTCGCCCATGCTGTCAGCCAGATAGACTTGTGTGTTATTCTTTATTGGCTCGCGAAAGCTGCGTCTATGATGGATAAAGTTCTTACATAAATCCGCCACTTCATCAAACCTCTCAGGATGACGTGGCACTAGGATAAGTAGTAAATTTGGAAAATTCTCAAGCAGCCTTTCATGAACGTTGAGTGCCAATACTTCCTCACCTTCGTGTGTGCTTGCCATGACCCATACAGGTCGACGCCCGATGTTATATTCGTCAGCATAAGGGGTACTGATTTGGCTACTCCATTTTAATGAGTATGCTTGTTTAACTTTGTCAGCAGTCGCTCCAAGGCGAATGAAGTTTTCACGACTGACATCATCTTGGGCGATGATGATGGTTAGGTTTGCCATCATGCTTTGACTAAGAC
>JBHCHC010000094.1:0-3188 GCA_041802645.1 Moraxella sp. | reverse complement strand
ATTAGTATTCACTTTTTTCAAAAAAGGGTGTATAATCCATGTTAAGCAACCACCAATCTGTGATAGTCTCTATTGTTTTGTTGGTTGCTAAGCGGTTCAACCTGTGGTTTTTCGTGGTTTATTGTCGCATAAACAGCTTTTTTTGTTAAATTGTTTTTTTTTAAAATCGGTGGTTTTTGCGTACATAAACTTAACTTCGATGCTTTTAAAAGGAATTGATGATGAACTTTAAAACCCTAGACTTTGGCTTGGATGAAACCTTGCTATCGCTCCAAGATGCAGTCAGAGCATTTTGCCAAAAAGAGATTGCCCCTTTTGCCGAGCAGATTGATAAAGATAATTTATTTCCCGCTCATTTGTGGCGTAAGTTTGGCGATATGGGTCTTTTGGGCATGACCGTCTCTGAGGAGTATGGTGGCGTAAATATGGGCTATCTGGCACATATCTTGGTCATGCAGGAAATATCACGAGCATCAGCAGCGGTGGGGCTATCTTATGGAGCACATTCCAACCTATGTGTGAACCAAATCTATCGCAACGGCAATGATGAGCAGCGTGCCAAATATCTGCCCAAGCTCATCAGTGGCGAATATGTCGGTGCACTTGCCATGAGTGAGCCAAATGCTGGCTCTGATGTGGTGAGCATGAAACTTCGAGCCGATGATAAGGGTGATCATTTCGTATTAAATGGTGCTAAGATGTGGATTACCAATGGTGGTGATGCTGACGTACTGGTGGTCTATGCCAAGACAGACGTCAATGCAGGTCCAAAAGGCATCACGGCATTTTTAATTGAAAAAGACATGGAAGGGTTTAGTCACGGTTCACACTTAGATAAGCTTGGTATGCGTGGCTCTAATACCTACCCTATCTTTTTTGATAACGTTAAAGTCCCCAAAGAGAATGTCATGGGCGGCGTAGGCAATGGCGTGAAGGTGCTGATGAGTGGACTTGATTATGAGCGTGCGGTGCTTAGTGCAGGACCACTTGGCATCATGGATGCATGCATGGACGTGGTATTGCCCTATATTCATGAGCGTAAACAGTTTGGTCAGGCACTGGGCGAATTTCAGCTCATGCAAGGCAAGATTGCTGATATGTACTCAACTCAGCTTGCTTGTAAAGCACTGGTCTATGCCGTAGGTGCTGCTTGTGATAAGCTGGATCATGACCGCAGTCTACGCAAAGATGCTGCCAGTGCTATCTTGTATGCCGCTGAGAAAGCCACATGGATGGCAGGCGAAGCGATACAAGTTTTAGGCGGTAACGGCTACATCAACGAATATCCCACAGGGCGTCTGTGGCGTGATGCCAAGCTCTACGAAATCGGGGCGGGCACCTCAGAGATTCGCCGTATGCTCATCGGACGTGAGTTATTTAGCGAAACCGCTTAATGGTTTTATGCCAATCATGTGAGGCTAAACATCATGATTGGTATTTATTGTTGATTTTATTTTTAAGTTCATTTTTAAATGAATTTTTTGATATGGCATGGCAAATGTAGCGATGAGTCATGCATCACTTTTTAACACGGAGTGTTTATGAATCCCATCATCAGTCAAATTAACGTGCGTAGCGAAGGGTTTAAACAGAACCATGCCGCCATGAGTGCTTTAGTTGATGACTTAAGAAGCGTCGCAGGTCAAGTGGCGTTGGGCGGTAGCGAGTCAGCACGAGCTAAACATTTGGCGCGAGGCAAGCTTTTGGCACGTACTCGTATTGATAAACTCATAGACCACGGCACGGCTTTTTTAGAAATTGGACAGCTTGCCGCTTTGGGGGTATATGAAGACGACATACCATCTGCAAGTGTGGTCGCTGGCATAGGATTGGTTCATGGCGTGGCGTGTATGATTGTTGCTAATGATGCTACTGTCAAAGGAGGAACGTATTATCCCTTAACCGTCAAAAAACACCTAAGAGCCCAAGAAATCGCCGAACAAAATCACCTACCATGCATCTATATGGTAGACTCTGGTGGTGCGTTCTTGCCCATGCAAGATGAGGTATTCCCTGACAGAGAACATTTTGGGCGAATTTTTTATAATCAAGCCAATATGTCCGCCAAAGGCATCGCCCAAATCGCAGTCGTCATGGGCAGCTGTACCGCCGGAGGTGCTTATGTCCCCGCCATGAGTGATGAGACCATCATCGTGCGTAATCAAGGAACGATTTTTTTGGGGGGGCCTCCATTGGTTAAGGCGGCGACAGGCGAGGTGGTCTCTAGCGAGGACTTGGGCGGGGGTGATGTTCATACTCGTTTATCGGGGGTGGCTGACCATTTGGCAGAAAATGACGAACATGCGATTTTAATCGCTCGTGACATCGTAGCAAATTTAAACAAGCCCAAGCAAACACTGCCTGATGACATCAAAGCACCGCTTTATGATGAAAAAGAGCTGTATGGCATCATTCCTGTGGACAGCAAACAGCCTTTTGATGTTAGAGAGATCATCGCACGTCTGGTCGATGGGTCAGAATTTCACGAATTTAAAGCCAGATTTGGTACGACATTGGTCACAGGTTTTGCCAAAATCTACGGCATGAATGTGGGTATTATTGCCAATAATGGGATTTTGTTTTCAGAATCTGCCCAAAAAGGTGCGCACTTTATTGAGCTGTGCTGCCAACGTAATATCCCTCTGATTTTCCTGCAAAATATCACAGGTTTTATGGTAGGTCGTCAGTATGAAAATGAAGGCATTGCCAAGCACGGTGCTAAATTAGTCATGGCAGTTGCTACCGCCAGTGTGCCCAAAATAACTCTAGTGGTGGGAGGTTCGTTTGGGGCGGGCAACTATGGCATGTGTGGACGTGCTTATTCGCCACGTTTTATGTGGACATGGCCAAATTCTCGCATTTCAGTCATGGGAGGTGAGCAAGCGGCAAGCGTTCTTTCCACCATCAAACGTGAACAGATGGAATCTAAAGGTGACAACTGGTCTGCTGAAGAAGAAGAGGCTTTCAAAGCACCCATCAAAGCTCAATATGAAAGACAGGGACATCCTTATTATGCCTCAGCTCGCCTGTGGGATGATGGCGTGATTGATCCTGCTGATTCTAGACGGGTGCTTGCACTTAGCCTGATGGCGACGATGAACGGCGTGCCAAAAGACACCAAGTTTGGCGTGTTTAGAATGTAAGCTGATCTAATCTGATAAAATCAACAAGGAATTGTCATGACTTAT
>JBHCHC010000093.1:0-4033 GCA_041802645.1 Moraxella sp. | reverse complement strand
TGGAACAAAGATGTTGATGAGTTACAACGCCATTTATGGAGTTTGATTAAGTGAGATTTTTAACTTTGATAGTCTAGAGCCTATTTAATTATGAACTTCCCTACTGTCCGTATTTTTGATACGCCTATTTCATCATTACCCGATGATTTATATATCCCGCCTCAAGCATTTGCGATATGGCTCGAACAATTCGCAGGTCCGTTGGATTTTTTGTTGTATTTGGTCAAAAAGAACAACTTTGATTTGGTAGAGACTGCCATTTTACCGATTACTGAGCAGTATTTGACCTACATCAAAGAGCTCGATGATACTTATTTTGAATTAGCAGGCGATTATCTGCTTATGGCAAGCACGCTCATCGCCATCAAAAGTGAATTATTGCTACCCCAACCCGAAATGACGAATGAAGAGTCAAGCCCCAAGGTGCGACTCATCAGAAGGTTAGAAGAATACGCCCAAATCAAAGAAGCCAGTCGTCGATTGGACAGGCTCATCCGTCTTGAACGTGATGTGTTTTTGGCGTTTGCTAGCCTACCTAGTAGTGAAGCCATGAAAGCAGAGTTACCCAGTTATTCGCCACAGATTTTGGTCAATAGTCTAATTAATATGCAGATTAAGCCTGATTATCAAATGCATCACATCAAGACCGACCCTGTCCCATTACCTGAACGCATTGCCAAGATTAGCTTAATATTAAGTCAAAAAGGCTCTAGCACCTTTGCTCAGTTACTTGATAACAGCCAAGGGCGTGTGGGCGTGGTGGTGAGTTTCGTGGCAATCCTTGAGCTGTTAAAGCGTGGCTTGATTGGTTTTGCTGATGGTGAGGATGCCCTGCTAAAAAGTGAGATAAATACAGACGTCGCCCAGAACTTTGAATTGGAAGTCATGGACTCCAAAAAATCCAAAAAAGCCAAGCAAACCGACCCTTTGTTAAACATCAATAACACAGGATTTGATTTGTCAGAGCAAACTTTGTACTGGTTGCATTAACCACGCCATCATCACCCATTATTTCATAGACGGATACGTGAGCAAAGCATCATGACACATAAAAACACTTCTCTTTTTTTATCCACGCCTTCATCAAATGAGCATCTTTTAGATGGCAACCTAGATAAGCAATCAAACAAATTAAATCATGACAAGATTGATTTGAATGACTTAAATAATCTGGATAACGACCTAAAAAATGAACATACCACTGCTGTTGCCTTGAGTCGTTACATTGAAGTACTGCTGCATGCCAGCGAATCACCTCTGACTGCCGATGAACTAAAAAAACATTTGATGATATCCCAAGACGAGTTTGAGGTGGCACTTGCCTTATTAGAAAGTCGACTTTCAAGCAGTGTGCTAAGTCTAGCAAAGACCGCCAGCGGCTATCGCTTACAAATTAAAGATACATACAGTCGCATCATTCATCAGGTCTTTCCTGAGCGTCAAGAAACACTAAGCCAAGCCCTCTTAGAAACTCTAAGTGTCATCGCCTATAAACAACCCGTGACTCGCTCGGATATTGAACATATTCGTGGTGTGAGTGTCTCGAGCCATATCCTACGTCAGCTGTTTGATAAAGGTTGGATTGTAGAGAAAGGACATAAAGATGTGCTAGGTCGCCCTGCTTTATTACATACCACCAAAGCATTTTTGGATGCTTTTGGGTTGAGCACTCTGGAGGAACTACCTGACTTACCTGACTTGGAGACATTTAAAGTACAGCATATTTAAGCGATGGTTCATCGTCACCTTCTGCGTTTGCGTTTTATCATCATGAATCTTATCATGCGATGAGATTGGTGAAACCACCTCTCCATATGCTCATAACTGATGGCTGATATTAAAAGAATGATGATGGGTAACAGCATCGACCAATAGCCATATGCTGTATAAAGCCATATCGCCACTGCCCCACCTGCAAAAAATCCCCACCATAACGCACTTTGTAGCACCACTTTGGCAAGGCTGATTTTTCGCCCTACAAGCCAATGACCCACCATCGCCCCTAAATCAGAAGTTATCCCTGTTAGATGCGTGGTGCGTACGACCGCCCCATGATAAGTTGCCACCATGGAGTTTTGCAGTCCGCACGCCATGGCAATGAGCATCTGTCCATAATCATTACCTGACAAATAGAGCCACAGACTGCCGCAGAGCAGCACAAATTCCAAGTACATCGCATAGCCATAATGACGCTTAATGTGTAGCTCACTACCTCCGATGATCATACCGCCAAACACCGACCCCAACCAAAAAGAAGCGATGGAGATAATAAATAAGCGCAAATTCTCCCAATCATGATGAAAAAATGTTACCGCCACTAGGCTGACATTGCCCGTCACGTGTGATGCAGAGACGTGTGTAAAGCCCATGAGTGCAGTTGTGTTCAAAATACCAGCACTAAATGCCAGCACCACTGCCCCACACAGCACCCAAGTCGGAAGTTGGTTTTGCATGATTAATGCATAAATATAAATGATGAAAAATAAGTCAATTAGTTTACAGAACTTTGGACAAAAATAAAAGCACACAATCGGTTGCGTGCTTTTAAAATGTTACAAGATTTTACAGTCACTCATCATCATCGCTTGCCATTGCCATGAGCTGTTCACTGATGGCGACGGTGTTAAAGCCTGCATCCACAAACATGATTTCGCCGGTGATACCACTTGCCCACGGTGACAGTAAGAATAAAGCGGCATTTCCCACCTCCATTTGATTAACATTACGTCCTAACGGAGCGACTTTTTCAGTAATGTCTAGCATTTTACGAAATGATTTAATGCCACTTGCAGCAAGGGTGCGAATAGGTCCTGCACTGATGGCATTGACGCGAATACCTTCTTTACCCAGTGAGCTTGCCAAATAACGCACGCTCGCCTCCAAGCTTGCTTTTGCCATACCCATGACATTGTAATTGGGCAATACCGAAATACTGCCCTCATAGGTTAGGGTTAATAATGAGCCTTGACGCTTGGCGAGCAGTTCACGCCCTGCCTTGGCAAGTGCCACGAAACTATAACTTGACACATCATGAGCGATGGCAGAACCCTCGCGGGTGGTGGCATGGGTAAAGTCACCGTCTAGCTGGTCAGCAGGGGCAAATCCGATGGCATGTACAATACCATCAACCCCATCCCAAATGCCTTTTATTTGGCCAAAGCAGGCAGCAATGGATTCATCAGAACTGACATCACACTCAAAAATGGCACTGGCATTAAATACCTCTCCTGCCATTTCTACACGCTTTTTGATTTTATCATTAGGGTATGTCAAAATCAATTCTGCCCCCTCACGGTGCAGACATTCGGCAATCGCCCATGCAATAGACAGCTTACTGGCAATACCTGTCACAACAAATCTTTGACCTTTTAGTAGCATAACTCCACCTTAGTTTTGGGTTAAATTTGCTCATTATAGCATGATTTTTCAAAAAATTCATTAAATTAAGTACATTTGTAAACGATAAATTATTTTTTATGTTGCTTGAGTATTTTTCATTACTTTTTGGCAAAAATTACAGATTAACCCTTGATAAAATTTAAATTTACGTTATGCTATTGCCTTTTTAGTCATCTGTTTTTAGCCATCATGCCTCACTATTTATCCGATTCTGACCACAGCAATTTTGAGCCAAATTATGCCAAAACTGCCGAACATTATGCCCACATCATCCAAGAAGCAGGCGAGAATCTGTCTAGAGATGGACTCTTAGATACCCCCATGCGTGCCGCTAAAGCATTTGCTTATCTGACTCGTGGCTACCATCAAAGTCTTGATGTGGTCGCTAATGATGCCATCTTTGAGTCGGATAATCCTGAACTGGTATTGGTGCAGAACATTGAATTTTATTCGTTGTGCGAACATCACCTATTGCCTTTTTATGGTGTGGCTCATGTGGGCTATCTACCAAAAGGCAAGGTACTTGGTCTATCCAAAGTGGCTAGAATTGTAGACATGTACGCTCGTCGCCTTCAAATTCAAGAAAATCTAACCAAACAAATCGCCACCGCCATTAAAGAACTGACAGATTGTC
>JBHCHC010000092.1:0-12184 GCA_041802645.1 Moraxella sp. | reverse complement strand
GATTTTGTGGTAGAATAAAGCCGCTGAATTTGGGTGTATTTGTAGCAAATCAGCTGCCGAACGAGCAGTAACTTCAAGTACAAAAAATTCAAGCAGTCTTTTTTGTACTTTTTTACTTAGTTTACAATGGGTTATCTTCATGTTTGTAGTATAGCATAAGTGCTAATCTACTACAGCCCCTAGATTAAACAGTTTATATCAGTGATCAAATCAAAAACTGAGTGTTTCGATGATTGAGTCTTGTATAAGGCTGTTCGGTGAGTAACAAGAGCAGCCAAACAGGTATTTGACTGCTTGATATGATGATTTTTATCGGCCGCTATAACATCAACTCAAAAGAGTCGGGTTGTCTTTTCATGATGGTTTTGCCGTTTTTGACGCTTAGTATAACTTGTGCTTGATTGGCAAGTGCTTCATAGTCATCTTTGGCATTCATGATGATAAAATTAGCAGGCTTACCAACCTCAACGCCATAATCCTCCCAAATATTAAGAGTCTTTGCACCATTAATGGAGACGAAATCAAGGCATCGAGATAAATCCTTATAGTCAAGCATATGACAAATGTGTAACCCAGCATCTAAAATGCGTAAAATATTGCCATTACCAATGGGGTACCACGGATCACGAATCGAATCTTGGGCAAAGCAGACATTCATGCCTGCCGCATCGATTTCTAAGACTCGGGTCAAGCCACGGCGTTTTGGATAATTATCATAGCGACCTTGCAAGTGAATGCTTTCAGTGGGACAGCAGATAAAATTGATTTGCGATTGTTTTAACAAACGAAATAGCTTAAAACAATAAGCGTTGTCATATGAACCCATAGCAGTCGTGTGGCTTGCAGTCGTGCGACTGCCCATGCCGCGTTGCAAGACTTCATCGGCAAGTACCTCTAAGAAGCGTGAGTTTGGATCATCGGTTTCATCGCAGTGCACATCAATGAGTTTTTCGTATTTCTCTGCCAGCGATACCAGATATTTGACAGAGTCCACGCCTTTGTCTCGCGTGTATTCAAAATGAGGAATCCCACCAACCACGTCAGCACCCATCTGCACAGCTTGCTCTAATAATACCCTGCCGTTAAAGAATGAGTCAATGCCTTCTTGGGGGAAAGCCACAATTTGAATGTCCATAAAATCCTTCACTTCATCTTTGACCTCAAGCAATGCTTTCATGCCAATCATGTCAGGATCTGTGGTATCTGCATGAGTTCTAACGTATTGAATACCGTGGCTGGCAAGTAGATTAACCACCTGCAGTGCCCGATTTTTGGTGTCTTTGACTAAATCAACTTTAGAATTTTTGACCCAAGCTTTTCGCTGACCCCATCTCTCAATACCTTCAAATAATGTACCCGTCATGTTCCATTTGGGCTCACCTGCAGTGAGTACATAATCTAGATGAATGTGTGGTTCAACCAAAGGCGGCATTAACAGCCTTTCTTTGGCATCAATAACCTCATCATTTTGTGCGACCTCAAGCTTATTTGCTTGAGGTGTGATGGCGGTGAATTTTGTTCGAGTATATTCGATGCTAAATAATCCTTCTTGCTGACGTAAACGTGCGTTAATTACTTTCATAAGAGTGCCTTTTAATTTAATTAAGATGATTTTGGTAAGATCATAGCGACTTTTTTGTTTTTGTGGTGTGACTGTTGAATTTTTACGCCCAATCCATAAACCATGACGGAGGTGACAATGCCAATGATTGGAGCAAACCAAGGACTAAAGTAAGCAACTGCAGAACCAACCACATAAGCAGTCAAACCTAGGTAGTTAAAACTTGGCAGTCCAGAGTATAAATCGGGGTATTGCCCACGATGTTTAATCCAAAAATCTGCCATAATTACCCCGCCAATAGGTGGCATAAATGTGCCAAGTAAGACAAGGAAAGGGATGAGCATTTCATACATGCCACCAACTGCCAAAATAATACCAATAATAGCCGCTATAAATGTCATGAGTTTATGGCGGTCAGAACGCACCAAATGGCAAGTGGCGGCAGAAACGTTATAGATGGTCGGTCCTTGGATGGTGGCAAGATTTAGGCACAACATCAGTACGGCAGCGACGGAAAGCCCTTGTAGCATGAGTACCTCAATGATGTCTGCTTGCTGATAGGCGATGGCCATCCAAGCCCCTGCCAGTACCATCGCTCCATTGCCAACCATGAAACTTATTAAGCATACCCAAATGGCGGTTTTCCCGTTTTTAGCGGTGCGAGTCCAGTTAGTAATCTGTGTCGCTCCCGAAGCAAATGTGCCAAATACGATGGTTAATGCTTGTGCGGTGGTCAGCTTATCGGTTGGCGTGGCAGCAAACAAACCACGAAAACCCCCCACGTCTTTGGTGGCGGTGACGATAGATACCACTAAAATGACACCCATGATGGGAATGGATAATTTGGCAAGTCCTGCCAAGCCTTTTGAACCTACAATCGCCGTGATTGCAAAGGTCAAACCAAAAAATATCATCAATGGCGTGGTTAAAGTTTCTGACAGATTGAGTAATTTGACAAGCGAGATGGCGATGGTTGCTGTTCCCCAGGCATACCATCCTAACTCAGCAAAGCCAAGCACCATATCTGAGAGTTTTGAGCCGACATTACCAAAACAGAATCTGCCCATTAATACGGTATTTAATCCACTTTTGGCTGAAATATAACCTAATGTTGCTGCATAGCTTGCCAATAAAAAATTGCCCAAAATCGCAATCCATAAAATATCTACAAAATCAAATGCGACGCCAATTTTGCTGCCGGCAAACATGGTGCCTGTAAAAAAGGTAAAGCCAAAAATGACCAAACTGATGGGTAAAAAACCTTTGCGATGGGATTCTGGCGTTTTTTAAGCCAGCTTTCATCATGTTCAGCTACTGACATGGTTCACTCTCCGAATAACACAAATCCCCTTAAGATGAAGAATTTGTTGATTGTTTAATGAGATGTGATAGCGCTATCTTCCGGTATTTGAATTATACAGTCATGAACTTCTTGCGTAAAACGGTTTAAATTTGTGAATAAAGTGTTATTAATTAGATTTAATTATGATGTCATAATATAAACATATTACTGTTATTAATTAATATAATTATATAATAATATTATCTTATTAATAAAACCACATGATATTTGATGGGCTTAATCTGGAACTGAAATGGATTTCTTGACATTTACCATCCCCCCTCAAAAAAACCTCAAACTTGTCAGATGGTTGCTCATAAATAAATCTAAACTTACTCTCTTAGAAAATGAGAAAGTCTTTATAATAGCATTGTATTTGCTAAAAACGTTTGGATTGTCGCCAAAAATTCTTACCTGATGTGCTTATGCTTGTTCACAAATTCTTTCAAATGATTGATGCGGAAGCAATTAAAATCATTATCTCTAAGGTGTTTTAGCTTGTAAGCATTAGTATATTAGCCATCAAAGAGTTCTTTGGCTTCTAAGCTAGGATGATGAGAAGTGTAATAGGAGCTTCGTGCTAAAATAAAGCAGTATGATTATGATGGATGTCAAGCGATCCTGATATTGTGCGAGCATTACTTAGGCAACAAAACCCAAGTCATGGTCTCTGCTTGAGTTTTTTGATTGAATTTAGGTATTTTGATTTTATATTTTCAGTATAAGAGAATGCTGATGTAAACTGACCCAGACTAAACATCAGTCCACATCAGTTTGCTGACTTTTGGCGCGTGAGTGATGAGTGTTTCTTGTCCATCTTTGATGTGTAGCAGGGATTTGCCATTAGAGATGATCACACCGTCATCGCTCAGGCAATACGCCATCACACCTTTTTTGATGACGGTGACATCACCTGTAGGATTGACTTTGATGAGCTCCCAACTTTTTGGGATAAAGCCTGCATGTTGGTCGCCATCTGCTTGATTTTTTAGTAAGTTTTTATCAGCTTTGATGAGATTGCCTTCTATGAAGAGCTCTTCTTCAGATTTGGCTTTGGTTTTGGCGGGGTTTGCCCCAGAGGTTTTGAGGGATTCGCCGGAATAGCGTTTGGTAAAAAAGTCAAGCCAACCCACAATGGCTTTGATGAGTTTAATGGGGGCGGTGACTAGACTTTTTAGGGTATTGACGGGGTCTGAGCTGTCTGTCTCACGGTAAGGGCGTTTGATGGCGTATAGGTTGCCATCTTTGTCCTTGATGGGTAAAAAATAATCCCATTTATCATCAGCCAGCAAAGTTTGCAAATCGCCTGTGGTTAGGTCTAGGCGGTTGATTTGCCGTGGACCAAATACAACACCATCTTGAGAGTATGCCAGTCCACAAGAGTCATAGTAGATGACATTACCATTGGTAGGGTCCATGCTTGGGTTTTTATCTTGACAGTCGCCTTCAGTGACGAACTGTACACGCCCACTATCTAGTGGTAATACGCACAAATGTCGCTCGCCATAAGGGCTAGGATAGGCAGTATCGCTGGCTGAGACGATGGCACGTCTGTGCGTAGGGTCATAGCACAGGTCAAAGACTTGAAAGTCGGTTCTGCGTAAAATCAAGCCTTCACTGGTGTTATTATCTTGTTTTGCCTTAGACTGTATGGCAGTACCTTCTTGTAGGCGTGCACTATAAGCAAAGAGTCCATCGCTCATCGGTGCCATGGCGGTAGGGTAGATGGCGTCAAAATCATTATAACCATCAGCACTCATACCCATAAACATCGCCCCAGAGCCTTCGGTTTTCCATGCTTTGCGGTTTTTGATTTGTTGTAGGTTTTTGGTGTATTGAGTGATGGCTTGGCAGGCGATGGTGGTCTCGCCTTTGTCGCTAAAGGCGTGTAACTGCTTGCCACTGATGTAATATAAGGTGGTCATAATATAGAGACATGGTAAATTATAAGGCAAATATTATAAACCAAAAGCATCTTTTTTTGTATACGTATCAAGTTCATCCAGTGGCAAAACATCTTAATTCACATCACTTAACCTAAAAATAAAAAAAAGACATTTGGTAAGAATGTCTTTTTCGCCATTTGACTGTAAGCGGTCTATCGTCAAGGCTTCATTGGATATTAACTTACTGTTTGACACCGACATAAGTGCCAAGACTGCTCGCGATGGTCATGGTATTGCCAGTGATGGAGATATTGGCAGGATAAGTGCGTGGCAAAACAGGGTGATGCAATGTGGCGGCGTACTTACCATTACCTTGGAATCTGATATTACTGATTAAGGTCTTGCCCACGCGACTTCTGGCAAAAGCAGAAAATCCTTCACTGACCACAGCTTGATAACTGCTGCCTGCTTTACTGATGTTAATGGTCAGCTTGGGTTTGCCTTCTTCGCTAAGTTTCCAGCGAGCAACGATGACATCAGCAGCAAAGGCGGATACAGACAACATCAGTCCTGCACCCATGATGAAGCCTTTTAAAATAGTATATTTCATATGAACTCCTATGAAGGAACTGGGATTAAAAAATTTGTAAAATGATTCATCACAAAAACATATCGCATACAATACGATATTTACTGTACATTCAGTCACCATTTGTCAAACGTATCGCCATCTTGTGTGACTGCCACGCCATGTTCTATTCCAAAAATTCTCGCCTATCTTTGGGATGATGTAAGCCGTCCCTTTCGTTATCGCTTCTTGGCTAAACTTGTCGGCAGGTTCATGCTAAGAATGACATGCTAAGTCATATTTACCCCAGTGAATAGGCACAGCAAGGCGAGCCTTGGCATCAATCACTGCCTGCACCGCCTCTTAGTAGCTGGATGGACGTCCTCCCAATTCATGTCATACGCTCCACAAGGTCTTGTACTTGATCGATGGTTGTCGTCCACCACGATGGGTTCTGAACTATCAAATTTACCATCCTTAAATGTTGGCATCTGTGCCATGCGATGTGGCTATCCATCGCGGCAACCACTAAAAATCGGTAAGAATTTTAAAAACAAAAAGCAGCAGTCAAAATCATCGCCATGATAAGACTTGGGTATTTTAAGATGATAAGCAGTTTTATCATCATTATCTTGATTCAAGTTATTTGTGAAAGCTTTTGATGAGTTGATGGATGTGCTTGGTTATTTGAAATCACTGCGTGTTGATTGTTACTAATTTTTGTACCAAAGGACGCACAATCAATAAACTTACAAAAGCAATCGGCCAGGCACTCACATAAGATTTGATGAGTCGCGATACATAGCCTGCATTAATACCAGTATTTATCGCCACCAACACCGCACTGATAATGAATGCCATTATGGCAGTGGTATAAAATGTAAATAACAGACCTGCGTATTTTTTGGGTAATTTTTTCATTGTGTTTTTCAGTGAATCAAAAAAATATTAAAAGCAATAAAAGATTAAAAGTCGCAAAAACTTAAAAAGCACAGCATATCAAAGGTGATGTCATTCATAACAACCATCTACAAATAAATGGACTAGTGATGGGGGAAAGGGTGCTACTGTGGCTTTGGCGTTTTGTCACCATATCCCAAAACCTATCTGCGACATCATCAGGGTGAATGCTGGCTCGATAATTGTCTGGCGTATTGTGCACAAAACCTGCCACCACCACTTCGGCAAGATGTACGCCATGAGCTTTTAGGTCTTGGGCGAGTAGGGCATTTGCCTTGTGCTGAGCGGCCACCGAAACTGCCAAAACCCCAAAGTCTTTGGCAAAGGCATTGATGTCATCATCATGATATGCCATGACGCCAGAAGTTGCCATCACCGCCCCTTGATGTTGGCTCAGCTTTGGTAAAAGTGATTGGATGATGTGTAGATAATGCACCACACGCAGGGTCAGGCTTTTTGACAAAAGATCTATGTCAGCCCCCAAAAGTGTACCATCTATATCGGTAAAGGCGTTATGGTGGACAAATCCCAAATTAGGCACAGTTTTTATCGTATCTAGCATGGCATTTACACCATCCAAATCACTCAAATCGCACGGCACAGCATGGGCGATGATGCCTTGCTCACCAAGTGTGGTGACTGACTTGACTAGCTTATCTGCGTTTCGTGCCACCAGATACAAAGGATGTCCTGCCTTGCCAAATTTTATGGCAACACTGTGGCTGATGCCTGTGCCATATCCACAGATAAGCAGGGCGGGTTTTGACGTATCATGTTGCATATTAAGACCTATGTTTAATTATATTGAGCAAATAAAGCCAACCAATCATAAGTATTCTGTTAAGCGGATAAATCTTGGTTGGCTGCCGCTCTTTTGCTAATTAAGATTTAAGGGTGTTAAAACTAAGACTGTGCAGACAGTTTGTTTTAACCAAAATGCAAATGTGATGTTATACACCCAACGCCCATTCTAAACTGGCGGTACCTTCATAAAAATGATATAAGCTCAGCTTGCCATCATCATCAAACTTCATGATCAATGCCCAATCGCTCTCGAACGGACGACCTGTGGCACGAGCGGTATGTTTGAGTGTGCCATACATTGCGACATGATTTGCTTGGGCGATGACAGCTTCGGTATGAAATTCGCCTGCCTGCAGCGTTTCGCCAAAGATGGTAAAAAACTTGACTGCACCGTCTTTGCCTTGATATGTGCCATAAGCGGCAACTGTATTGCTTGGGGTTGGGCGAGTGCTGATGAATTTGACATCATCTGAGCAAGCGTCTAGGGCTTGTGCCATGTTGCCTGCAAAGATGTTTGCCAAAAAATTTTCGGCATGAGATTTATAAGTCATGATAACTCCTCAATGACAAGTGGGTAAAAATTCATAAGATAAGTTGGGTAAAGCTAATACACCCTATCAGAATCCAGTCAATACAAGCTTACCGATACTTTGGTTTTGACTAAGCAATGACAGACCTTCTGCGACGTTTTTGGCACTCAAATGACCAAGATTTGCTGTTTGGGTATGCGTGATGATTTTTTGGTCAATGAGTGTGGCAATCTCGGTCAAAATGTCGCCTTGGGGCGTTTGTGTGTGGTCTGCAAACAAGGATTTTGTAAACATGTACTCCCAATGTATGCTGATACTCTTTTGCATAAAGGCATTGATGTTTATGGTTTTGTCAAAGGGTACAATGCAGGCAATCTGTGCAAAAGGCTGACACACGCTGACCAGCCTCTCCCAATGCTCGTCAGGTCGGTTTAGCACAGCAATATGGCTATAAAGCATGTCTTCATCAAAAGGTGCGTCATGACTGATGATACGGTCGGCTCCAAGTTGATGGCACCACTTAACTGACTGAGTACGTGATGCGGTAGCGGTAACATAAAATCCCAAGTGCTTAGCCAGCTGAATGAGCATAGAGCCTACCCCGCCAGCTCCGCCAAGGATAAGTAGGTGCTTGGTTTGTGGTGCTAACTTTGCCTTTTTTGACAAGCCAAATCGCTCATACAATATCTCCCAAGCGGTCAAACTTGTTAAGGGTAGGCTGGCACTTTGGCTATCAGTTAAGCCATCGGGTTTTTTGGCGACCAAAGTGGCTTGTACCGCCTGATATTCGGCAAATGTCCCCCCCTCGCCTAACATCACCTGCATAGTAAACCTTATCACCTATGGTAAAGTCTTGCACCATATCACCCATTGCCACTACTTCGCCGCAAACATCAAAGCCCAGTACTTGTATCGATGGGTCACTCTTGGCGCGCTCTAGCAAGCGTACATCAGCTGGATTTAGGGCAGCAGCATTGACTTTGATAAGCAAATCATCTGACCGCAGTGTCGGTAAGGGGATATGACCATCCATCAGCTGATGACTGTCTGGATTGATGATGACGGCACGCATGGTCTTCATGGATGTCCTTTTTTGATATTGTCAATTCATTTAAGGTGTATTATAGATTGATAAAAAATCAAATAAAACACAAAAAATTAGCAATCATTGCTAATATATGCACAATTTTTAGCAAAATTATCACTGATTTTTGCCAATTTATCATCTATACTATCAAAAATTGCAATATTTGATGATATATGAACAACCCTTTGTTAGACTGGAATAACTTACAATACTTCGTCTTACTGGTTGAGCACGAAACGCTAACCGCTGCTTCAGAGGCACTTGGGGTGCAGCACAGTACGGTAGCGAGGCGTGTTAGCGAGTTAGAGCAAAGGCTTGGCATTTTATTGTTTGACCGCATTGGTAAGCGGTATATGCTGACCGATGATGGTAAGCATGTGTATCAATACGCCAGTGAACTGGCAAAAAATATTCGTTCTCTACAACGCTTTGCAGGACAGCGGGCAAGTCTAAGTGTGCAAGTGGTGGTGTCTGCACCACCCGCCATTGTCAAGGCATTCATCACACCAAATCTTGACAAATTCTACCAAAGACATGACAACATCGCACTCATCATACACAGCAGTGCACACATGAGTGACTTACACGATAGACAAGCGGATATCGCACTTAGAATGGTATATCCAAATAAGCCCGATTTGATGGTGCGGCGACTTAGGACGATGTCTTTTGGATTTTTTGCACGTCCTGATTATTTAAAAAACACATCCATAAAAAACAGACGATATTTGGGCTTGTCCGCCAAAACATCACTGTCAGCATGGTGCGAACGCGTCATCGGAGAACAAGTTTTGGCGTTTGCTTGCAATGACTTTGATGTGATAAAACAGGCAGCTCTGGATGGATTGGGTATGGGATTTTTGCCAAGCGTGAGTGTGATGGGGACATCCCTTGTGGCAACGGGAGTAGATGATAAGTCCATAGAGATGACAACCCTGCAAGAGAACATATATCTTGTTAGTCATCAGGAGGTAAGGCGTTCGGCTGCGGTGGGAGCAGTCGTGAATTTTTTAGTGGAGATTATGGGGGAGTAGATGGTGCTAGCATCGGGATTGATTACCGATTAATAAAATGCTTGCAGACGAATGTGATTAGCCTAAACAGACATCATAAATCCAAAGTGAATAATGCAAAGCCCTGACATTATCAGAATCAAGGCTCTGTGTGGTCTGGTGTTTTGAATTTGATATTTGATAGAGTTGGCGTGGTGCTTTGAATGAAGTATCTAACGACAAAACCAGTCAAATGTATGTTATCATCACGCCTTAATGATTTTCTTTGGCATGATTTAGCGTATGCTTGGGGATATATACCGTCAAATCTTCATCAGCAACGACACATTGACACGATAAGCGAGAGTTGGGCTCTAGTCCCCATGCACGGTCAAGCAGGTCAGCTTCCACATCGTCCATTTCTTCTAAGCTATCAAAGCCCTTGCGAATGACCACATGGCAAGTGGTGCACGCCTTAGACATATCACAAGCATGCTCAACCTTGATGCCGTGTCTGTGCAAGCCTTCTAACAGATTATCGCCTGTATTTAGCTCAACGGTTGCCCCTTCTGGGCAGATTTCGTGATGGGGTAGTACGGTGATGGTTGTCATAATTTTTCTCTTTAAGATTTCATTTTGATTTATTTGATTTAAAGCTTAAGTCCAATCAGATGTTTTTGTCCCCGCTAGAGCTTGTTTGACATTTTGGTTCATGATGATGGACGCAAAATTATCTGATAAGGGTTTTAACTCACTTATTGTCTTATCTAGCAGGGTTTTATCATCACTGGCGATGGCAGATTTGACCGCTTGCATTTTATCCATAAGTGCTGATTGCTCGTTATCATTTAATAAGGCATCAAATTCAGTCAAGGCGGAGTGCAAGGCATTTAACTCCCGCTCGGCTTCTACTTGTGTCTCAATCAACATGCGTTTTTCTTTATCAGCTTTGGCATGGGTAAAACCTGCTCTTAACAGGGCTTCTTGTTGCTCTTCGCTTAACCCATAGCTTGGCGTGATGTCAATTTTACTGGCAGATTTGGTGCTAAGCTCCATTGCTGACACAGTCAGCTGACCGTTAGCATCAATAACAAAGGTGACTTCCACACGTGCCAATCCCGCCTTCATCGGTGGAATGCCCGTCAGTGTAAACCTTGCCAATGAGCGACAGTCCGCTACTGTTTCACGCTCACCTTGCACCACATGGATGACCATTCCTGTCTGTCCATCGCTATGCGTGGTAAAGGTTTGGCGACGTGCCACTGGAATGGGTGTGTTTCTGGGAATGATAACTTCAGTCAGTCCACCCATCGTTTCAAGACCGAGTGATAAGGGCGTCACATCAAGCAGCAGTAGATTATCATCCTGTTTATTAACAAGCTGATGGGCAAGTCGTGTCGCCCCAAGTGCCACCACTTCATCAGGATTGATGGAACAAAGAGGTTCTTTGTCAAAGAATGCTTGGACTGCTGATTGAATGAGGGGCATACGGGTCGAACCACCGACCAATACCACATCATTGATATCTGATTTGCTAAGGCGAGCATCGGTCAGTACTTGCTCACAAACTTGCAAACTACGGCGAACGACAGGCTCACAGATGGCGGTTAAATCATTGCGCGTCAAAAGCGTGCTAAACGGCGTACCATTAATTTCAATATCCACAGATACTGCTTGGCGGGTGGAGAGGGTTTGTTTGTAGGATTTGGCAAGTTTGGCAAGGTGGCTCTTTTGTTCGTTATCTACATCTTTAGGGTCAATGTGTGCCGATTTGATAAAATAATGAGCAATTAAGCGGTCAATGTCATCACCACCAAGGGCTGAGTTGCCACCTGTGGCAAGCACTTCAAACACGCCGTCTGCCAATCGTAAGATAGACACATCAAAGGTGCCGCCCCCCAAGTCATAAATGAGATAAATGCCTGTTTTTGCAGACTTATCCAAGCCGTAAGCGATGGCGGCAGCGGTCGGCTCATTGAGTAAACGCAGAACAGTTAGTCCAATGCTTGCAGCGGCGTCTTTGGTGGCCTGACGCTGAGCTTCATCAAAATAGGCAGGCACGGTAATTACGGCACCATTAATTGGATTTTGTAGACTGGCTTCTGCACGAAGCTTGAGCTGGGTCAGAATGTCTGCGGAAATCTCAATGGGTGTTTTACGACCTTGAGCAGTTTCAAAAGCAGGCATTTGCTTTTCATCACCAATCAAATGATAAGGATGTTGAAATTTAATATCTGCTTGTGAACGCCCCATAAAGCGTTTGATTGAAATAATGGTATTTTGTGGGTCGCGCGTTGAAAACTCTTTGGCTGCATCACCATAAGCAGTTGAATCTACGCCATAGTGTACAAGGGAAGGGAGTAACACACGACCTTGTTCATCACTCAGAACTTTAGCTTTGCCTGAAAGTACCGTGGCCACCAAAGAGTGTGTGGTGCCTAAATCAATGCCAAT
>JBHCHC010000091.1:0-3005 GCA_041802645.1 Moraxella sp. | reverse complement strand
GTGTAACTCAGCAGATAGGACAGGCAACACAAACCGCCCCTGCCAATGAAACCGCCAGTCAAGCTGGAAGTCGTGAATTCATCGCCACCGTACTGGCTGATACCGAAGATGTATGGACACCTATTTTTGCCAAACTTGGAGGAACTTATCAGCCACCAAAATTGGTAATGTTCACAGGAGCGGTACAATCAGCCTGTGGCTCCGCCACCTCCGCCAGCGGCCCCTTTTATTGCCCTGCTGACCAGAAGGTATATTTAGACACGCAGTTCTTTACGGACATGAGGCGACAGATGGGCATCAGTGGCGAGCAAGGTGGTAGTAGCGAGCTGTCACGAAACGACCAAGCGGGTGACTTTGCTCAAGCCTACGTCATCGCTCATGAAGTAGGGCATCACGTACAAACTCTTCTTGGAATTTCTCAAGAAGTCCGCAAGGCTCAGATGCAAGCAAGCCAATCACAAGCCAATCAACTCTCTGTTCGTCAAGAACTACAAGCCGACTGCTTTGCTGGTATGTGGGCACGGCAAAACCACGAACGCACCCGCTTTTTGCAACAAGGCGACATCGAGGAAGCACTAGATGCAGCTGAGAAAATTGGTGACGACTATCTGCAGAAAAAAGCACGTGGTCATGCCGTGCCAGATAGTTTCACGCATGGCACCAGCGAGCAACGCAAACGGTGGTTTTATAAAGGATTTGAGACAGGTGATATTCAAGCCTGCGACACCTTTGGCACAAATCAACTCTAAGTAAGTCAATATTTTAGGACAGTCAGTCATGGCTGTCCTAAAATATTGACATCATCTCATTCATGTTTTTCATGATTTGAACAAATATCAATCAAAATCTTGCCTATTTGCTAAAAACTGTTATAATCTTACGCTCATTAAAGCGTGATAGAACACAAATAAGTCTCAACCTGATTTTTGATTAAGTTTAATACTAATGTTGATTTACAGATAAGTCATTGATTTTTTAATTGTTTTAATAACATGGAAAGCCTCATCACACTATTGCTCATCCTAACACCCATGTTTATCGGGTTTTTTCTGCCAAACACCAAAAAACGCACCCAACGTGCGGAGCAAGGGCTCAACTATTTGGTTTTTGTCATCTTGACAGTGATAGGCATAGAGCTTGGATTGGTAGATGACTTACATCAAAAAATCACCGCCATCACCTTATATTTGACAACATTAATGGCATTAAATGTTGGCTCTGGACTCATTGCCTTGGTTATTTTTGACCGCCTCTCTCCTTGTCAGTATCGAACGCAATCCTCTGTTGCTATCCGGCCCAATGTCAGTATTCACGGCAGTCTGATGCAGATACTGTGTTTGGCAGTAGGATTTGTGCTTGCTAAGATTCTGCCAAGCACATGGCATCTACCAAAGAACACCACAACTGTTCTACTCATGCTCTTACTGTTTTTGGTGGGCATCTCCTTAAAAGGCTCAGGCGTCAGCCTAAAACAAGCCCTGCTAAACAAGCGTGGACTACAAATTAGCCTAATTTTTATGGGTGTCACTCTACTCTCTGGCATGGTATTCGCCCTGCTGTTTGATGAAGTATCTTGGAGTAAAGGGTTGGCATTATCCTCAGGATTTGGTTGGTATTCACTCTCTGGCACCATGATGACGGATGCTTATGGAGCGGTATGGGGCAGCGTAGCACTCTTAAACGACTTAGGACGAGAAGTGTTGGCTTTAATCTTCATTCCATGGGTCATGCGTTATTCTTCATCGGCAGCGATAGGATTGGGTGGTGTCACTAGCCTTGATTTTACCTTGCCGACACTCACGCAGGCAGGAGGCACCTCCATCATTCCTTTGGTGATCAGCTTTGGATTTATCACCAATTTAGCCTCTCCTATTTTAATGGTATTTTTTGCAAGCTTATAAGCTCATGCATTATTGTCTTGATGGGTGGTTATGTCAACATATCTTGTCATATATGGATATCATTCTCCTAACCTCACTATTTATTTTATTTCATATTTTTCTAATGTTTCAAAACTATACTGATGAGTTTTTTATTCCTTCTGGTTTTATTCATAAATAAAAAAATTCTTAGGCCATTTAAGCTTGCCATGAGTTCTTTTTCTTTTTAATTGTCTTTTTAAATATCTCTAGGATTTTTTATAATATTATCTGATTATTATATCACAAAATTGTTACTTAAAATAAATTATATAACCAACCGCCTTTAAATTCAACCAATAAAAACATAAAACTTACCCAAAAATACAATGTAGTTATATTATAAATATATTAATTTTTCAATAAGTTAACTTTAATTTACTAAATAAATTTTATAACATTTCAATACATCATCTAACTAAGTTTTAATTAAAATCCCAATTCCCCCCCTCCCCCCCCCCCCGATTTCTATTATTAAATTCAGCTTAACACCATTCTTAACAATAAATATTTTTTTAAAAAAACTATTTTCTTATGCGATATTTTTGATATAATTAATCACTTATTATGATTGCCTATTTTGGAGTCATGCTGATTAGATATCATATACATTAAAAAATAATTTGTGTTATTGCTAACGATGTTTTTAAGTGTAATTTCGTCTCTTTTTGGTGGTTCTGCGGGTTTTTATTGGTAATATCTCAACCATGTTACCCAAGCCATCACTTATAGGTTTATTATGTTAGACAATTTAAGAGCCATGGCAATTTTTGCCTCCGTTGTTCGGCATGGGTCATTTAGTGGCACCGCCAAAGAACTCAACATCACCACCAGTGCTGTCAGTCAGCAGATTCGCTCCCTAGAATCTGATTTAGGCACGGTGCTGTTACAACGCTCCACCCGAAAAATTAGCCTAACTGAAGCAGGTGAGATTTTTTATCAATCTGCTGTAAATATGGTCGGAGCCGCCCAGACAGGATGGCATGAAGTCAATCGTTTACGCGATGAGGTCACAGGAAGTCTGACGATTGCTACCACGCCCAAGATGATTGAGAAGCACCTCGTGCTTGCCCTGTCTGGTTGGCT
>JBHCHC010000090.1:0-5503 GCA_041802645.1 Moraxella sp. | reverse complement strand
TAAAAAACGCACTTAGGTGCGTTTTTTATTAAGATTGCTACCATGCTAAAAATTCAAAACTGGTAAATATTTGATTTTTAGAGTTTGATAAATAATCAAGACTAACAAGACAGGATTTTGTAGGACGTATCAACTGTATTTATCTATGTAAAATCTTATCTTATAAAAATCAAAAATTAGGCCGTAACAAGGCATTGATAAAATGTAGCACGATTGTGGGTTTGATGATGATGGTGGCAATCACACCAAATGCCGCTCCCGATAAGTGTGCCAAGTGGTTAATCCTTCCTGTGCCACGTTTATCTGCCCACACACTATAAGCCACATAGCCTACCGCAAAGACAATCGCGGGAATAGGAATAAAGAACAAGTAGATGATTTGCCACGGTGCGACCAAGATAAACGCAAATAAGATGGCTGATACGCCACCTGACGCTCCAAGACTTAAAAATCTAGGGTTATTTTTATGACGTATGTAGTCAGGAATGCTAGATGCGATGATGGCAAGTGCATAAAAGCCCACAAAACCTAATGAGCCCAACTCGTGGATGTAAAATCGCTCCATCGTTCGCCCGAAGAAATACAAGGTTATCATGTTAAACAGTAGGTGCATGGCATCCCCATGAATAAAACCGCTGGTCAAGAAGCGGTCATATTGCTTAGTGCGAGTGATGGTAATGGGATCAAAAACAAGCCGTGCAAAGAACTGTTTATTTTGCCAAGCCATGAGACTGGTGATGACGGTAATGATGATGATGACGGTGGTGTGATTCATGGACAGAATAAATAAAGAAATAAAAACATTTAAGTATAATGAATTTTGCTAAGTTGAGCAAATGTTTTTGGTAGGGTTTTGGTGAATGAGCATCAAAAAACAATGTATACACTCAATAAAAATGCCGTCACGAGGACGGCATTTTGGTTTTGATTGTGCATCACCCAAGTTTGGCGATGATGTCATTGAAAGTAGCACTGGGACGCATGGCTTTATCAAGTAAATCACGATTGGCAAAGTAGTAACCCTCGGTTTCTACCGCTTGCCCTTGTACACCATTGAGTTCGCTGACGATTTTCTCCTCATTGTCATTTAAGGCTTCGGCAATGGGTGTGAATTCATCTGCCAACGCCTTGTCATCAGTCTGGCAAGACAGAGCATCTGCCCAATATTTGGCAAGATAGAAATGGCTACCACGGTTATCAATAGAACCCAGTTTACGCTGTGGCGATTTATCATTCATGAGTAACTCTTCGGTGGCTTTATCTAACGCGTCTGCCAAAACTTGAGCTTTTTGGCTGTTGGTTTTTTGGGAGAGGTGTTCAAGAGATACTGCCAACGCCAAAAATTCACCCAAGCTGTCCCAACGCAGGTAGTTTTCTTTGTTAAACTGTTGAACATGTTTGGGTGCAGATCCACCCGCACCTGTCTCAAACATACTTCCGCCGTTCATGAGAGGGACGATAGAAAGCATCTTGGCGGATGTACCAAGCTCTAAGATGGGAAATAGGTCGGTAAGGTAATCACGCATGACGTTACCCGTTACACCAATGGTGTCTTCCCCATTTTTTAGGCGAGTTAAGGTGAACTCAGCTGCTTGATCTAAAGGTAGAATACGAATGTCTTGACCATCGGCATTAAACTCTTCTAGATAGACTTTTACTTTCTTGATGAGTTCGGCATCATGTGCACGGTTCTCATCCAACCAAAATACCGCAGGCATGCCGCTAAGGCGTGAACGATTAACAGCAAGCTGCACCCAATCTTTGACAGCAGCATCTTTGGTTTGACAGGCACGCCAAATATCACCCGCTTCAACCTGATGAGACAGTAGTACGTTACCGTTTTCATCTTTAACCTCTACCACACCATCTGCTTCTATCTCAAAAGTCTTATCGTGCGAGCCGTATTCTTCAGCTTTTTGAGCCATCAAACCAACATTTGGTACTGTACCCATGGTTATTGGGTCAAAAGCCCCATGTTTTTGACAGAATTTAACAACCACATCATAGAGTGGGGCATAAGTACTATCAGGAATGATGATTTTGGTGTCTTGCTGTTTGCCTTCTTTGTTCCACATCTGACCTGAGGCACGTACCATGGCGGGAATGGATGCATCAATAATGACATCGCTCGGCACGTGTAAGTTGGTTATACCTTTGTCACTGTCTACCATTGCCACATCGGGATTGTCAGCATAGGTCTTAGCGATGAGTGCTTCTACATCTGATTTGACAGCAGGGTCTAATTTGTCTAGCTTAGCAAGTAGGTCGCCAAAACCGTTATTAACATTCACACCAATCTTATCAAGTTCTTCACCATATTTATCAAATACAGGTTTAAAAAATGACTTGACAGCATGACCAAAGATGATAGGGTCAGAGACCTTCATCATCGTAGCTTTCATGTGTAAGCTGTACAATACGCCTTTATCTTTGGCATCTTTAACTTGTTCGTCTAAGAATTTGACCAAAGCATTTTTACTCATGAAAGTAGCGTCTAAAATCTCACCAGCTTTTAGGGTAAGTGGCTTACGCAACTCTTTGCTGTTACCATTCTTATCGGTAAAGACGATAGAGACGGTGGTAGCATTAGGCACGGTGACAGATTTTTCATTAGCAAAAAAGTCATTGCCACTCATGGTGGAGACGTGGGTTTTGCTGTCCGATGACCATGCGCCCATGCTGTGTGGATATTTTTTGGCGAAATTCTTGACAGCTTTTGGAGCACGACGGTCAGAGTTACCCTCGCGAAGTACAGGATTTACTGCCGAACCTTTAACACGGTCATAACGTGCTTGAATGTCACGTTCTTTGTCATCTTTGGGTTCGGTAGGGTAGTTGGGAACGGCATAGCCATCATCTTGGAGTTCTTTGATGGTTGCCAGCAGCTGTGGCATAGAGGCGGAGATGTTAGGCAGCTTGATGATGTTGGCTTCAGGATGGGTAACCAAATCGCCCAGTTTGGCAAGGCTGTCTTCACGTTTTTGGTCGTCTTTTAAGAATTCGGGAAACTGAGATAAAATGCGGCTTGCCAAAGAAATGTCACTTGTTGTAATGTCAATGCCTGAGCTTTTGGTAAAGGCTTGGATAATCGGCAATAAGGAGTGTGTGGCAAGGGCAGGCGCTTCATCAGTGTAGGTATAAACAATGGTGGGATTTGACATAAAAACTCCAGTTTGGTCGTTGATTACAAATGCAAGTTCTCTTTGCAAGGGATATTCTTTTTAGGCTCTTGGGTAGTGCTGTCCGTATGAATATAAACAAACAATCGTTCACGGATACCTCAAAATTCCTGCTTATTATGACATATTTTTGTTAATTTTCCTAACTTTTTTTGCAAGTTAAGTCAAGTATTATTTTTAAATAAAATACCAAACATAAGTCATTTTTTATTATTAATATTTTATCAGATAATTATGCTATAATAAAAAGTTATGACAAAAAATGTCATGATTGCTGTAATAAAATGGCAGATAAAAAAATGAGTTTTTATGGTCTGGAGAAGGGGTTTTGGTGTAAATGTGCTAAAGATTCATCATTCGTTATTTTATAAAATATCATAACAAGTGGTATGATGAATTATGATAGAACTAATATGCCATAGAAAAACCCAAACACAGTGTTTGGGTTTTGTGATTTAAGCTATTATTTTCTAAATTAAACGATGCTTTGCAACAGGTTTAATTAGTGGTGATGACCGCCCGCACCATGTGCATGACCATGAGCAAGTTCATCAGCGGTCGCTTCACGCACGTCTACTACCTCGACATCAAAGGTTAGTGTCACACCAGCTAAGGGGTGATTGCCGTCTACAACTACCACCTCATCATTCACGTCTTTGACAGTGACGAGCATGACATGACCATCATCAGTTTGTGATTGAAACTGCATGCCAACAGCAATGTTGTCCACTCCTTGGAAATTGGCACGTGGCACTTCTTGGACAGCTTCGGCAAGGTATTCGCCATAAGCATCTTCTGGTGCTACAGTAACGGTAAATTTATCGCCTGCACTCTTACCTTCCATCTGAGCTTCCAGACCTGGAATAATGTTGTGATGACCATGCAAATAAGCCAAAGGCTCGCCATTTGACTTATCAAGTACATCACCTTCACTGTTGGTTAGGGTGTAATTAAAGCTAACAACAGTATTGTTTGCAATCATTGACATGGAATTTTCCTATGAAATAAAAAATATTTATCAGTAAATGGAGTCTAATTACTGATAATCAAGGGCTATTATAGCAAAGTTTTGATTCATGATGTGGCTTGTTTACAAAAATGTTTTAGAAGCGATGAAGCTATGATTTTGTTATAATAAAAGTTGAAAGTTAAAATTGCCAGTAGTGATGTCTAGAGTCAAGGCGGGTTGTTGGTTGATGCATCAGATTTGACAATACGCCAGTCCAACCCATGGGCTTGACCCTTCGACTCAATAAACCAAATGATGAATGAAAAGTGCTTTATGATGTCACAAAAATAGGATAAATCATGCAACTAAATATGCAACCTGCCATGCAGGAGATGCCACAAGCTGTTAAGCGATACATTGATGGCGAGATAAAGATTCAATACATGCTTGACTTTACCAGACACCGTGAGCATTTGGTAGATGTTACCATGAGTTTTGATGTCATGGTGTGTGTTCATCTGCTAAAGAATGAGTCATGTTGCCTTTGGTTGCCGACTTGGATAGCTGGTAGTTACTTGGTGCGAGAGTTTAGTAAAAACATCACTAAAGTCACGTTCTGTGACGAGGAGGGGCAAACGTATAGAGCAGATAAAATTGCCAAAAATCAGTATCAGCTCACCGCTTTGACTGCAAAGATGGGATGGATAACGGTGCATTATGAGGTTTATTGTCATGACCTATCAGTAAGAACGGCATTTTTGGATGACAGTCGATTGTTTGGTAATTTTACCTCATTGCTCCTCATGCCATCAGGAGGTGAGCGGGAGATTGCACAGGTACATCTGTGTATACCACAGAGCTTTTTAACCAGCAATCAAGGGGCGATTTTGGCTTGTGGTTTGCCACACACGATAAGTGAGCATGGCGAAAGTGTGCACTATTCGCTCGCTGCTCAAGCTGCCTTTGATTACTATGATTATCCCTTTGAATTTGGTGTGCAGTCTAGGGTTGACTTTGATGTAAAGGCGGCAGAGAAGTCAATACCTCATAGATTTTTTATCGCAGGGCGGCATCGTGCTGACCTGACAAGACTGTCGGCGGATATGCAAAAGATTTGTCAAAGTTACGTGAACCTCTTAGCAGATGCACCCTTTGCCGATTATACATTCATGACGATGGTAACGGGCAGTGATTATGGCGGGCTTGAGCATATTAATTCAACCGCGCTCATAACGCCGCGAGGAGATTTGCCCACACATGAACAGACCATACCCAGTGAGTCTTATCAGCGATTTTTGGGTTTGTGCAGTCATGAATATTTTCATGCATGGTGGGTGAAGTCGGTACGCCCCGATGTGATGGTGGATAATCACTT
>JBHCHC010000089.1:0-28677 GCA_041802645.1 Moraxella sp. | reverse complement strand
TCTGCTTAAGAGCGATAACGAATACCGACCACTTGTTATTTATGAAGGTAATTTAGTGTTGAAGTTATTTACTAGCGCTGGGTGCGATCCGCATGAAAAGCATTCAACAATACACCATGCAACACCAGAGAACCACGAACTACTTGAAAAGCTATACGGCGTGGAGTTTGAAAAACCGCCTGTTAAGCCGACAAGTAAAGAGATTGTGCAGGAAATGCTTGCCCGCGGTGATAAATATGTTTGTTGTTGGGTAGATGATTTTGATGAAAATCCTACGGCGGATAATTCTTGGGATTATATTACTGACTATATGGATGATTACTATCCTTTCACAATATCTAATGGCAGTGGTTGGAAATATGCTACACCCTTTGACCCACGCACGGGCGAGCCAATCACGGAGTTGCCAACATGAAATATCTTGCACTAATCGCCCTGTTATTTAATCAAGGATTAAGCCATGCATAAGCTACTACCTGTTTACATGAAAAAAAGTGAACTTGAAATAATTGCTGAATCTATTAACGCAAATATCCAAGTTGTTAATAAGTATTTAGAGAATCCAGCGCTTTTTGATGATGAATATTGCGATTGTAGCTTTGCAGAGTTTGCCATTTTTTCTGTGGTTCAATCTGCACTAACTAGACACATAATGTATGAACTGAACCACTGTTATGTTCCATGCGTAGTATATAGTGATTTATACAGAGCATGGGAAGATTCAGAACACGAATGGTCTTACAACCAAAGTTTGGATATTGCATCTTTTGGTGATAATTTGGGATTTTATAACTGCACTCGTGCTTTTTTATTTGCAATTCCAATTAATGCTCACACTGGCGAAACATTGAAATGGAGTGATTTTTATGACAATCAAGATGATATTGATAAGCATATTGCTAATGAGCTCGAGCACATGGGCGCACTATGCAACTTGGTATGGCAATCAGTTTCACGGCAGACTGACAGCGAGCGGTGAGCGATTTAACCAGCACGCCATGACTTGTGCAAGCAATAAGCACAAGTTTGGCACTTATCTGACTGTAACCAATGCCAAAACGGGTAAATCCGTTGTTTGTCGTGTCAATGACAGGGGCAAGCTAGGTAAAGGCGTTGTAGTCGATTTATCCAAAGGGGCATTTTCAAAAATCGCCCCTTTATCACAAGGCAAAATTAAGGTAACTATAAAATGAAATACACTGATGGCAATATTGTTGTAAACGCCCGTTCAATGACCGATGTTGAGTATTTTCGGGAGTTTGACAATGACCCAACCTATCCCGATGATGAGCCAAAAATTGGTATGTTTGTCTGTCGTAATGATGGCGTTACTATGACATACGCATTTTACCCAAATGTAGAAAAATTCCATGAGCGTTTTAAACCAGTTGAACAATAAGGACTAAACCATGAAAAAATCTGAAATTATCGCAACAATCGCACAAAATCACAGCTTGTCGCAAAAGCAAGCCAAAGCCATCTTTGATGATATTTTTGACTTGTTGGCTCAAGGCTTAACCCAAAGTGAGATTGTACAAATCAAAGACTTTGGCGCATTTGAGCCTACTGAGCGTGCTGAGCGTATGGGTCGCAATCCTAAGACAGGCGAAGAAATGCTGATTAAAGCAAGTAAATCAGTCAGATTTAAGCTGTCAAAAGCCATCAAGGATAAATTGAATGGCTAAGCGACGCAAAAAGAGTGGCAAAGGGCGTGGCGTATACCGCCCTTTGATTCGTGGCTCAATGCAATTTCCGCTTGAGTATCATGGTGATACCCAAGCGGATTTTTTCAGAATTGCCAAGTACACAGGTCTTCTGGGTTATCTTGATGGCATTAATTATGTCTATGAAAAGCCCAGATGGTACAAAGCCTGCATCATGCTATACACAGCCGATGGCGAGTATCTGGGCGTGATGGCGCAAGAATATGACACACCACTTGACCAAAAACAGCTTGGCGATCTGGTGTGGAAATATGGCAATGCGGACTTGTCCGAATGTGAAGAAGCAGGCATTGAGTATGATATTTATAAATCTTACATTTTAATTGAGTTAACTGATAGGAATAACAGGTGAAAGTATGATTACAGCGACAATCATTGCTGATAGCGTATCAGCACACACAGGACAACGCATTACTACATTTGAACTAGAGTACCCACGCTTTATCCATAGCGAGCTGATGACACACCGCCAATTTAGCCGTAACAGTGCGTCAAGCCGTGCTATCCCGATTGATAAGATGATTGAGCTTGTAGAATACACACCTGCTATTCCTATTCACTTTGGCTTAAACCAAGCAGGTATGCAAGCCAAGAATGAAACAGCTGATATTGAAGTAGCTACTATGACGTGGCTTAGTGCTAGAGATAAAGCTGTAGAAAGTGCTAGAGATTTACAAGCACTAGGCTTACATAAGCAGATTGTTAATCGTGTCCTAGAACCCTTTCAAATAGTGAAAACATTGGTTACAGCTACAAGCTATGATAATTTCTTTGCACTACGCTGTCATACAGACGCACAGCCTGAGATTAGACACTTGGCTAACCTAATGTACCAAGCTATGCAAGAGAGTGAGCCTGAAGTACTCAAAGCAGGTGAATGGCATACACCCTATGTACATCACGAACGTGATGTTGTCGGTACAAATAATTACGGTATTACCTATTATGTGCTTGATGATAGTGGAAATGTTATAAGTTTAACTGACAAAGAGGCTATCAAAGTCTCATGTTCATGTGCTGCACAAGTATCTTATCGCAAGAATGATACAAGTGTTGAAAAGGCTTTGGCTATCTATGACAAGCTAGTTAATAGCAGTCCTGTTCATGCCAGTGCCTTTGAGCATTGTGCGACACCGATTGACGGCAGTAATGATGAGGAGTTAGATACGTACGAAGGTATTACCCATTGCCTTTCGTACAATGAGAATGGATTTACTCCGTGCTCAGGTAACTTTACTGACTGGGTGCAGTACAGACAGCTTATCCCTAGCCACGTGTGTAAGGAGTATCAACCATGAAACTATATGTAAAAGAAATCTTAAATAAGATTGAGTATGACCTTGATACCTACCGCATTGAGAATACAAATTTTCGTGATGTAGAACGAAGTAAAGCAATCTTAGAAACTTTAAACCATGCTTACAATGTCGTAAAAGATGTCTTAGAAAATTTGGAGTAGTGCAATGAAAAAACAATTAAACCCCTTACAACCCCTAATTAACGAAATGCACAAAAATAAAAAGCTACATTCTCAATTAGCCGAAAATGCCGAGAGAGAACATAATCGCTACAATGATAATTATGTTCATTTTGAAAGGGGTGTAGCTTATGGTTTTAAACAAGCTATTCAAATGCTTGGCGAGTTTAATTTTTTAAATGACGCTTGTGCTAATCCACCGAAGTTTGATGGCTGGATAAGTGTTAAAGATAAATTGCCGTCAGATAATGAATTTGTCCTTGTTTATGCTTATGGTCAAATCAAAGTATATTTTTATGCGGTTAGTGATGATGGTCAAGAACGTTGCCACTGGTGGGAGGATGAAGGCGGTGCTTTTCATTCCGATATTACCGATGGTGATGTCACCCACTGGATGCCACTACCTAAACCACCAAAGGAGATTAAATAATGACACCGAAAATTAACACAATACAAACTGATATTGATATTGAATTATTAGACAAAAGTGGGCAACGTGGCGTATCAATGCTCAAGTATGCCTACTCCGTTCTCAAGTATGATGGTATTAAGCTACTGCACACCGCATTGCACGCAGGTGTTAGCCATGTTGACCATATCCGCTGTGCTAGCATGCTGGGCTTTAAAACATCAACGATTAGAAATTGGCATAGCCAATCCAATGGCCCAATACAATCAAAAATGATTAACGGCAAGCCCTTTTGGGCGGTCAAAGACATCAGACAGTTATTAGGTGAGTGAACATTAGCCCAAGTTAATACTTGGGCTTTTTTTTGAATGTTGGTTATTATTTGGTTATTATTTTATTTTTGGTTATTTTTAAACACAAAAAAATCAAGGTTCTAATCTCTTAAAACCTTGATTTTATTTGGTTTTATATGGTAGGCCCAGCAGGACTTGAACCTGCGACCAAAGGATTATGAGTCCTCTGCTCTAACCAACTGAGCTATGAGCCCTTAAAACAACAGACGGGCATTATACAAAAATTTTACACACAATGCAAATATTTTTTAAGTGTCATAAGCTCATTTGATGGCATAACTTAAGACAAATCATTACCAACATGATACACCTTGATAATAATGAGAAAATAAAATTTGCTAGAATATTACTACCTTTTTATCTGATTTATAGGAATGAGTAACCATGATAAAACCCACTCATCTGGCTGTTATTGCCTTTATTGCTACCGGCTTGACCGCATGCCAAAGCACTTCTACAGGTCCTGTCATTACTCGAGCGGACAGCACTTATGAAACCACAGGTCTTGGTAAAACCAAAATCATTGCTCAAAATAACGCTTTAGCCTCTGCTAAGAAACAATGTGGGTATAAAAACCCTGTCGTCCTAACCGACACCACCACCTACAATGGCGTGATTGACGAACGCATGGGAAAAGTTGTGGAGCAAGGAGCAAGAGTGGTTGGCACAATTTTAGGCACAGGCACGCCCAACCTAAGTCGTGATGATGATTATGAATATTTTATTAAGTTTCAATGCCAATAATTTATCATAATCTTTTTGTATCAATCATCAATAGTGTGGCAATATATTCATTTTAATTGCCACTTACTGTCATTGTGATTTTAAAACCCCAACACTTAGTCGTCAAACACCTGTATCAATATGTCAATTTATGCAGGGGATTTTTTCATAAGCCTTTCATGAATTAACAATCCTGTTTGGCGAATCGTTGGTGTGTTCACCGCTTTTAATAATGCTTTTTCAGTCGTGTAAATTGCCACCTCGGTTTTGGCACGGGTAATGGCAGTATAAATCAGCTCTTTAGATAGCAATCGTTCATTTTCTTCAGAAAACACCACCGCCACTTTGTCAAATTCTGAACCCTGTGATTTATGAACAGTCATCGCATAAGCCGTGCTGACCATAGTATCCTCTAGGAGACTTACGGACAAACCCTTGGTGGATTCACCAAAATACACCGCCAATTCATGAGCATCTCTACCGCTTTGCAGACAAATGCCAATATCGCCATTAAATAAACCTAAGTCATAGCGGTTTTTTAATATCATGATAGGACGACCATGATACCAAGGGGAATTTATCGTTGTTAATTTTAGCTGTTCACGGTGTAATTTTTCAATAAATCCATTTATCATCTCATCGCCACAATAACCTAAATGTGATGCCGTTAAAATACGATATTTATTAAAGCAAGCATATAGCGATTTTAACGCGTATTGTTTTTTATCATCATCGTATGCATTAAATTGGAATTTTAAGGTTTTTACCATCTCAAAGAACCCTCCCTCTTTTAGATAATCATGTGCGATTTTTTGATAAAAAGCATGTGATGACAAACGCTGATTTAGATAATCAATGTTGGTTAATGATAAATTGGCATGATGCTCAATAAGTCCGATGAGTGCATTTATGCTTATTTCATCGTTTGTGTTGATTAACGTTGCTAGCCGCCCGATGCCTGATGTGCTGTCAAAGCGATTAGAATGAATGAGCTCTGTACGCACTGATGAAAGACTGGGAATGAGACACAAATCCGCCAATACCGCTCCTGCATCCACTGCTGATAATTGATGAGCATCACCTAAGAGAATAATCCTAGCCCCACTCTTTACCGCACACAACAAATGGCTGGCAAGCTGTGTCCCCAGCATGGATGCCTCATCGACAATAATAAGCTCATAAGGCAAAGGGTTTGACTCATGATAATGAGGTATCCCATTCATGCCAATGCCCAGCAAGCGATGAATGGTCATCGGTTCAGGCAAAGTAATCTTGGTCTGACTGTCCTGTAGGGCGTGTTGCAATGACTCTGCCATTCGCTGCGAAGCCTTTCCTGTGGGAGCAACCAACGCCAAACTTAGCTCACTTCGGGCATCATCTGACTGGTGATGTAACGCCTGCTGTAACACCAATACAATCTGTGCCACCGTAAAAGTTTTGCCTGTGCCTGGACCTCCTGTGATGATACTAAATGATTCTCCTGCCACCTGACGAATGGCGTGTTTTTGTTCTTGATTTAGCGTGGCATTTGATGGTGGTAATTCAATGCTTAAAATGAGGCTGTGACGAATGCGATGAATGGCTGCCAATAACGCCCTTTCTGCCTGATAACTGCGATTTAACCACAAATACAATTCATCATCATGATAAAAAACCATCGTCCCATGCAATACCTCATCATCAACGTGAGTAAAAAAAGGATTGCCATAGAGTCTTTGGATGAATTGATGCAAGTCCTGATTTAGATGTATGGTACTAACATAATAAAATCTAAGCACGTTTACAAAAAGCTCACTCAACTGTGCCAATATCTGCTCACTTCCTTGTTCTGTCCTGTGGCGAGATTTATCATGTTGAGCCTGTTGCTTATGATATGATGTCGTAAAGTGATGTCTTTGCTCATGAATATAATGGCTTAATTGGCTATTATCTGCCTGTAGCTGTTCAATGCGATGAAATATCTCATCAAAATCAAATTCATCACCCACTTCATCCTTTATTCTATCCATGATGGGCGTTAATAATGATGCTTGCCATGCCTTTAATTTCCCTAATTGTTGATGGTCGTCCTTAATCACCAATACCGTATGCCCATCATACAATAACTGAAAAATCACATAATGAGTTACATAAAATATCATCTGATCGCTCAGTGAGAAATGAAACTCATCAATGCGACCTGTATGATGATACCAATCGGCATTATCCCTAAGACGTGTACTTAGATAATTAGCGATGGCATTTTGATATTGGTTATTCATAACTTTCCTTATATAAAGAGGGTATTTATATCAGCCAAACAGCTCGTCTAGGGCGTGAATTAAAGATAATGGTACTTGCCAGCATATATGACCTAATGTGGGGTTATTTTTATCCACACCTCTTAAAAACACAAATTCAACTGCCCCTAGATAATGCTGTTCTTGACCAACATAATCTTTAATGCGTAATTTTAATAAGCGATGTAATGCCACTTGATAAACACATGCTTGCAGCCAATAGCCCGATGCATTCATGGCAATCTGTAAGTTGTCTTGATGATAATCCGATAGTCTATCACCGATAAAATTGGATTTATAATCTACCACATAAAACTTTCCTTGATGCTCATATACCAAATCCATTTCACCATTTAAGTACTTATAATAAGCATGAGCGTTTTTCTCATGCAATATGATGTCTTTATCAGCATGAGTCTTAAATATTGTATTGAGTTCTGCAATATTAAACCGCTCAGACAATCCCAAAGTAAAAGGCATTTCTTTGGCAAGTTTGGTTGCCGTTAATTGACTGAGGCTCACGCCCGATGCCAACATCGGTATATGGCTGATGTCATAAAGCCATTCAACCAATTGATGATGAGTCATGTTATCATCAATCATATTGCCCTCAACATTATCTTGACTCATGCTATGATAAATATGAGCAAAATTTAACTGCTTAATGTGGTGATTGATGCATTGGCTGATGTCATTTTTATCATTAGGATTCATCACTTGTAATAATCGATGTAAAAACGTTCCTGCATTCACACCACGTTCAAATAAAAGACGAACATCATCCTTGGGATATTCTATGACGCTACTTGTATTTATTAGCACATTAACCAAGCTCACTTCATCATCAATGACATCATCATCGCTTATTTGTTGTTGCAATATACCCATGAGTGCACTGGCACTGGTTTTTGAAGCACCCACAAAGCTTGTCTTATAAAATACCTCATGCCAATCTTGATAATCTATGCGTGTTGGTGCTGATTCTAAACCTTGGTAATTATCCTCTATTAAGTTTGTTGATGCTGATAAAGTAATGACATCAACTTTGCCTTGCAATCGTTCGGGCAGGCTCAGCATTTTATCTTCACATGCCAACCACAAAAACAGCGGCCTACTTTTTAAATCATTTTTGCTTGACAAATCCTGTGCCACGATAAAAGTTTGTTCTGAAGCTCGAGTTAGTGCTACATAACCCAGCCTCAATCGCTCTTCTAATAATTCTTTGGTATTTTTATCTTTATAATAATCAACTTCTATGACGCCTTGTGTATTTTTGTCTTTACTGGGTGAGATGCGGCGACGAAACTGCTCATCACTATAGGCATAAAATATGTCACTGTTTTGGGTCATCTCTTTACCCTCTAAACCAAAAACATAAACAATAGGGAATTCTAATCCTTTTGATTTATGAATGGTCATAAGGTTCACGCCAGATTCGCTGGGCAATACCATTCTTTGATACTCCTCATCATCCTCTTTTCCTGCCATCATGGCACAAAACCAATTAAGGAGTTTTATCTCATTATTTTCTTCATGCATATATACTCTGCTGATGAGCTGAGTTAACTGCCACAAATCCGCCAAATATCGCTCTCCTGATTTGGCGGCTATTTGCCACAGGCTTTCTTTTGGTTTGGGATGATGAGATAGGGCATAAGTTAAAGCACTAGCGATGCCATATTTAATGAATTGTTCATGGCATTTTTTTAGATAAAAAATCACAGATTCTATGAATGCCTCATCATCAAACAACTCTGTCAGCATTGACAGCTGATAACCAAATAATTGAGTAATCAAAAGTCGCCCTAACACCTCTAAATCTTGACTAACCATCGCCGACAATAATGCATACAAATCCTGTGCCGCCTTGGTGGTAAATACATTAACCTCATTGGGTGAGATAGAAGGAATGCCAAGCTTATCCAAAGCTGTCTTTAGCTGAGTTAAATCTTTTTTGCTGCGTGCCAAGACTGCAATATCCTCAGGCATGATGGGGCGATTATCCAAGGTGTGATTGCCTTGTAGTAAGCTATTAATGTGACGTGCAACGTATTCATGTTTATTGATTTTTTTCTCTTGGCTGTTTGATTTGTCATTAGGATTTTTATGGGCATTCTTCTCATCAGTTTCTTTATCGACCTCTGCTTGTGTGTATGGTAAATGAAGTAAAGTTAGAGGTTTATGACTCAAATAATCGGGTAATTTGTCATGATTTGGGTGTTGCCACGATAACAAACTCTTATCTTTGTGTGCTGTGATGGTTTGATAATAAATACCCTCTCCTAAATAAGCAGGATTAAATTCATCTTGATTGTCTTGGTCATTTATGTGAATAAACCAATAATTTAAGCTGTCAATTAATTCGCCATTAGAACGGCGATTGATGTTCAAAGTGAGTTCATGATTTAAAACAGCAGAAGTATACTCACCCCCTCCAAAATATTTCATGCTGTTATAATTGGTAACATCACCTCCTCGAAAACGATAAATCGCCTGTTTGGGGTCACCTACCAATAATAAAAATCCCGTTGCAGCTTTGCCTTTATCTCGTCTTTGTTTTAGCTCATTTAAATAAACCAATTCTATCAAGCGTTTTTGCAATCCATTAATATCTTGTGATTCATCAATGAGTGCCACAGGATAATGATGACGAATATGTCTAGCAAGCTCACGATTACTCTCTAAGGCATCAATCAATCTGACCATCTGAAAGGTAAAAGTGCTTTTATGCTGATTTTCCAGCATGACTTTTAGTTGGGTGCGAACTTGCTCGGCGATATTGCGATATAAATACGCACGATATCGATTTGGCAGCTCAAAAATTTCATGCATGATATGGCTGATGATTAGCAAATCATCAGTTGGCAGAGCGAAAAATTTGGCTTTATTCTCCTCATATCCCGTTTTAAAATTACTCTCTTTTTTAATATCAGGTAATTTTTTCAAAAAATTCGCGTCTTTATCACTGATATGATGAACAAATGCCAAGCGATGAGTTTTTATCATTTCAATGATGTGTTCAAGTCGTCCAAATTCTTTAATACATATGCCGACATTTTTAAAACCAAATGCCAACATATATTGAATGTCATAAAAAGGCTCAAAAACAGATAAACCTGTTTCGTTTTTAAAGATGGACATGAGCTTTTCTTCTAATTGCAGCAGATACGCCTCATCAATCACAACAGCTTTATCAATCGGTGCATGATAAAAATCTAACGCCAGTTGTATGGCATCATAGACCGCTTTTGTGTCGGTGAATAATTCCTTGCCAATGAGCGAATATAACAACGTGGATTGAGCAAGATGAACATGTGCTTGGCGAAGGGCATCATGAATTAAGGCATGAGTTAATTCATCACTGTGAGCACTGATTTCATGATTGACCTGATAGCCGATTTGGTCAGAGAATTCTTTTAGCCATTTTTGAGCAAGGCTATCTAATGTTCCTACAAATAATTTATCCAAAGTCGCCAATAACAACGAACAGCGGCGAGCTGCCAATGTTAGTGCATGAGCCTCGTCACAGATTAACTGTTTAATAAGATAACTATTAATTGGGTCGTCATAATCATCAATGCCCGCGATTTTTGCTTGGCTTTGTATCTCTTGCCATATTTTGTCCACATCATCATGATGGCTGACAAACCATGCTTCATGGGTGGCTTTTTGTCCATCTAGCCAATAAACATAACGATAAAAACTACTGATGCGTGCTTGTATTCGCTCCTGCATTTCGCTGGCAGCCGCTCGAGTAAAGGTGGTGGCGATGATACGTTCAGGCGCGTATTTTTTTTCAATCAATAAGCGTAAAATGATGCCCGTTAACGTCCATGTTTTACCCGTTCCTGCAGACGCTTCTATCAAATACCCTCCTGTCAATGTACAATCAATGGCAGGAATGTTGGTCATGCTATTCATGTATTATCTCTTTTTTCTTTAGCAATTGTTTTGGCGGTCACATCAATGCTGATTAAATGCTGATTCATGAGCTGATATAATGGTGTGGCTAAGGGTAAGTATGCCACCAATGCCTGATAAGGGTCGGAGCCTTGTAATAATAACTGCCAACTTTCATGGCGACTATCATTATCATAAATCATCTCATACGCTGACCCCATCCAATGTTCAAACAACTTAGGATTTAATTTAAATCCCTCTTTACTTTGCTGGCGGATATGATTAAAGCCATCTCTGTGAGTCATGATGATGGGGGTTTTTTGGGCGATATCAGAAAGCATGATAAGGTTTAATAAATAGGCTTTGGCGGTGAATTGGCTGATGCCAACAACGGCAAATATCTTGCCTGTAAAACCCACCTCTTCGCTTGCTTTATCAAATTGCCAAATACTAAGCTTGTTTTGGTTACTCGTGGCTTGCCATAATAAATGCTTGACAAAAAATCGAAATAAATGTTCAGCTCGTGCGGCATTGGGTAAGATGTTTAGCCACACTTTTCTGGTATCATCAGGCAGATTTGCAGTGATGCCCACTTCAATATCAGCACTGCATAACGTCATGTGCTGGTCTGTGGTGGGCGTCAGATAATGACCGTTTGATAAAATTTCTGCACCCAAAGCCTCATAAGTACTGTTTTGTTTTAATCCCTCTAAGACACTCATGAATTCACTTGCTCTACCTCTAAAATAGGTAAAATATTCATCGGGCGTGGACAGACGCAACTGCCCTGCTGGCAGTAAGTCGCCATAGTACAGAGCTTGCATGGCACCGATGATGTCATGCTTTGCTTGGATGCTATCTTGGTTTGTCATATCATCAAGCACACTCAGCAATGGAACATCAAGCGATGTGACTGTTTCATGCAGACCATCAAACAGCCCCAAGCTCGCAGCACCAATAAACAGCTCATTCATCCGATAATGACCCAAAGCATCCAGTGCCAGTGGTTCGTTTTGCTCATGAAGTGTGTCGCTCTCTTGCATTTTTGCCTTACCTTTTAGATAGGTTTTGGCAAAATTTTTGACGCGGTAAATGAGCTCATCACCATGAATGCTGGTCGGTAACGTCAGCTCATAAAGACGGCATATTTTTTGCACATGGTGTGATAATGTCTCATCGTCATGGCAGTCCAAGGACTGTAGCAGTAGCTGAGCTAGGGCAATGATTTCGTGTTGATTGATGAGTGTAGAAGAGGATTGGGGTTTGGTCTTGGGGGCGTCTAGTGTTTGACGAATCTGCTGCCACAGAAGCGGTGGAGGTAGTGCTTGTTTTTGGCGTTGTTTTAGAGCAAACAGCCTTCCCCCAAGATATGCTTTTAGCTGCTCCACCAAATCATCGCTTGATGTGTGGGGTTTTTCGTCTTGATAATACACCGATTTATCAAAAAAAGTCGCATCATGATAAGTGATGAGATAATCCTCAATTAAGGCAGGCATGAGCTGTGCGATGAGCGTGCTTATCTCGCCTGCCTCATGCTGTTCTTGCCAATCCTTACCAAGGTTATCCTGACTCCACTGTGCTTCGGTCTTAAAAAACTCAATGAGTTCACCCACCACAGAGGCAGGAAGCAATTTGGTGTGACCATCAGCACTTAGTCCTTGATAAAAAATCAGACAAGCATCACGTGTGCACAGTAACGCATCCAAGAACGCCCCATTATCATCATCCTCGTTATAGCGGTCGCCAAGCTGTCTGATGCCTGCACGCATCAAATCTAGTCGCACTGCTCTGTCTTGACGTGGAAAGGCTGATAGGTTCATGTCTAACATGACCGTCAGTCCAAAAGGAATGCTACGCAACGCCCCAAATCGAGCAAAGGTAATGACCTCGGACGGCTCAGCACTGATTGCCTGCGCCTTAACCGCCTCTGTCAAACTCTCAAGCACAAACTTCATGGACAAATAAATGTCTCCGCCCTGAATGGCATGAGTCACGCTCTGCTGTCCCACACTAAGATGGCGATGGTAATATTTGTTAGCTCGCAGACTGCTCATCATGGTATTTTTGGTTTTAAAAATCGCACGCATGGCAACTGAGTCATAAAGACGACCAAAGTAAGGAGTGATGACATCATCCTCAATGTGATTCAACAGCCTCTCTACGCTATCGACTTTGGTCAGTAAGTGTCGGTTGGCACTAAGCCCTACATGGATGATGGTTAAGGCATCAATGATGGGCTCATCGCTTAGACTTACACCCATCAGTGGCAGGCTTGCCTCAGTAAAGACGCCTTGATGCCATGCAAAAGGATACAAGGCATGACTGGGGTTCTTGGCAGGGGCAAGCAGCCCCAGCACCAAACGGTCTAAGGCATGGCTAAAAGTATAGCGATAATCACTGTCATCAACATGCAAGGTCTCAGACAGATGACGCTCATCAAAACCCCGTCGAAATCCTGCTTGTCTTAAAAGGTCTATGCCGCGTTTCATCTCCTCAAAGCTCAAACCAAAACTCTCATATAACGCAGGAATCAAGAGCCACTCATAAACATCCTCGGCACCAAAGCGACTGCTTGGCTCGCCAAGTAACACATAAAAGCCCATGATTGCCCGCATCAGCTCATCAATACTCCGGTCGGGGGTGCCTGTGATTTTTATTGGCAAGTTTAGACCATCCACACCACGACCAACAGGAAATACCGAGCGAATGATGTCCTCGCTGCTGACGATGTCAGGCAACAGCACCACAACATCGGCAAGAGAGCGTTTTGGGTTGTCATTTAGGTATTTGGCTATCATGAGCCGAGCTATTTCTAGCTGTCTTTTTAGGCTGTGGCAAGCATGAATGGACAGGCTGCTCATGTCTGCACCCATGTCCAGAGTTAAGGGTGTCTTAGGTCGGGATTTTTGGGCAAGCTGTTCATCATCAAACTGTGTGTCATTCCATATTTCATCCAACAGCGTCGTCAGTATCTGCCCTCCTGCTTGTTTTTTGCTATCATGCTCTTGATGTAGCATCAGGATGTCAGACTTTAAGCCTTGGAGCAGGTTTGGCAATGCCTGCTTTGTACCATTCGCTGCTTCATGAAAATCATCCTGCCAACGCACCTGCCACCTCTGATGATGCTCACCTCCGGACAAATCAGCAAGCATGGCAAAGGTATCGCGTGATTCTTTGCCAAGCCTAGATAGCAATCCATGACCATAATCCTTAAGATAAACCATGTGCGGTCTGATGATTTGTTGTGTTTTTAACCACTGTCTGTCTACAATGTCCGCCCAAAACATCATGGACGGATTAAAATGCAGCAGCACCACATCAAGATATAAAGACAGCTGTTTTAAAAATTCAAGTTCTGCCTTGGGGATTTGTTGTACAGTAAAGAGATACAAAGCCTTAGGCAGGGCACATATGGCTTGCGTGGACAGCTTGTCTTCATGATTATCGCCTTTAGCATCCTTCTTACCTGACAATACTTGCCAAAACCTCTCCTCTAACGCCAAGCGATAACGATAAGTCTCACCAAACAGTCCAGACCACAAATATCCAAGCAGACGCTCCAAATCTAAATAATGCTGTCTTAACCACGCTGGGGTGCTCCCCTCCTCATCAGACTCCCCTTTTATGTTATTTTCCTCATTTTGACTGTCATTATCATCATTGGCATTATCAGCTTGACTCTCTGATGTCATTTTAAAAGATGTCGCCCCAAACACCTCATCGAGCCTTTGTTTTTCATCCATCATCTCACTGACCATCTGTGCCAAAGACACACCCTCCGACCAAGCCATCAGCCACTCTGGGCGATGGGTCAGATAACGCACATATAAGCGTGATAATTCATCACATGCTTGCCAGAGGCGATGTTCAGGCAGACCTTGCGTGTCATCATACAGCGGCTTGACTAAAAAATGCAGGGGATGAGCATCATCGCTGAGGATGAGTGATGAATGTTTATGAAATTCATCCATCACAAACCCAAAAATCCGCCAACGCATGATAGACGCTGATAGTACCGCCACCTCTGGCACAAACAGTGCGTCAGCAGGATTTGCTTGTGCATCTAAACCCAGCACTGTTTTTATCATCTCCCATTGATATCTCCCCCAAAACTCTGCCGTAAAAAGCGTACTAATCCCCACACGGCTTGCCACAGTTTTGGTGAGCCAGTCGCCAAGCACCATGGATGGGACGATGACAGTAAAGGGGGTAAAAATCAGGTGAGCAAGGTCATCTTGTTCGTCATTTTTTTTATAAAAATCAATAAGATGATTGACAAGGCGGTCTGTGTCATTAGACTGAATGATGTGAAACATGAGAGAGGGTGATTTGATGATGATGAGAAAATTTCGTTCATTTTACCGTGATTTTGCCAAATTTTCCATGTTATAATACCGCACGTTGTGTGCTTGACAATCACTGGATAAAAGCCGCTTGTTTTATGGCAAAGATAAAATACAAGTATTTTAGTCGTTGGTATTATTTTGATTTACCATCTTAATATCATTTCACACCAAGTCAGCTTCATTTATTTTGTCACTTTTATGAAAAATAACCATTCCAAATCCCCAAATACCAGCTTTCGCCGCCACTTAAAAAAAGCCTTACTGAGTATCGGCTTGGTGGTAAGCTTGATATTTTTGGCACTGATTGGTATGGGGCAGCATCAAAATAATCAAGACATCAACCCCATTCCTGTGCCATCACAGCATGAATAAGCATTAAGTAAGCATCAGATTAACCATTGACATGATGACAACCCATGCTAAGCTTGGGCAATATGATTTAAAAAGCATGTTGATGGACCAGATTGACAATAAACGCAGCAGATTCAAAATCAACGGTTATTTTTTGGTATTTGTATTTTAAGCAACACTGAGCCAACCACCTACTACATTAGAAATCATGCAAATGTTCGTGTGCTATTGCATAAAAATGTTGTACGGTGGTATTTAAACGATTGAATGTATTTTAAGTTAAGATGAGGTTAATATTGGCATGATGCAATCGCCTAATGTATGGTTTGGATAATAAAGGGTGAAGCACACCACGCAAATACCCCTTCACAACACACTTTATCTAAATTCATCCATTTTCTAACCTCAAAGCTAACCCTAAAAATAGAGCTAATTATGTCATTTGTGCATTTGGGTGTGCGTAGCGAATACGCCATTGTGGATTCCATTGTAAAAATCAAAGAACTGGTTAAACGTGCTGCCTCCGATGGGCAGACCGCTTTAGGCATTGCTGATTTTAAGAATACTTTTGCCTTGGTTAAGTTTTATAAAGCTTGCTTGGACGCAGGCATTAAGCCCTTACTTGGTACAGAGGTCATCACAGGTGATGAGTTTGGCTCAGTCGCTGAACACGAGGGGTTTAGCGTCATACTTTACGCCATGGACAATGAGGGTTATCAGAATATTCTAAGATTGGTTTCAGACAGTTACACGAACCGACCCATGGGTGATAACGGCAAGGTTGTCGTCAGCACGCCCATCGTGCTAAAACAGGATTTGTTTGACCCCACCAAAAACGCAGGCATCATCGTCATCTTAACACACCGCTCAGAAATCACCTCGACGCTACGAGGAGGCATGAACGTGGTGGCGACTTGGCAGCAGGCTTTTGGTGACCGTCTGTATTTGGCAGTCAAACGCACACACGTAAATGATGATGACCTAAACAAAGACATCATCATGGCAGGGGCTAAATTTGGTGTGCCCATCATCGCTCATAATGATGTGCGTTTTATGAATGCCAGCATCAGAAGTCAAGGTAAAGAGGAGACCGCCAGCACTGACTTTGATGCTCATGAAGCTCGTGTATGCATCGCTGGTGGCTACATTTTAGATGACAGCACACGCCCTCGCATTTATAGCGAATTGCAATATTTTAAAACTCAGCAAGAGATGAGCAAGCTGTTTCATGACATTCCACAAGTCATTGAAAACACGAATCTACTCGCTTCTCGCTGTAATGTCACGCTTACCCTTGGCAAAAACTTTTTGCCTGCCTTCCCCATTCCAGAGGGCATGACCGAGGAGCAGTTTTTTCGTAAGACTGCCGAGGATGGGCTAAACAGACGTCTTGACAAGCTTTATCCGCCCAACAGCCGAGATGAGCATTGGGCAGATGTACGAAAACCTTATGATGATCGCTTAGAGTTTGAGGTAAACATCATTTTAAAAATGGGTTTTCCCGGTTACTTTCTCATTGTTATGGACTTTATCCGTTGGGCAAAAGAAAATGGTGTACCTGTTGGACCAGGGCGTGGTTCAGGAGCAGGGTCATTGGTGGCATACAGCTTAAACATCACCGACCTTGACCCTTTACGTTATGACTTGCTTTTTGAGCGGTTTTTAAATCCTGAGCGTGTCAGCATGCCTGACTTTGATGTGGATTTTTGTATCGAAGGGCGAGACCGTGTCATTGCTTATGTGGCACAAGCTTATGGGCGTATGGCAGTCTCACAAATCATCACCTTTGGTACAATGGCAGCTCGTGCGGTGGTACGAGATGTGGCACGCGTGCAAGGAAAATCCTATGGACTTGCTGATAAAATCTCCAAACTCATTCCTAAGACCCCCGGCATTTCACTGGCTCAGGCGGTTGAAGAGGAGCCTTTGCTAAAAGACTTGCTCACCAACCCTGAAGCTCAAGACCACGAACCGGCATTAGAGATTTGGGAGATGGCAGAAAAACTGGAGGGCATCACCCGCAATGTCGGCAAACATGCAGGTGGGGTACTGATTGCCCCAAATCGTATCAGCGATTTTAGTGCGGTTTATGCTGATGATGAGGGTCATTTTGTCAGCCAGTATGATAAGGACGATGTCGAAGCGGTAGGACTGGTTAAATTTGACTTTTTAGGACTTCGTAACCTCACTGTCATCAAGTCTGCGATTAACAACATCGATGAACGTCGTATCAAAGAGGGACTACCCCCCATTGATCTGGATGAACTACCCTTAGATGACATGCCTGTGTATGAGCACGTCTTGCAAACAGGTAATACCACCGCAGTATTCCAGCTTGAAAGCTCAGGCATGAAAAAATACCTAAAGCAGTTAAAGCCCTCCAACATCGAAGATGTCATCGCCATGTGTGCTTTATATCGCCCCGGTCCTCTAGAGACGGGCATGGTATCGGACTTCATTGATAGAAAGCATGGCACTCAAGAAGTCGCCTACCCCGACCCTCAGTATCAGCATGACTGGCTCAAACCCGCCTTAGAATCCACCTATGGCGTCATCGTCTATCAAGAACAAGTCATGCAAATCGCCCAAACCCTAGCAGGCTATACGCTGGGCGGTGCTGATATGTTAAGACGTGCCATGGGCAAGAAAAAACCCGAGGAAATGGCAGCTCAGCGGTCGGTGTTTGAAGAGGGTGCGATAGGACTTGGTGTGGATGGCAATCTTGCCATTAAAATTTTTGAATTGGTTGAGAAATTTGCAGGTTATGGCTTTAACAAATCTCACTCTGCCGCTTATGGTGTGCTTGCTTATCAGACTGCCTATTTAAAGCATTATTACCCTGCCGAATTCATGGCGGCGGTACTGACCTCGGAGATGGACGACACTGACACGGTGGTCTTTTTAATCAGTGATTGTAAAGAAAATTTTGGCTTGGAAGTGCTGCCCCCTTCGGTCAATCACAGTCAATTTCACTTCGTGGCACACGACCCCAAAACCATCATCTACGGACTTGGAGCTGTCAAAGGTGTGGGAGAGGATGCAGTAGCCAGCATCGTCAGAGCAAGAAACGAAAGAGAATTTCAAGATTTATACGATTTTTGCAATCGAGTGGACACCAAGAAAGTCGGCAAACGTGCCTTAGAGGCCCTGATTAGTGCGGGATGTTTTGATGATTTGGCAGGCGTGCTACGCCCAGAACTTCTCGATGTTCATGGCAAAAACCTGTCTTATCAAATCCGAGGTGGTCTGTGGGAGCAGCTGCCTCAAGCGATGGAAGTGGCTCACCAAAATCGCACCAATGCCGAAGCAGGTACTTTTGATTTATTTGCCGAGGTTGATGAGGGCTTGTCTGTTGCCCCTCCTTTGCCTGATGTCATCTGGGGTGAACAGACTCGTTTGCGTGGCGAGAAGGATACGCTTGGTCTGTATCTGACAGGTCACCCCATGGATGCTTATCGTGACGAATTACCTCGCTACACCAATGTCAAAAACCTAAGCGAGGTATCTGAGACAGGCTATGGTAAATTTGCTACTGTAGCTGGAATCATCATCGATGTGGCAAACTTTGGCAATCGCGTTGCCATTACCTTGGACGATGGCAGTTGTCGCCTAGAAATCAGCTGTTTTACTGACAAATACCTAAAACTCCAGCCTCTGCTAGAGAGCAACATCAGCCTAAACGCCATCTTAACTGCCAAATACGCCCACCTAGCCAAGGCGGATAAGAACTTTAACCCCAAACGGCTGAACATACAGACTCTGGCTAAGATAGATAAAAAAGATTGGGAGCAACTAAATAATCTAAATGGCGTCATCCTTATCGCTCGCATCAGTGTCAGTGAAAATGACGGTCGAGTTTTTGCACGCCTTCAAGGGGGCAAAAACATCATCGAAGCTCGCCTAAAATCCTTAGATGGTTTACACCTAAAACTCCACAGCCACGATACCGACAGACTGGCCGTACTGACCAGCTTATTAAAAGAAAGTAGCCCACCAAACCCCGATGAGGTAGCAAACTTCATCAAATCCCAAACAACCACTGAAGACGGAGGTGCCATCATTGATGCTGATGGTGACCCCCCTGATGGTTGTTTGCCTGTTTCACTCTACCTGTTTGATGGGTGTGGCATTTGCAAAGTATTGGTCAATCATCGCTTTCGCCTCTATCCCTCTGATGACAACCTAAACCGCCTAAGACGTACCTTTGGGTCGGATTTGGTATTCAAATAAACCGACTTAACCACGAACAAAAGCCATGTCAAACGCCCTACTAGACCGCATTCACACCATCATGGTAAATACCACTTTGCCCGCCAACATCGGTTCGGCAGCTCGTGCCATGCACACCATGTCCTTATCTCACTTAACCGTGGTCGCACCTCGCCTGCCCATTGATGACACCAGTCATGCCAATGCTGCAGGAGGAAGTTCGGTTCTAGATAATGTCATCATAGAGGATACCATAGAATCTGCATTAGCCCCTCATGCTCTAATTTTTATGGCATCTGCTCGAGCTCGCCACCTGCCCAAACCTGTCATCACCCCAAGCGAATGTGCTGTCATCAGTCATGACTTTTTACAAAAAAATACCAATGCTAGCATCGCCCTTGTTTTTGGACGTGAAGACCGTGGACTGACCAATGATGAGTTAGCACTGGCTGATTATCACATTCAAATTCCCGCCAATCCTGCTTATCCTGTATTAAATGTCGCCAGTGCCATACAGGTCATCTCAAGCACCCTTTATGCACATTTTTACCATCAAAACAACACACCCACGACTCATCCAAGCCACTATAATCAGCACAAACCAAAATATCAGCTAGACATCAATCATCGCACTGATTGGGATGAACCTGCCATCACTCATGCCCAAAAACTTGGGCTAGATGATGCCATCACTCGCCTACTTATCAGACTCAATCTGGCTTGTGATGATGACTTAAAAGATTTGCCAAAACGCTTATCACGCCTATCCTCCCGCTTGCAACTTGACCAAAAAGAATACGCCATGTTACAAGCATTATTGGCGAAAATCAACCGAGAGCTAAAAGACTGATACCAACATTTGGCAAATATACCACAAATGACTTGTCAAAACAGTTAAGCCTTGCTATTATTGGCTTTTTTGCCCCATTATTATTAAGGATTTTTATGAGCTCTCGTCATTTTCTTACCTTACTTGATTTATCTAAAGATGAGTTACACCAAGTGATTCACAGAGCCCAAGAACTTCGCCAAATGCAACACCGTGGCGAGATTTATCGTCCATTCGTGGGGCGAACTCTTGCCATGATTTTTGAAAAATCAAGCACTCGCACCCGTGTCTCCTTTGAGACAGGCATGGGACAGTTTGGCGGACAGGCATTGTTCTTGTCACCTAATGATACCCAGCTTGGGCGTGGTGAGCCAATCGAGGATTCGGCACGTGTGATCAGCTCCATGACCGACATTGTGATGATTCGCACTTTTGCTCATGAGCGTGTGACAACCTTTGCCAAACATTCAAGCGTACCTGTCATCAATGCCCTAACCCATGATTATCATCCTTGCCAACTTCTTGCTGATATGCAGACCTTTTTTGAACACAGAGGCGACATCAAAGGCAAAACGGTTGCATGGGTCGGTGATGGTAATAACATGTGCAACTCCTACATCTTAGCCGCTGAACAGTTTGATTTTCATCTAAACATCGCCACCCCAAAAGGTTATGAACCAAATAAGGAGCTGACCAATAAATATGCTCATCGTCTCACTCTGACAAATAGCGTATCAGAGGCGGTCAAAGATGCTCATCTGGTGGTGACGGACGTCTGGGCAAGCATGGGGCAGGAGAGTGAACAAAAACAACGCGAGGCTGACTTTACAGGCTTTCAAATCACCCCTGCCCTACTTGATACTGCCGATAAAGATGCACTATTCATGCATTGCCTACCTGCTCATCGCGGTGAAGAGATTAGTCATGACCTGCTAGATGACCCCCGTTCGGTAGTATGGGACGAGGCAGAGAATCGCCTACACGCCCAAAAAGCTTTGATGGAATTTCTATTAAAAGATAAGATTCAGCTGTAATCATGCGTCCATATAAAACCCCGTTTACCAAGAGGCATCTATTGCTTGGTAAACGGGGTTTTTGACCATCCACACTCTGACGGTTAAGTCTTTGACATCTAAGTTCTTATGCCAACAATTGGGGAAATATGGCTCGCAATCCGTTCACCAAAATCTCTATCGCTACCGCTGCCAGTAACATGCCCATGATACGACTTAGAATATTAAGTCCCGTCTCGCCCAAAAAGCGACTGATTTTTCCTGCTGCCATCAAGGATGCATAGCAAATCAAGCTGATAAAGAGTCCCGCTGATAAAATCATGCCGATTTGAAACACACCTTTTACCTGACTAGAATAAATAATCACAGTAGAGATGCCTCCAGGCCCTATCATCATCGGAATGGCAAGAGGCACCACTGCCGATGCGGTCAATGAAGAGCTGACTTCCACTTCATCTTCATTGGGCTTGACAGGATTGCCTCCGCCATTCATCATGTTAATGGCAATCAAAAACACCAAAATTCCGCCCGCTACTTGAAACGAGCCCACCGAAATGCCGAGCACCCTAAGTAAATTCTCTCCAAGCAGTGTAAAAAAAGCAATGCCCACAAATACCGTTAAACAGGAGATTTGAGCGACTTTTTGGCGTTCTTTGGCAGAATAGCCTTTTGTGATGTTTAAAAACAGTCCCAAGGCACTAAATGGATTAATGAGCACCACAAAGGCGAGAATGATTTTAACGATTTCAGCATCCATAATAAGTCCTGAATGAATTAGCAAATTGTGGTGATTAATAAGACACTATTCTATCATGACTTCTATGTTTTCCCAATGTTTCGTCTTGGTTTGATTTTAGTTTCATCTTAATTTACCTCCTTATCCATTTAGGTTTATTGTGATGATTGTTAAATGCGTTTATTTTATGGTAGAATTTGAGGTTTTGCTCTTTTCTTTATGGTTTACTGATTCATGACTGATTGCATCCCCTCTTTTGACTTGCCACACTCTGCTGATTTCTCCCATCAAAAAGCCGTTGTCTTATTTTCAGGAGGATTAGACTCCACAACTTGCCTGTATTGGGCAAAATCTGTCTTCGAAGAGGTAAATGCCATCAGCTTTCGCTATGGACAACGACATTCTAGCGAACTTCTTGCCTCCGCTAATATCGCCCGATTGTTAGGCGTTGCTCATCGCATCATTGACATTGACATCGCTCAGCTTGGCGGTTCGGCACTCACTGACACCAGCATTGATGTACCTGATTATGATGCCAACTCTGATGCTGTGCCTGTCACTTATGTTCCTGCTCGTAACACCATTTTTCTATCCTATGCTCTGGCGGTCGCTGAGGTAACAGGAGCAAATGCCATTGTCATCGGTGTCAGCTCAGTAGACTTTTCAGGTTATCCTGACTGCCGCGATGACTACATTCACGCCTTTGAAAGCATGGCTAATCTTGCCACCGTGGCAGGACGTGCTGGTAGACGCCTGTCCATCATTGCCCCCTTGCAGTATTTATCAAAAGCACAGACCCTAGCATTAGGACTGTCTCTTGGGGTGGATTACGCTCAGACCGTCTCTTGCTACTGTGCCGACAGCGACGGACGAGCCTGTGGCGTGTGTGACAGTTGTGCTTTGCGTCATCAAGGTTTTATAGAAGCTGGTTTGTCTGATCCGACTCGCTACCAACAACCATGATGCACCGCTTGTTTTTAATGGCGATTTTTTATAAAATAAAATACCAACCAGTCGGTTCTATATTTTGTTGCAACTTAGGAGATTTTACATGCAGCCGCTAACCGCTTACCTTCTGCTTGGCATTGCCATCATCAGTGAAGTCGCAGGCTCTACTTTTTTGGTAAAATCAGAGGGTTTTAGCAGGCTGATGCCCACCTGCATGACACTGGTCTGTTTTGCCGTTGCTTTTTATTTACTCTCTCATGTTGTTAAAGTCATACCACTTGGTATGACTTATGCCATCTGGGCAGGTGTGGGTATTGTTTTAACTGCCTTAATTGGTGTATTCGTCTTAAATCAGACTTTGGACTTACCTGCCATCATGGGTATTGGGTTGATTATTATGGGGGTGGTGGTCATGAATGTTTTCTCCTCGGTCACTACTCATTAACCTTTTTGAAAATTATTTTAAAGTTTAGAGATTATCATGGAAACATTATTTGACATCAACGCCTCCACATCCACACCTGATGACAAAACCAACAAACGCAAAAACAACCCCGAACTGCTACGCCACACCATTTTAATCTGTGCCAAAAATCTCATGCTTGATGTTGGCATCAGCAATCTATCCGTGCAAAAAGTAGCAGATATGGCAGGCACGAGCAAGGGCGGACTATTTCATCATTTTAAATCCAAAGATGAGCTTGTCACCAGTGTGGTAGAGTTATTCATCGCCCAAGTTAATACCGCCATTTTAAGTCACATCGATAAGGCTCCTACCCAAAAAGGAATATTTACCAAGGCTTATATTCACGTATTTTTTGACAATCCAGAGATTGGACTTAGTAGTGACTGGGCAGGGCTGATTCGCTCCATTCACGCGGACAGCACCATGAGCCGCCTATGGTTTAATTGGATTTCCTCCAAACTCATTCAACATCAGCACACTGATGATGATTTTCGCCTCTATGTCATTCGTTGTGCGGTAGACGGGGCATGGTCAAATAACACCCCCAGTGACGAACTGCCTGCCATGCGAGCATATCTGTTAGAATTGGTGAATGATATTTGTTCAAAATAAAAAGTATTTAGGATGGGGTGCTGGGGACTTACTACCATCTTATCGCATGCTTGGTTTTTATGATTGATTGAGATATTTGGTGTGATTCAAACAACAAAGACAAAAATATTTTTGCCCTACAAGCCATGTAAACATAAACCAAAATCGAACAAACCTCATCAACCTACCGATGCCGCCATATCATGATTTACAGACACGGCAATCATTTTTGATGCCATCATTATTATCACTACATCAACTTAACAGCGAACAACACATTTCCACCCCATCACACTCATCATGATAATAAACACCATCTTATGGCGAAATTGACTGACGAACGAACCCTACTTTAGCATCGGTTAAATCAGACATGGATGCTCATGAATCGGCTGAATATTTAAAAGTAATTCTTATTATATGTGGCAGCCGTGTCTTAAAATACATCATTACCATCAATAAAAAACCATTCACTGCATGGCAAATGGTTTTTGTATGTTCATGTTAATGTGTCATCGTAGCGTCAAAAGTATGCTAAGTTAGACTTTACATGATGCCAAACTGCCCATGAGCCAGAGAGCTGTTGAAACCATAGTCTTAGCATGAACAGTTTTCTTGATAACATACTTTTGAGTGATTTAAATGGCGTAGCCTAATGCATAAAAAGCGACCAACACCACGGCAATAACGACCGTACCAATATTGAGTCGTTTAAATTCACCAGAGATGACACGCCCCAGCACAAGTGACGCAAAACCAAGCATGATTCCTGTCACGATATTTGCCGTCAAAACAATAAACACCGCACAAATAAGCCCGCTCATTGCCCCCACAAAGTCATCAAAATCAAGTTTTGAGACATTGCTTAGCATGAGTAAACCAACATACATGAGTGCAGGAGCGGTGGCATAGTTTGGCACTAAAAACGCCAATGGCTGAAAGAATAACATCAGCAAAAACAGACCGCCGACAACCACTGCCGTCAAACCAGTTTTGCCACCCACTGCTGTTCCTGCAGCCGATTCTATATAGACCGCTGCAGGGGCTGTACCGAATAGACCAGACATCAGACTGGACACTGAATCAGCCGTTAACGCCCTGCCACCACCAACGATTTGACCTTCTTTATCAATGAGTCCCGCCTGCCCTGCAACTGCACGGATTGTTCCTGTGGCATCGAACACTGCCGTCATGACAAGGGCAAACACCGCAGGCAATACCGCCGCATTTAAGGCACCCATGATGTCCATCGCTCCAAACAGTGACTCATTGCCAAAACTGGGCAACTTAAAAACCTGTCCACCAAACTTCACATTAGGGTCAAAAATCAGCCCAATCGCTGTGATGGCTATGATAACCCATAAAATACCCCCTTTAACTTGGCGTTTTTCCAATCCAATAATCGCTGCCAGACCCACCAGAGACATCAGCACCCCAAACGAGGTAAACTCTCCCATTTTTACAGGTAGCCCAGCATCATTTTTGACCACCAATCCCACGCCACTGGCAGCAATGAGCAACAAAAACAGTCCAATGCCAATGCCTGCCCCGTGAGCAATGGCACTTGGCAGATTCTTTAAAATCCACGCCCGAATTCCTGTAACCGAAATAAGGGTAAAAATAACCCCCATTAAAAAAATCGCCCCTAAGGCGACAGGAATGCTGATTTTCTGACCCAAAACCAAGCTAAATGCAGTAAATGCGGTCAAACTAATCGCACAACCGATTGCCATTGGTACATTGGCAAAGATTCCAATTAAGATGGAACCCAACCCTGCAACCAAGCAGGTGGCAATGAATACCGATTCAGCAGGAAAGCCTGCATCAGCAAGCATTCCAGGTACGACTATCACCAAATACACCATCGCCAAAAAGGTGGTCAAACCTGCAATGACCTCTTGACGCACCGTAGAGCCACGCTCGTCAATTCTGAATAAAGAAAGCAAAGACATAAACGCCTTACCTTAAAACAACTAAAATAAGCACATAATTTTACCGTATAATTAGATTTTGTTGAATATTTTAAACATAATTTAACATAAAGAAATTTTTTGGCAATAATAAAGCCATTCGCTTCATTTTGGTATTGGTATTTTTTTGATTTTTGGATAAAATAGACCTTCATTGTTTTACTTCATTTTTTATTCTTAATCATTGGTAACGCTCATGAAAAACTCAGAGGAACGCATCGCCCTCCCCGACTTTGCTGTCAGTGTGGTTCGTTATGATGGCAATTTATTTTATACTGATGAGATTGACTTAGCGAGCTATGTTAAAAACAGCGGTCAGGGGCTGATTTTATATTTTTATCCCAAAGATAACACTCAAGGCTGTAGCATCCAAGCCACTGATTTTACCGCCTTGTCAGAGGAATTTGCCAAGCAGGGATACGCCATACTTGGCATCTCTCGTGACAGCATCAAATCTCATCAGAATTTTATCCATAAAAAAGAGCTTGGCATCAAACTCATCAGCGACCCTGATGAAAGATTATGTCAGCATTTTGGGGTAATTCAAGAAAAAATGATGTATGGTAAGATGCATTTGGGTGTGGCACGCTCCACCTTTATCTTTGACAAGCAAGGCATAATGACTGCCAGTTATCGCAATGTTAAAGCCAAGCATCATGCAGAAGTTTTACTTAACCTGCTCAAATCACCCTAAACCATGTCTTTATTAACTGTCTCACACCTATCCTATTTCAGCCAAGAACGTACTTTGTTGGATAACATCTCATGCCAGCTGCATCATGGGCAAAAAGTCGCCTTAGTGGGGCGTTCTGGGTCTGGTAAGTCCTTACTTTTGCAAGCACTCGCTGATTTACTACCTTTATCATCGACTGCTTTGGCAAATCAGATGACTCTAAGCATCCATGGTAAACATACACCCATTTTTGATATTCCTCCTTGTGAGTATCGTGCCGTGGTCGCTTTATTTCATCAGGCGCCAAATTTATCTGGGGAGAGGGTTTTGGATGATTTAAAGTCCCCATTTTCTTTTAAACATCATCGTCATAAAGTATTTGATGAGTCTTGGCACATCGAAAAACTCCACCAGCTTGGCAAAAGTTCCACCTTCATTCATCAATCGATTCATCATCTATCAGGAGGGGAGCGTCAGCTTGTCAATTTTTTACGTACTTTGCAGTTTAACCCCACCATCGCCCTTTTTGATGAGGTCACTTCTGCTTTGGATGATGAGACGGCAAATCTGCTGATGGATCTGGTGATGGATTGGCATGATGAGACCAAGGCATTTATTTGGGTTACGCACACTTCAAGCGAACCAAAAAACTTGGGAGCAGAATTATGGCGTATGCATCATGGCATGTTAACCACATAAATTGGTATCAAGCACCTCATGACAATCACTCTCACGCTGACCGACATCGCTCTTGCCAGTACCCTGCTACTCATCACAGTGGGTGTATCAGCTTACCTAAGATTGGGGTTGGTTAAGACACTCATCATCGCAGGTATAAGAACTGTTGTACAGCTGTCACTCATTGGGCTCATTTTGGCGTGGGTATTTGCCCGTGAGAGCATATGGCAGGTTCTGATTATTTTGACCATCATGACACTCATCGCTAGCATTTCGGTCAAGACTCGCATCAAGCGTCCTTATCAAGGTCTACTTTTTGATAGCACCCTCTCGCTCGTTCTTGCCACAGGCATCATCACACTCATCGCCATGACGGTCATTCTAAACGTCTCCCCATGGTATCGCCCTCAATACATCATTCCAATTTTGGGATTGATTTTGGGAAATTCTTTAACCGCCATCAGCTTGACCACCAACGAACTGGTCAACGCCATGCATGACAAACAAGATCTGATAAAATCTCGCCTGTCACTGTCTGCTACCCCCTTTGAATCAGTGCATGACTTAGTTAAATCTGCCGTCCTAAATGGGCTGACCCCCACCATCAATTCTATGTTAGTGGTGGGACTGGTGAGCCTACCCGGCATGATGACAGGTCAGATATTGGCAGGGGCTGACCCCACCCAAGCGGTGCGTTATCAGATTGTGACCATGTTTTTTATCTGTGCCGCCAGTACGCTGTCTTGTACGCTGTCAGCGTTATTGGTGGTTAGAAGGTTTTTTGATGGGCGGGGGCGTCTTCTTGAGCAATAAATTAAAAACATTGATACCCACTTGCTTACTTGCCTTTGATTAAAAATAGGTCTAATAGACAAAATTCATGATGAAACCCCACTCAAACCCTGATACCATATAGTTTTGAGTGGGGTTTATTGTTATGTTTAAAAACTTGCCCATTTTGTCATTCTCTCAATACTGTCAAAAACGGTAAAAAACAGCATC
>JBHCHC010000088.1:0-7650 GCA_041802645.1 Moraxella sp. | reverse complement strand
GGCACCGGCCCGCTTGAAGCCCAGCAGCGACTCCAGTACGCAGGCGCGCTCGTCCAGCCAGCCGTTGGCGAAAGCGGCCTTCATCATCGCGTACTCGCCACTGACCTGATAGGCAAAGGTCGGCACGCCAAAATTATCCTTGACTTCACGCACCACATCTAAGTAAGGCTGACCGGGTTTTACCATCACCATGTCCGCCCCCTCGGCGATGTCAAGAGCGACTTCATGCAGGGCTTCGGCACGGTTGGCAGGATTCATCTGGTACTGCTTTTTATGACCTTTAAGATTGCCTGATGAGCCAACAGCATCTCTAAAGGGTCCATAATAGGCGGAGGCATATTTGGCAGAGTATGCCATGATGGCAGTATTGACAAAGCCGTTTGATTCTAAGGCTTCTCGCATGGCACGAATGCGACCATCCATCATGTCAGAGGGTGAGATGACGTCTGCTCCTGCCTGAGCATGAGCAAGTGTTTGCTTGATTAAAGCTTCGGTGGTGATGTCATTAATCACGTAACCTGATTCATCGATGATGCCATCTTGTCCATGTGTCGTATAGGGGTCTAGGGCAACATCTGTCATGACGATGAGTTCGGGTAGGGCGTCTTTTAGGGCAGATACAGCACGTACAGCCAGTGTGTCTTGGTGGTAGGCGTTCTCACCATTGGGGGATTTCAAAGAGGCGTCAATCACAGGAAAAATATCGACCATTCTCACACCAGCCTCATGCAGATCCTTGCAGTGCTCGATGAGTAAATCGATGGACAGTCGCTCTATGTTTGGCATGCTACCAATAGCTTGACGCTTATTTTGCCCTTCAATAACGAACACGGGGGCGATGAGGTGGCAGGGTTTTAGATGGGTTTCACTGACCATGTCACGAATGCCGTCTGAGACACGCAGACGACGCAAACGAGTGTGAGGAAAATGGCGATTAAAATTATAAGCTGACATATGTAAACCTTTTTAGGGTGAAGATATTGACAAATCAAATAAAAAGTAGCAAGATGAGATGTGCTGACATTCATGCTTATCATTAAAATAGGATGAATCATCCTTGATTTAAAAACGGGCTAAGCAGACTTTAAAATGATATCAAAATATATCATCAGGCACTCTAGCGAAAAAATCAAGATTTCATCACTTTTTTAATGCAAACAAACCACGGACAATGATGTTTAAATGGGTTTTTAGTATTGTATTGTCAGTACGGCTTAATTATACACCCTTTTTCTTGTGAGATGACCGATGAGAAGCTTAAAAATTTTGACCATGGCAATTGCCTGTCTGAGCATCACTGCCCAAGCCAATGATAGTACAGGCTATGTAAGCATGGGTGGCGTGGAATATATTAAAAACCCAAACATCACCATGAAAAGTGAGGATTTGTACATCAGTGAAGATGTTATAAAAGTGGCGTATGAGTTTAAGAATCTAACGGATAAAGAGATTCGCCAAACGGTGTTGTTTCCACTACCTGTTGTGCCAACATGGACAGACTATGATTTTGCAAATGTTAATGAAACCTTGGCAAGCTTTACGATATTCTCGAATGGAGTTCCTGTTCAGTACAAAACTCATGCACGGGCTTTTATGCTAGATAATAAGAATGAGCTGATTGATGTGACGGATGAATTTAGGGTCTGCGGCGTGAGTCAAAGCGATATTTTGAAAGCATGGGAGGAGAGTGATGTGCTTGCCAACATCAACCAAAAACTCGGGCGGTGCAGTCATGAAAAAATTAAAACCTTAATCGGTGAGTTTGATCCGGCTCTTGATCCAGAGTTGGCAGTATACTGGGAGGGGCAGGTGATTTATGAATTTGAACAGGTTTTTGCTCCAAACACCATCACAAGAATTAATCACAGCTATCGTCCTCTCGTGGGGGGTGGGGTCTATTTTCATGAAAGTTTAGATGACACTTTTTGTTTGGATAAAGCCACTCGAGGTAGGTTGGATAAAAAATCAAGCACGCACCCCCTGTCTTATTCAGCCCTAGGTTATGTGCTGACGACAGGGGCAAATTGGGCAAAACCGATTGAGCAATTCAAACTGACCGTCGAGAGAGATAGTGATGAGATTGTGTCTTTTTGTTGGGCAGGCAAAGGCAAGGTAAGAAAAGTAGGGCAGGGTAAATTTGAAGTGGTTGAGAAGAACTTTGTGCCAAAACAAGACATTCATGTGGCATTCATTAGATGTACTGCGAAATAAAAATTTTGGCTATACAAACCCTATGCTTGTTAGGTTTTTAAATTTAAGAAACATGATAAAATCGGTATTTCGCAGTGAGTCTATTAAGGTCAAATAAGATTAAAAAATAAAAATAGGGTAAAAACGAGCTAAAAAATCAGGCAAGCGAATACTTGCCTGATTTTTTGTTTATGCTTGATAACTCATAATCGAATGCCCAGCAAAAATCCTTCTTTGATGGCACGCTTGGCATCTAAGCGTTCGGCGTTTTTTGCCCCGCCGATGATGTGGTAGTTTGCCTTGGGAGTATCCCCAAGTTTTGGCATGAGGTCATTGACAGATTCTTGTCCAACACACAGCACCACACTGTCTACTCGCAAAAGCTGAACTTGCCCATCAACACTTATCCATAGACCTTCATCGGTAACTTTGTTGTAGGTTGCTCCGCTGATTTGGATGACGCCTGCTTGTTTAATGACGGCTTTATGTACCCAGCCTGTGGTCTTATTGAGGCTCTTACCCAGTCTGCCTTCGCTGCGTTGGAGTAGGTAGATTTGACGATGACTTGGGTCAGGCTGGGGCTTGATAAGCCCTCCCTTGCTGTCATAATGAGCATCAGGACTAACCCCCCATTGCTTGAAGAACTCATCAGGAGTCTGAGCGGTTGGACGGTAAGTGGGGCTATGCACGTCATGGGCAATGGTTGTTCCATGTGCCAAAAACTCCGCCACATCAAAGCCAATGCCGCCCGCTCCAAGTACTGCCACTCGCTCGCCTGCCACTTTTTCGCCTGACAGTAGTTCAGCATAAGTCATGACCTGCGGCAAGTTCGTCCCATGAAAACGCACTGTACGCGGTACAACCCCTGTGGCAATGACCACCTCATCAAACCGGCCGTCAGTCAGAAAATCAGCATCAACAGGGTGGTTTAGCATGACTTTGATGCCAAGTTTTTCTATCATGTTGCGATAATAACGTATGGTTTCAAAAAACTCCTCTTTACCGGGGATGACCTTGGCGAAATTAAACTGACCACCAAGCATGCTCTTGCTTTCAAAGAGAGTAACGTCATGCCCTCGCTCTGCTGCCACCACAGAAACGGTCATGCCTGCCACACCACCACCAACCACGGCGATTTTTTTGGGTTTTTTGGCAGGTTTGATGGTGTATTCGCTTTCAAAGCATGCCAAAGGATTGACCAAGCATGAGGCTCGCTCACCAGTAAAGGTGTGGTCAAGACATGCTTGATTGCAACCGATGCAGGTATTAATCAAGTGAGCATTTGCTGTTTGGGCTTTTTGCACCCATGCACTGTCTGCCAAGAAGGGGCGTGCCATCTGCACCAAGTCCACTTGCCCACTGGCTAAAATACTCTCGGCAGTATCTGGCATGTTAATGCGGTTTGCTCCGATGACAGGAATGTTGATGGCATCTTTGACCGCTTGGCTAAAACGAATAAAGCTGGCTCGTGGCACGCTTGTGACAATGGTGGGAATGCGAGCCTCGTGCCAACCAACGCCTGTATTAATGAGTGTGACCCCTGCTGATTCTAACCATTTGGCAAGGGTGATGACATCTTCCATGACAGCACCATCTTGAACAAGCTCAATCATAGATAGGCGAAAGCTGATGATGAAGTTTTTGCCGACTGCTTCACGCACGGCTTTGATGATGTCTAGGGCAAATCGGGCTCGATTCTCTAAGCTGCCACCATAATCATCAGTGCGTTTGTTGGTGCGTACAGAGAGAAACTGATTGATCAAATATCCCTCTGAACCCATGATTTCTACACCATCATAGCCCGCTTGTTTGGCAAGTTTGGCAGTATATGCGTAGTCGTCAATGGTTGTCTTGATGTTTCTGATGGACATTTGACGAGGTTTAAAAGGAGAAATGGGTGATTTAAGGGCACTTGGAGCAACGACAAGCGGCTGATAACCATAACGTCCGCTGTGAAGAATTTGCAGTAGGATTTTTGAGCCATGTTTATGAACAGCACGAGTCACTCGAGCGTGATGGAGAATGTCGGCTTTGTGGTTGAGTGTGCCACCAAAGGGAGTGAGCCAGCCCTCTTTGTTGGGTGAGATGCCGCCTGTGATGATGAGTGCCACACCGCCTTTGGCACGCTCTTCAAAATAGCGAGCGAGCTTGCCATAATTAAAAAATCGATCCTCTAGACCTGTATGCATAGAACCCATGACTATGCGGTTTTTGAGTGTCGTAAAGCCCAAATCTAATGGGCGAAAGATGTGTGGATAAGGGGTGTCATCAGGATTGATGGGAGTGGGTTTTTCTTTAAAAAATAAAGTCATGGCTGTCCTAGTGCATCTGATACTAATATGAAAAAAGGCTTGGATATTGTAGCACAAGCCAAGGGGTGCGATGCGACATTAATAAGAAAATGACTTGATGGTCATGAGTATCGGCTTATCAAGACTTGATGACTGAAAATAAAAGTTATCAGCACTGCTGTTAATCATCAATGCTGATAACTCTTGATGTCACGACTAAGATGTCTAAACAGACATTGACAACCAAAATCAATGTCAGTTTATCCTCTTTTATCCTCTAAAGTGACTCTAGGTTGGCGATTAAATCAGTAAACTTCTCTCCTTGTACTGTCACATGTGATTTAAGTAGGCTTTCGGCAAGAACTTCATCGGCACTGATGATGGCATTGACAATCTGCTCATGTTCAGCAAAGGAGTGTTGCATGCGGTTATTGACACGAAGTTGTAGCCGACGATAAGGGTGTAGGCGATTATGCAAGCTAATTGCTTGCTCCATAAGATACTGGTTGCGACTTAGCGTGTATAAGAAAAAATGAAATTGCTTGTTCGCCTCATAGTAATCTTCTGAATTGCCACTTGTCATATATTGCTCGCATTCGCGATGCAGTATGAGTAGCTCAGCCTTTTCTGTTTCATTGATTCTGCGAGCAGCAAGTCTACCACACATACCCTCTAATTCTGCCATGACTTCAAACATCTCACATAAAGTGACAAGATTGAGCTTTGGTACGATTGCTCCACGTCTGGGTCGAATTTCAATGAGACCCTCGGATGCTAGCAACTTTAATGCCTCACGAATTGGTGTGCGAGAAACATTGTACTTTTCACACAGTTCGGCTTCCTCTAGTTTTGCTCCAGGGGGTAGTTTGCCATAGACGATGTCATCTTCTATTTTCTTGCTGATTTGCAAAAAAAGCGGTAACTCTTTGATTAAATTCATAAAAAATCCTAAATAATACAAAGTTAATAATTTTGTATACAAAATGCTTGCATTTAAATACTCTTTAAGCTAAATTATATCAAAACATGGGTTAAGAAACTAACCTTTTTATTCACAAGGAATAGGAGATTTGTGATGATTGTTTATGGAACAGCACTATTGGCGATCTGCTACCTCATCGGCGACTTTTTGGGTAAATTGCTGGGTAAGGCATTAAATGTAGATGCTAATGTCGGTGGCGTGGCAATCGCCATGATGCTTTTGATTGCAAGTAAAGAGTTGCTTGCCAAAAAAGGATTGATGCCACAGCTGACGCAGTTTGGGATTATTTACTGGGCAGGGATGTATATCCCTATTGTGGTAGCCATGGCAGCAGGACAAAATGTCGTTGCAGCACTCTCTGGCGGTGTCATGGGCATTGCTGTCTCTGTGGTAACTTTGGTGGCGACCGTTTTAGGAATACGCTGGTTTAATAAGCTTGCTAACGATTATGATGATTTTGAATGGCAAGATTCGTCGTCTGCATCTGGCAATTAAGATGGAATATTGGCAAATAAGGAAATAGCACAATGGAATTACTGATTGAAACACTCTCAAAAAATGGCTTTGCAACAGCTGTCGCACTGACAGGTCTCATCATGTTGGTTTCTCATTTTTTCTCCAAAATCTTTACTAAGGGCAAATTGCAAGGTTCTGCGATTGCGATTATGCTCGCACTTATCTTGGCGTACATTGCGGGTATTTATACAGGAGGAAAGAAAGGCATTTCTGACATTACATTCTTATCGGGGTTTGCCTTGCTTGGAGGTGCCATGTTTCGTGATATGGCAATTGCGTCTACCGCCTTTGAAATAGATGTTAAAGAAGTTAAGAGAGCGGGGGTTGTCGGCATTGTGGCACTGTTAATGGGCTGTGTTGTACCCTTTGTCTTTGGTGCTGGCATTGCATGGGTGTTGGGATACAAAGATGCAGCATCCATGACCACGATCGGTGCTGGGGCGATGACTTATATTGTAGGACCTGTCACTGGTGCAGCGATAGGAGCGTCATCAGAGGTGATAGCATTATCTATTGCCATTGGGCTGATTAAGGCGGTATTTTTTATGGTCGCAACCCCATTGTTTGCTAAATTCATGCTCTTAAAAAGTCCTCGTTCAGCAATGGTATTTGGGGGAATGGCAGGAACAACGAGCGGTGTAGCAGCAGGGCTGGCAGCGACGGATGTGCGTTTGGTGCCTTATGGAGCATTGGTGGCAACATTTTACACAGGATTGGGATGCCTTCTTGGTCCTTCGGTTTTCTTTTTGATTGTCAATGCCTTTTTCTAAGGTAAAATCTTGAGAAATTTTATAAACTTATAAAGGTGATACCATGAATACAACAGTTTGGGATACCCAAAAACAAAAACGCTTGGCAAAGCTTGATAAAGCTAAGCAACTGGGTTTTGGTAAGTGTGTGCCTTCAGAGAGGGTAGTGGAGTTGTTGCAGACGGTCATTGCAAGCGGTGATAAAGTCTGTTTAGAAGGTAACAATCAAAAACAAGCCGACTTTTTATCAAAAGCCTTGACGCAATGCGACCCTGCCGTGATTAATAATCTACATATTTTACAATCGGTATTGGCATTGCCAAGTCATATCGATGTCTTTGAAAAAGGCATTGCCAAAAAGGTTGATTTTTCTTTTGCAGGACCGCAAAGTTTAAGACTTGCTAAACTTGTACAAGAGGAGCGTATAGAGATTGGTTCCATTCATACTTATCTTGAGCTTTTTGGAAGATATTTCATTGATTTAACACCCAATGTCTGCCTCATCACCGCTCAGGCGGCAGATAATAAAGGTAATTTATATACAGGCCCGAACACCGAAGATACACCTCCTATTGTAGAGGCAACCGCCTTTAAAAGTGGTATCGTGATTGCTCAGGTAAATGAATTGGTGGATGATTTGCCACGAGTAGACATTGCCTCTGATTGGGTGGATTTTTTCGTGGTTGCACCAAAGCCTAACTATATTGAGCCATTATTTACCAGAGATCCTGCACAGATTACCGAGGTGCAGATATTAATGGCGATGATGGTCATCAAAGGCATCTATGCACCTTATCAAGTTAAAAGACTCAACCATGGCATTGGTTTTGATACGGCTGCCATTGAGCTGTTGTTGCCCACTTATGGTGAAATGTTGGGATTAAAAGGGAAAATATGCACCAATTGGGCATTAAACCCACAT
>JBHCHC010000087.1:0-6457 GCA_041802645.1 Moraxella sp. | reverse complement strand
GGTATTAGCAGCACTGACGTAATTATCACGGTTTAGGCGATAGAGTTCTTGCCCTGCCTTGACATAGCTACCTTCTTTAAAAGTGACCGCCTCCACGATGCCACTCACCTGAGGACGCACCTCGGATGTCTCCAACGCTGTCACTCTACCAGAAAAAGTTTTAATCACAGGAATCGGACGTAAGGAAACTGTTTGCACATCAACCACGATGGGAGGCATCTGCTGTGAAGCATCTGCACCAACAGCCTGCTCGTTTTTACCACAGCCCACTAAAGCTGCTGTTGTCATAAGCACCGATAAAGTTAATGCTTTTAAATGAAATCTCATAAATACCTACTTATTTGCATCATACATACAAAAAATAATCATAAAAAAGAGTTTTAGGGCTTTGCTTTTTTGATAATACATTCTCACAAACTTCTGGCAATCTCTTAAATGTTATGCATTACTAAGCATCAGAACCAAATCAAAGATGGAATAACAACCAAAACCAACAAAAGCAAAACGTTAAAAATCATGGTATCACACTCTGATAAATTCTAAGCGATACCCATTTGCTGTTAAAACAGCAAAACCTGTATATTATACCCCAAAATGCCTTAAAATTTTCGACTAATATCAATGAATAACTTAAAAAAACTGTTTGATTTTTAGCGTATTTTATGTGCAATTTGATGATTTATCTGTTGCTATGTATTAAATTACTTTTGTGCTGGTTAATACACAAAAAATGTAGGGAGTTTAGCGATCATCGTAATGTTCCAACCATCGTAATGTTTTAACCGAAACTAACATGTCAAAGTTTTAAAATATTTTAAAAAAAATGCTTGCAATTTTATCAAAACATGGTATTATAGCGACCACTTAGCTTGGGTAGCTTACTTATCTGCTTGAATCAAATAAGTAACAATACATCCAAATGGCAAGTTAATTTAGGCTGGGTGGCAGAGTGGTCATGCAGCGGACTGCAACTCCGTGTACGCCGGTTCGATTCCGACCTCAGCCTCCATTTTGATGATTCATGATGCCAGCTATCATGCCCGGGTGGTGAAATTGGTAGACACAAGGGATTTAAAATCCCTCGCTCTTTGAGCGTGCCGGTTCAAGTCCGGCCCCGGGCACCATTTTTATAACATAAAAAGCCTCTTAAAACATAATTTTAAGAGACTTTTTTTATTAGTAATTTTTAACTCAAAGCTCAGTTTTTAAGGCATAAATCTCAGCCATGGACATTGGGTATTTTAATGACTGGTGTTTGATGAATCGCACAGGTCATTTGCTTGTCAGTTCCTGAGTTTACTCCTGCCAAATTATCAAAATACAAAAAAAACCAAATCCGAATGTCGAATTTGGTTTTTATCATCATACAATCAATTACTTGATTTTCGCTTCTTTAAAAATCACGTGCTGGCGAATTTTTGGGTCAAATTTTTTGATCTCCATTTTGCCAGGCATGGTACGTTTGTTTTTGGTAGTGGTATAGAAATAACCAGTGCCAGCCGTAGAAACGAGTTTGATTTTATCTCTCATGATATTATCCTTTTGCTAAATTAAATCTTTTGACCTTGGGCACGTAAGTCAGCAAGCACTTTTTCGATGCCGTGCTTATCAATGATACGCATACCCTTAGATGATACACGGAGACGCACAAAACGGTTTTCAGACTCTACCCAAAAACGATGGTTGTGTAGATTTGGTAAAAAACGACGGCGGGTTTTGTTGTTAGCATGAGATACGTTATTACCCACAAGTGGGCGTTTTCCAGTAACTTGGCATACACGAGACATGATGAACTCCTATATTACGATGTGGCACGGATATTGAGCGGTATCGGTTGTGCCGTTTGAATGACCGCCATGAAATTAGGTATGGACTAGGAGGACGATTCAAACTTGTCGGTGACGTCATTCGTTGTTATTGTTAAAGGCGACAATAATTCAGAATTGACAGAAAAATCAAAGCCCGAATTCTACACGAATTTTACCAAATTTTCAAGTAAAATTTTAGAATTTGGGCTTTTTATTGTAAACTAACGAGCTGTTAAGGCATTGACAGGCATACCAAACCCTTGCCACCCATAGTAAAGAAAATTGCGAATATTAGCATGATCTTTACCATTTGGTGATTCAAGTACTGCTTGATAATGCTCAGCGAAAAGCTTTAAAGTATCAAGCTGATTTAGGCCATATAACTTGGCAAGACCAAACACTTTGGCGGAGCCCTCATTCACACCTGGTGGATTGACCACCTCGCCATTATAAAAGCTCACGGGAGTATAGCTAAAATTAGCATCAATAAAAGCAAGCACGTCCTTAAAGGACAATTGGCTCATATCAATACCATGTAGCAGGCGTGAAATGTCAATATTTTTCATGCATCATCACCCCATTAACGATTAAAATAATCATCGTCATCAAATGACGGCGGGGCAAAATTGCCCTGCTCTAGGTGACTCATGTGCATCTGCATAGAACGCTCATGTTGGATACGCTGGTAAATTTCTTCGCGGTGTACCGCGATGTCTTTAGGAGCATTCACGCCCAAACGGACCTGATTCCCCTTAACGCCAAGCACAGTTACGCTGACCTCATCACCAATCATTAAGGTCTCGCCAACACGTCGGGTTAGAATTAACATAATAGCTCCTTGCTACAAAATCGCCTTTTTAAAGCAAAAATTAAAAATTACCCAAGTTCTTATTATAAAACTTCTTGGGTAACTTGTCAGCTGTTTTTGTAAAATTTTACGCAACCATGATGACTGGTCAGGTCACTATTACAATATTATAGATTACAACCCAGCAACCTTGCTTTCACCATCTTCACGGTCAAGCCCAAAAGCAGTATGTAGCGACTTAACCGCCTTTTCTAAGTGTTCTTCCTTGATTAAGACAGATACTTTAATCTCAGAGGTGGAAATCATTTGTAAGTTAATATTTTCAGAGGCTAATGTTTCAAACATCTTGCTTGCCACACCTGCATGAGAACGCATGCCCACACCCACGATAGAAACCTTCACCACATCATTGGTGCCAACAACACTGGTCGCTCCGATGTCGTCTTTGACTGTCTCATTTAGGATTTTTATGGCTTTATCGAAGTCACCTCGAGGCACAGTAAAACTAAAATCCGTCACCCCATTTTCAGAGATGTTTTGGATGATCATATCCACTTCAATATTAGCTTTGCCAATCGGACTTAAGATGGCAGACGCAATGCCTGGGCGGTCGGGCACACCCAACACAACAATTTTGGCTTCATCGCGGTTAAAGGCAATGCCTGAGATTACAGCACGTTCCATATCATCTCCTTCGTCAACGGTAATCAAAGTACCGACATTTTGTTTAAATTCATCATCAAATGCCCCATCGGTGCCTTCATCAAAACTAGACAACACACGAAGTGGCACTTTGTACTTACCTGCAAATTCTACCGAGCGAATTTGTAGCACTTTTGAGCCAAGCGATGCCATTTCTAGCATTTCCTCAAAAGTGATTTTGTCTAGCTTTTTGGCTTTGGAGGTCACTCGTGGGTCGGTGGTATAGACACCGTCTACATCAGTGTAAATTTGACATTCGTCCGCACCAATGGCAGCAGCGATGGCAACGCCTGTCGTGTCTGAGCCGCCACGTCCTAAGGTGGTCAAATCATTATGTTCATTCACTCCTTGAAAGCCTGCCACAATCAGCACTTTACCATCATCAAGCTCTCGTCTTAAATTATCCGCGTCAATGTATTCAATGCGTGCTTTGGTGTGGGTGGCATCTGTCTTAATAGAGACTTGACGCCCTGTCATGGATTTGGCGTCCACACCCAAATCTTTTAGTGCCATAGCAAGCAAAGCAATAGAAACCTGTTCGCCTGTAGCAACCATCTGGTCATACTCTCTTGGGTCAGGGTCATGGCTTATCTCACGTGCCAGACCAATCAAACGATTGGTCTCGCCACTCATCGCAGAAACCACCACCACTACCTGATGCCCGTGGTCATGCCAACGCTTAACACGAGCTGCCACGTTTTTAATGCGAGTGGTGTTCCCCATGGAGGTACCACCATATTTTTGTACGATTAACGCCATTATCTTTTCCTGTGTCAAGAATGAACATCAAAATAAATTATAACGCAATTTATTTTCAAAATAAACTGATAATTGTATTCAATAAATTTATAAATAACCAAACATTTAGCATATTTTGTAGAAACACCCAGAGGATTTACTAACACAAATCAAGCCTAACCACTTAAACACATTTATAAGCTGTCAAGATTAAATCTTTTCTAACTCAGTTAATATCTCCACTGCAGCACGGTATGCCTCTTGGGTGGTTGGTGCACCACAATAAGGCAGGCTGTGCAATAAGACCTCTTGTATCTCTTCAATACTTGCTCCGTTATTGATTGCCCCACGAATATGTCCTTTGAGTTCGGTAGGAGATTTTTGAGCAATCAAAAATGCCATGGTAATCAAAGAACGTGTTTTTTTGTCAAGCACACCACGTTGCCAAGTAGACCCCCATGCATGTTCATTTATCCAATCTTGCAAAGGAGCCGTAAAAGGTGTAACGCCACTCATGGCACGCTCCACATGACCATCCCCCATGACCGCTTTACGTACAGCCATGCCATTCTCGTAAGTATCATTGGCATTTGACATAAACACCCCAATCATCCATCAAGTTAAGATTACAGTTCTTTGGGTTATTCCCCAAAAAGCCAACCACACCATCGATGCTTGACCATTCTAAGTTAATACATCGTTCAATCTGACTTGCAAGGCATTTAGGATACTATCCAATTTATCTGACTTCTCAGCACCGCCTTGAGCATAATCGGGCTTACCTCCACCCTTACCTCCAAGCTCGCCTGCCAGCTGACGAATAATATCCCCTGCTTTAATCTTATCAGTCAAATCCTTTGTCACACTCGCCGCCAATGCCAAATCATTTGCCTCGCCAACCAACACAATCACTCCACGATCAAGACGAGATTTTAGAGTATCCATAAGCCCACGAATAGCCCTGCCATCAACTCCTGACACCTTAGTGATAAGCAGATTGACATCACCAACTTTTACCGCCTTTTCAAGCAAAGATGAGGCTTGTAGGCTGGCAAGTTTTTGCTCAGTACGCTCTAGCTGTTTTTCAAGCTCACGACTGCGTTCAGACAGGTTGCCTACACGAGTTTCAATCTCGCCACGTTTTGCCTTAAAATTGGTTGCCAATTTACCTAAAATTTTCTCTCCTGCTTGCACATAACGCACCGCACCCATGCCTGTCAGGGCTTCAATACGGCGTATGCCCGAGGCAATGCCACTTTCAGAGACAATCTTAAATAAGCCAATATCGCCTGTTTGCTTGACGTGGATGCCGCCACACAGCTCAATGGAAAATATTGAAGCATCAGCGTTCGTACCCATCGTTAAAACACGCACCACCTCGCCATATTTTTCACCAAATAATGCCATCGCTCCTTTTTCCATCGCTTCATCAATGGGCAAATATTCAATCTGTACGGGGCTGTTTTTTTGGATTTGCTCATTCACCATACGTTCGATGGTAGTCAGCTCCTCATCTGTTATGGGCTTATCATAAGAGAAGTCAAAACGCAGCACTTCTGATGATACCAACGAGCCTTTTTGGGCGACACCTCCGCCTAGTACTGCACGCAAACTGGCGTGTAGCAAGTGTGTGGCAGAGTGATTCTTGGCAGATGCTTGACGTACGTCAGCGATGACTTGAGCATTGGCAGGTTGGTCGGCGACAATCTCTCTCATCTTGACCGTACCATAATGAATGATTGCTGCGCCTGATTTTTTGGTATCTTCTACGAAAAACACCCCTGTTGAAGTACTAATTTCTCCTGTTTCTCCAACCTGCCCGCCTCCTTCAGCATAAAAAGGCGTGGCAGAAAGTACAATCACGCCCTCATCGCCCTCAGCCAAACGGGTTACCGCCCTACCCTCTTGGTAGATACCGAGAATTTGGCTTTGGTTATCCAGCAAGTCATAGCCGACAAATTCGGTGGGTGTCTCCACTTTAATGGCACTGGTATAATCAACATCAAACTTACCAGTCTCTCTGGCGCGTTGACGCTGCTCTTCCATGTGAACCTCAAAGCCCGCCTCATCAATACCAATACCACGCTCACGGGCAATATCAGCGGTCAAATCGGTGGGAAAACCATAAGTATCATAGAGCTTAAACACCGTCTCGCCTGCCAGAATATCACCATCGGTCAAGTTTTCAAGCTCGCCTGATAGCAGACGTAAACCTTGAGCCAAAGTCTTAGCAAATTGCTCTTCTTCTTTTAGGATAACCTCTTGAATTTCCGTTTGTTTCTCGATGAGCTGTGGATAGGCATCGCCCATCTCTTTGATGAGTGCAGGCACGATTTGATAAAAGAAATTGCCCATTGCTCCAAGTTTGTTACCATGACGGACTGCACGGCGAATGATGCGG
>JBHCHC010000086.1:0-5721 GCA_041802645.1 Moraxella sp. | reverse complement strand
TGTTTTTGTTCAGAGGCTGTTAGCGTATTGTAAGGAGTGAAGTCAAAGTTAAATCTGTCCATGATGATTTCCCTAATTTTTATGAGACTTTCATTATAGCACAAAATCAAGCATAAAAAACAACTGTTGCTGCACTGTTGTCATTAGTTTTGATGATGCATAAAAACACCTCAAAACACGCCTGTTTTTTGAGGTGTATGGTCAAATAGAGTAAGGCAATAAGATTAAATGCGAATCTCACCATGCCCGAACACCACCCATTTCTGAGAGGTCAGTCCATGTAGCCCCACTGGTCCACGAGCATGAATCTTATCGGTGGAAATGCCAATCTCTGCCCCTAGCCCATATTCAAAACCATCGGCAAAACGACTGGATGCATTGACCATCACCGAACTTGAATCAACCTCACGCACAAACCTTTGGCTGCATTGGTAGCTATCGGTGATGATGACATCCGTATGGTGTGAGCCGTAGTGGTTGATATGGGTGATTGCCTCATCTAAGCCATCCACAACTTTTACTGCCAACATAGGTGCCAAGTACTCGCGATACCAGTCATCGTCACTGGCAGGTTCAACATTTAGGGCATGGCGAGCAAGAATGGCTTGGGAGCGTGGGCAAGCACGAAAAATCATGGCATTATCCACCTCGTGCATGGCTTGGGCGATTTGCACCAAAGCAGTATCTGCAATGTCCTGATTCACCAAAAGCGTCTCCATAACGTTGCATGGGGAGTAGCGAGAAGTCTTAGCATTGACGCAGACGGTTATCGCCATCTCCACATCAGCATGGCTATCTACATAGGTGTGGCAGTTACCATCTAGATGCTTGATGACGGGCACGCGTGCGTTATTTGTAATACGCTCAACCAATCTACGCCCCCCTCTAGGAATAATGACATCTACCACCCCAACCAAGCCGATAAGCTTATCCACAGCATCTCTGTCAGTGGTGGCAAGTACTTGCACGCCATCGGTAGGCAGTCCTGCTTGCTCTAAACCAATATGCACACATCTGGCCAAGGCTTGATTAGAGTGAAATGCCTCTGAGCCTCCACGTAAGATGATGGCATTACCCGACTTGATGGCAAGACTAGCTGCCTCTAAAGTGACATTAGGGCGGCTTTCATAAATCATGCCAATCACCCCAAGAGGCACTCTCATTTTGCCAAGCTGTATTCCACTTGGACGATAAGTCATGTCACTTATCTCACCGATGGGGTCAGCCAAAGCCATCACATCATCTAATGAACTTAATATACCAGCAAAAACCTTATCACTGATGATTAATCGATCAAGTAAGGCGGCGTCCAATCCCTTATCCTTGCCATTTTTCACATCCACTTCATTAGCAGATAAAATCGCATCTTTGTGGGCGATAAGAGAGGATTTGATGCAAGACAGGGCGTGGTTCTTGGTTTTGGTATCAGCACGGGCAAAATGAGCGGATGCTTGTTTGGCACGGGCACCGATGTCGGTCATGTAGGTGTTAAGGTCAATCATAATACCCTCAAATAGTCAATAATATCCCATATTATAGACATTGGTCAAAAATTGCAAGAGGCTTTATCGGCCTCATTACCATCTGATTGGCAGTCCCTAAATTTTAGACATAACCGCCTAACTCGAGTTCAGATACCCTACAAATAACTGTTTTTACGGCCAAATAATGAGTCTGTCAGAGCGTTGTGATTTTTATGAGCAATCTGCCCAAACCACAAACCGACAGGTAAATCCAAACAACCATACAATCTCGCCTTTGGACACATATAATGCGCTGTATTTGGTAGGTTATTTATTACATGGCATTCTATCGATGGGCACTTATCTTACCCAAAAATATAGGCATTAAAATCTAGACATTTAAGAATAAATAAGAGGTCATCATACGGTAGATGACCTCTTATTTGTCAATGCATGAAATCTATTTTACCTTTGCTCGATACTTAACCACGACCGTACCGCCCAGTCCAATGTCCTCTACTGTCCATCTTAGAGCCTTATATTGTGACATGGGCAACTCCTGTACTTGACCACCGATATTAGCACGGATAGGGGAGCGGACGAAACGATTGCCATCGATGCTAGCATAGGGAAATCTAGGATGCAAGCCACCAACAAGCTCCAAGTCATCGGCAATGGTTAAGGTGACGTCCATGGCACGCACACGCTCAGAACTGCGATTGGTGAATAACCCCTGATACTCCAAGACATCACCCGACTTGACAGGCGTGCCAATATTAACCGGCACCAAAGCTTCTTGACCGTTTATCTGCTGCACGATAAAGGCATTTACCACGCTGTCAATGCCCACTGATGAGCCTTGCCGAGTGGCAGGCGTGTTGGCAGGTGGAGTCGTAGGCATGGTGGGTGTGGTAGCAACAGGTGTGGACATCTGTGTAGGGCTAACCATAGCGGTATTATTGGCAGAGGCGTTATTGACAGTGTTGGTAGCTGTCATCGTCTGATGAATGGGCGTGGAGATGATTTGCGTGGTGGTGGCAGGGGACGTGGCATTCACGCTGGGTGCTTGACCCGTTTGACCTAATGGGTTCTCAATGGGAGTATTTTGAGGCGTTACCGTGATCACTCTGGCAGCTGTAGGCGAGTTTCTCGTCGGGGCATTGGGGTTTGCCGTGGGGTCAGCAACATAACTAACCTCACCGATGGGGGCAGTCGTTTCTGTGGGTGTTGGCAATACCCCATGAGCAGAGATGGCACAAGATAGGGCAGTTAAGGAGAACATGGCAAATCCGCCACGCAATAATTGAACAGACATAAACATTCCTTCATAGATAGGCTTTATTATCTTGTCCATGATATCATGAAAAACTTTTAGTTGCCTTAATCATACGTTTATTTATGGTAAACAAACAAAAGAAATTAAACCGTGCCCACTCGTCGCACTGCCCAATAGCCGTCGATGAGCTTTTGGGGCATCTCTGTGGGAGTGCTACTAATCACCATTGCCCCTGTTTCATCACCCAAACGAATATTTAGCTGTCTTTGTCCATCTAAATAGGCTCGTACGCTATGATAAGTTAAGGCATCATTTAGATTTATATCCTGTCGATTGGCAAACTCCTGTACGTGGTTTTTTAAATCTTCCTCATACACATTCACCAGTATTACCCGATGTTTGGCCGTCAGTAAATTTATCGCCCCCATCAGCTCCTCGATATTATCAGTGCGTAGATTGGTGATGATAATGATAAGACTGCGGCGTCTTTGAATGGAAAGAGTTTTTTTGGCAATTGCCATATAGTCTGAGGCTTTGGTTGATGCTTTTAAATCAAATGATTGATTCAGTAGATAACTGATGACATGCTCTCCTTTTTTGGCAGGGGCAATTTTATCCTCCACTGCCCCAAAGCTCATAAAACCCACGCTATCAGCTTGTTTGTTGGCAACCTCGGCCAGCAGCAACATGGCATTGAGTGCCATATCCAAATGGCTGACTTGATGCATCTTACCCTCATCCACCTCTGTCTCACCCTGCCTTTCATCTAACGAAACATCATCATGAAAACGGGTATGCCTCATGTGTGTGCCTGCATCCAATAAAAACATCACCTCTTGGTCGGCTTCATCTTGATATTCGCGACTCATGAGTTTTTGGTGACGCGATGTGGCTCGCCAGTCCACATGACGAATACTATCTCCTTCGCTATAAGGGCGAATCTGATGAAAGTCTCGTCCCTGACCTCGCCTCTTACGCTTAATGATACCACCAACGGCGGTGTTTTTACTGACAGCCAGCAGATTGCCCTGTACCAAGGCACGAAAATTGGCCAACACTCGCACCTGCGAGGTGCCTTGAATACATTCTTTGGGCGTATGATGGTATTTTTGTAGCAGACCCAAGGGAGTGCCAATCAGCCAGTCCACCCCACCAAACACTCCCGCTCCACGCTCGCGAGCATACAGCTCATAGGTTAATGCTACACCTGCTTGACCACGCCCCTCTGCTTGATCCAATGTGGTCAGCTCGCGACCATCAAAATACATGGGCAAACCATCAGCTTTGGTGTTTTTGGGATAATAATCCATTAACCAGAATCGATAGTACCGTAAAGACAAAGATGATTCTGCATGGATTTGTAGGGTTATTTTTGACATCTCGTGCACTGGCAAATTACGGTTTGCAACTCGCTCCATGTAAAAATGTGACATCTGCCGAGCCATTCGCCACAGATAGACATACTCCCATGCAAAGACACCTACCAAACACACGCCCAATACGAGCATGATGTGCACCCCCATGGTCAGCCATGCCAGACTGGGTAACAAAGACAGCAGCTCAAAGCTAAAGATAACTGCTGTCCACAGCCCAACCCACCATACTGCTTTTGGAGTAGCACGAACAGCAAAGGGAGCAAATTTGGACAGTAGGTTCATGGTGGTCATACCTAAAAATTCATCAATATCTGCCATGGTCACCGCAAAGCATCGTTAACTCCTAGGAGCAGACACCGCAGACAGCAGCTGCTCAATAACCTGCCCCACTTCATAGCCATCAATCATGAAATCTGCGGTTAGAGTTATGCGATGCCTAAGCACATCCACCGCCACATACTTCACATCATCTGGTACGGCATAATCTCGCCCATTAAGTAAAGCTGACGCTTTGGCACAGCGTAATAATGCCATGCCCGCTCTCACGCCTGCTCCCATCTCAATGCCATGAAAATTCCGACTCAGTCGCACGATGTCTAAGGCGTATTGCACCACCCTATCATCAACCCTCACATGAGAGGCGATGAGCTGTAACTGAATGAGACGTTCTGGCGTCATGGTTTTGCAGACCCTAGACAAGTCAAGCTTATCGCCCACACGCCCCGTGATGAGCTCTGTTAATAGGCGTTTTTCATCATGCTCTGCAGGATAATCCATGTACAAGTTCATCAAAAATCTGTCCAATTGTGCCTCAGGCAAAGGATACGTTCCTTCTTGTTCCACAGGGTTTTGGGTGGCGATACAGATAAAGGGCTTGGGCAGGGCGTGCGTGCGTCCTTCGATGGTCACTTGCCCCTCTTGCATGGCTTCTAGTAGAGCAGACTGTGTCTTGGCAGGTGCTCTATTAATCTCATCGGCAAGCAACAGATGGCAAAAAACTGCTCCTTTACGGGTCTTCCATTGTCCTGTCTGCATGTCATACAGCGTATGCCCCGTCACATCAGATGGCATCAAGTCGGGTGTGAACTGTATCCGCCCAAACTCACCACTAACCGCCGCTGCCAACGCTTTAACCAATAAGGTCTTACCCAGTCCTGGCACTCCCTCAACCAAGGCATGACCTCCTGCCAACAAGCAGATGACCAATTTTTTGATGATGTCGGTCTGCCCAATGACCGCTTTTTGTACCTCATCAATTAAGGCGTTAATCTCAGCATTTGCCATCGGAACTAACTCAGCGATGTTTTTAGGTTGGGTCATGTCCTCTCCTAATTTGTTTTTGATGAGCACCCCATCAAATCATTAATGTGATGTGATGAATCATCATCTTAAATCCATCAAATCACAATAATATTTTTTCAATTTTTCAATTTTTCAATTTTTCAATTTTTCAATTTTTCAATTTTTCAATTTTTCAATGGCTCTAGACTATCAAAGTTAAAAATCTCACTTAATCAAACTCCATAAATGGCGTTGTAACTCATCAACATCTTTGTTCCAACGCCATTCACATTCTTTTAAGTGTAGTTCAAAGTTGGCAGTAACA
>JBHCHC010000085.1:0-4732 GCA_041802645.1 Moraxella sp. | reverse complement strand
TTGGGTAAATTTTTTCCAAGCATCCACAAGCTCAGATAAATCACTATGCTCCACCGAAGGTGAGCATGGTGGCTATAAAGAAATCATCAGCCGAGTATCAGGCATTGGTGTGTATGGTCGCTTAAAATTTGAATCGGGTGCCCACCGTGTTCAACGTGTACCAGCCACCGAAAGTCAAGGGCGTGTTCATACATCCGCCTGCACAGTGGCGGTCATGCCTGAGATTGAGATTGATGACACGGTAGAGATTAATCCTGCAGATTTGCGGATTGATACCTATCGCTCTTCTGGGGCGGGCGGTCAGCACGTCAATACCACCGACTCTGCGGTGAGGATTACTCACATCCCCACAGGCGTGGTTGCCGAATGTCAGCAGGAGCGTAGTCAGCACGCCAACAAGGATAAGGCGATGAAAATGCTGGTTGCCAAAATTCAGCAAGCCAAAGTCCAAGCTCAAGTGGATGCAACCAGCGATATGAGACGAAATTTGGTCGGCTCAGGCGACCGCTCCGAGCGGATTCGCACCTACAATTTTCCTCAAGGGCGTATGACCGACCATCGCATCAACCTGACTTTATATAAGTTAGATGCGATCATGGAGGGGGATTTGGGTGAGTTACTTGATGCACTGTTGCGAGAACATCAAGCGGATTTAATGGCGAGTGTGGGTGCGGAGTGATATTATAAAACTCTATGAATACACCCTAGCTTGCGTTAGAACATCTTTGGTTTAAAAATTAAATAGCCACAAAGTTTTGCTTTATGGCTATTTTTTTATGGTTGCTTTTGATGTTATTTGACCAATCCTGAAATGGTTTTAAAGGCAGGATTTTTAGCATCACGACATAACTCAAATAAAATCGCCTCTGTGGTCGTGATAACCGCACCCATACGCCTCATTCGTCTGATGGCAATTTTTTTATCATAAGGATTTCTTGAGCCAACCGCATCAGCGACAATCACAGGCTGAATCCCATTATCTAATAAATCAAGGGCGGTTTGTAAAACACAAACATGGGTTTCAATGCCAAATAATACCGCGACATTGCGGTTTTGCCCACTGATGTGTGCCCACGAGGGTGGATTATCACAAACGCTAAAACTTGTTTTTTCAAAACTTTGACGGTTTTGTTCATTTAGTAATTCATAAAGAGGGGAAATGGTCTCGCCCAAACCCTTTTTATATTGCTCATTTAGCATGATGGGCACATTGAGTTCTTGCAATCCTTGAATCAAAATCCCCATTTTTTGGGTGATTTTATCGTGTTCAAAGATGTGCGGGGTCAGCTTTTCTTGTACGTCAATGAGTAAGGCCTGCACTTCATCGCAGCTGATGCGATAGGGGGCGTGAGTGTTTTTGATGCCCATACAAACTCCTTTTGGTTGAAAAACGGTTGTATTTATCATAGCAGATTTTTGTGTGCTTGGGTAGGGTTTGTCTGGAATGATGTTGTTTAATTTTCCTCGTGATAAGATGCTGGGGTGTATCAAGCATTTATGACATGACTCAGTCTGGATGGAAATTTGATGTTTTTATAAATGTTAAGATGTATGAAATATTAACATGCCCTATTTATATGCGTTTGTATATCACATAAATATCTACCTTTTTGGCTCAAAATATGGTCAAATTTTTTTTGTACATAAGAACTTTGCTGATGATGAATGGCGAATATAAAATATCAATACGCTCTAAGAGTGTGCTATAATTAACGGTTTTTTAGTCAGTCGGTTAAATGGATTGACGGCAAAATAATGCTTAATTTTATCCTATTTCATGTTTTAAAGGTGTATTTATGTCACATACTCTACATCAGCCACAAGCTGAACTTAGCGACACCAACGAACTTATTCGTCAGCGGTTAGAAAAATTAGACGTACTCAAACAAAAGGCAAATCAAATAGGCAAAACTGCTTACCCTAACACCTTTAAGCCGACTGACTATGCAGGTGATTTACAAGACGCATTTGCCAATGTTGATAAAGCGACGTTAGAAGCGGAGGTTGAGCAGGGCAATAAGACTCATGCCAAAGTTGCGGGGAGGGTCATGTTAAACCGCGGTTCTTTCATTGTCATCAGCGACATGACAGGACGGATTCAGCTTTATGTGGATAGAAAGGGCTTATCTGATGAGACTTTGGAGTTGATTAAATCTTTGGATTTGGGTGACATTGTAGGGGCAAGTGGCTACATTGGGCGTTCTGGTAAGGGGGATTTGTACATTCACTTGGAGAGCTTTGAGCTGCTAACCAAGTCTTTGCGTCCGCTGCCTGACAAGTTTCATGGGTTGACTGATACCGAGGTAAAATACCGTCAGCGTTATCTTGATTTGATGGTCAATGAAGATACTCGTCACACTTTTTTGACTCGCGCCAAGGTGGTGGCGGGCATTCGTGCATTTTTGGTGGGCGAGAGGTTTATGGAAGTGGAAACGCCGATGATGCATGTGATTCCAGGAGGAGCTTCCGCTAAGCCTTTTGTGACACATCATAATGCCCTTGACATGGAGCTTTTTTTGCGAATCGCCCCTGAGTTATACCTAAAACGCCTTGTGGTGGGCGGGTTTGACCGCGTTTTTGAAATCAATCGTAATTTTCGTAATGAGGGTGTATCTACTCGACACAATCCAGAGTTTACGATGATTGAATTTTATCAAGCCTATGCTGATTATAAGGACTTGATGAGCCTGACCGAGCGAATGCTTGAAAAGTTGGCGATGGATATTTTGGGCACGACGGATGTGCCCTATGGTGATGAAGTGTTTAGTTTTAAAGGTCCTTTTAAACAAATCACCATGTTTGATGCCATTTTGGAGTATAACCCAACCTTTACGCCTGATAATGTCAATGACCGCGAATTTTTGGCAAATTTTGTCAAAAATGAACTCAAGGAAGAAGTCAAGCCGTCATTTGGCTTGGGCAAATTGCAGACCATCGTCTTTGAAGAAACGGTAGAAACTAAGTTACGTCAACCGACTTTTATTACTGAATATCCTGCCGAAACATCACCTTTGGCTCGTCGTAATGATGACAATCCACACGTGACTGACCGTTTTGAGATGTTTATCGGTGGGCGAGAGTTGGCAAATGGATTTTCTGAATTAAATGACCCTATTGATCAGGCTGAGCGTTTTCGTCAGCAGGTTGCCGAAAAAGATGCGGGTGATGATGAAGCCATGCATTATGATGCCGACTTCATTGAAGCCTTAGAATACGGCTTACCGCCAACAGCAGGCGAGGGTATCGGTATAGACCGCCTTGTCATGCTTTTTGCTAATGCACCAAGCATTCGTGATGTGATTTTATTTCCACACATGAGGCATAAAGCATAATAATGCCTTATCATGAGCCATAAAAGTACACAGGGATATATGGTAAAGCAGAAGATGCAAGATAAACCCTGTGTTTTTTGATATTTTAAGAATATCAAAATATGGTGATAAAAGTCATTTTGAATAAAATAAGTAAACCAACAATCATTATCGGCGATGTAAATACCGATAATGGTTGTTATATTAGTAGGAAGCATATGGGTAGTTATATTTTTTTAGAAGTATTTGTGATTGTTTGTCTGATTTCTATTAGCACAACATTATTTAATAAACGCTTTTTAAATTTACCTCAAGCTATTGGCGTTCCCATTGTTTCGGCACTGTTTGTTTTTTTATTACAATGGTCGGCCACCTTATTGGCGGGCAATCAATTTGTTAATATTAATATTGAGGCGATTGAAGAGACGGTACGTCAAATTAATTTTTATGATTTTTTAATCAACGGAGTGATTTGCTTTATTTTAACTGCCTCTGCACTAAAATTTAAAATGGCGGACCTAAGAACTTATTGGAAACCCATCGGCATCTTGGCAAGTTTGTCATTGCTTTTATGTGCATTGATATTTGGCGGGTTACTATTTGGGTATCAATTCATTACAGGACATGATGTGCCATTGATTGTCCTGCTACTGCTGGGCTCAGCACTTGGAGCGACAGACCCTATTGGGATTAAAGGTGTGTTAAGCTCTATTAGAGCACCGCAACATTTGATGATAAAATTAGAGGGCGAGTCTTTATTTAATGATGCCATGTGTATTGCCATATTCATGACCATCTTAAAAGTGATACAAGGCAATGAGTTTAGTGTATTAGGTGTTTTGGAGCATTTGGCATTTGAAATTATTGTAGCGGTCATTATCGGCATTGCCTTTGGTAAAATGGCTCTTTATCTGCTCAAGGGTAAAAATGAAATGGAGTCTTTGATACTGACCACGGCGGTCTTGGCATCAGGCTCTTATCTGGTGGCATTATATGCACACGCCTCTGCTCCGATTGCGTGTGTAATCGGCGGTCTTATGGTGGGCGATAAATGGCAATCCATTCTTGCCCAAAAAGATGTAGAAGAAATCAATCATTTTTGGCACACCATCGAGGGAATCATTAATTCCTTTTTATTTACCTTAATTGGGCTAGAATTATTTATTTTGGATTTGCATGCTCATATTGTAATTGGTGGCATTGTGGCATTTATCATTTTGCATCTGGCTCGCTTTATCGCCAATTTTGCTTCTTTTGCATTATTTCCTAGCGTGCATAAAAATGCTTATAAAGGTAGTATTGAAATTTTATCATGGGGCGGAGTACGAGGCGGTATCTCGTTGGCACTCATTTTGGCAGTTGCCAATGTGCCACAATTGACTCAATATACAAATGTACTGATTGGTTATACTTTCATCGTT
>JBHCHC010000084.1:0-22786 GCA_041802645.1 Moraxella sp. | reverse complement strand
CAATAGATACAAAAATTTCTTTTGCCATAACAGCTCCTTAGAAAATGCAGGAAACCCTGCGTGGATAATGGATAATTCTTGATGAAAAAAAATCATTTCATCAAGATAGGTACGTCTCTATCACAAACCCTGATGTTAAGACTTGTCGGTCACTCCCTGTTACTCCTGCAAGCAATGCCCCTATTGGTAAATCTTGTTTATCAGTACCAATCGGCAGGCTCAGAGCGGGCATGTCCAAAAAACTGCCAATCATGGTTAGTTTTAAGGTCTTGGTATTTATTTGGGCAAAGTAATCATCATCAGCTTCAAGCTGGGCGAGTAGGGGAGCGGTATGGCTGACTGTCGGTATGATCAGCAGTCGTGTGCCAAGCTGTTCTGCCAGAGCTTTTTGGTGGGCAGCTCGGCGTGCATATAGACGAATTTGGGTGCTGGCCTTAATGTCTTTGGCAAGCATCAAGCGAGCTCTGACACGTCTGTCAAGTTCATCTGCTTTGGGGGTATTTAATAGTGTTTCGTGTAGAGCGTACGCTTCGGCAGAGCCAAGCCACTGCTCATGAATGCAGTCTAAAGCATCATGCAGGGCTAAAATACGATGAGCTTGCACACAAAAGCCTGCCGCTGATAACCTCTCCACCCAGTTGGCAAAGCATCGTTGAACATCATCGTCTGCCAATGCCACGATGGCAGGGTCAAACACAAGTTTGGGCAAGGCTTGAGCTTGGACAAATCCTGCCTGATGGTTCTCATCAAGCCAGTGCAGGCTTGGTTGGTGGTGAAGCAGTTCATCAAGAAGTAGGCAGTCTAAGACATTGTGGGCAATGGGTCCTATGGTGTCTAGCGAACTTGCTAAAGGAAAAACGCCTTGTTTATCATAATGTTCACAGCTGGCACGAAACCCTACCAATCCATTAAAACTGGCAGGAATTCGAATTGAGCCTGCGGTATCTGTCCCCATGGCAAGCGGTGCGATGCTATGCCCTACGACTGTTGCTGAGCCTGAGGAGGATCCTCCCGCCACATGATGCTCGTTAATAACATTGGTGGGTGTGCCAAAATGAGGGTTGAGACCTAGGCCTGAATAAGCAAACTCAGACAAATTGGTTTTGCCAATACAGGCTAATCCCATGCGATTTAGTACCGAGACGCAGTTGGCGTTGGATGTGGCAGGCATGGCATCACGTCTAATCTTTGCTCCTGCAGTGGTAACCGTATTCTTGATGTCAAATAGGTCTTTATAAGCAATCGGGACGCCGTCAAAAATAGATAAAGGATCGCCCCTTTGCCAACGATTTTTGGCAGATGTCGCCTGTTCATAAGCGAGTTCTTTGGTGAGGCTGATGAAAGCATGAGGTGCATCATCGATGCGTTGATACAGTGCATCTAGCATCTTCACAGGGCAGGCATCGCCTGTAAGGTAGTCATGGGCAAGTTGGTAGGCTGTGGTTGAGGCACTCATGACTTTTTGGCTATCATTTTTTGTTTAACATGAAACTAGTGTACTCTTATTTTGATGAGCGGTCAAGTCATCATTTGACTTACGCTCATTTCTATTTGACGTCTATTTTCTGTTAAAATGACCAGACTCAATGGTTGCATGCCGCCTAAAATGGCTTGACCACCGCCAAAATGATGACTGCAATTAAAATAAAGACAGGGATCTCATTAAACCATCGCCAATAAACGTGCGTTTTAAATTTGGGGTCATCCACCAAGCGAATCCGAAAACGCCCGCACATCAAATGATATACGGTCAGCAGTACCACAAGGATGAGTTTGGCGTGCAGCCAGCCTTGTGTCTTATAAACCTGCCAATTCATCACCACCATGGACAGCCCAAAGACCCATGTCGTCACCATCGCAGGTGTCATGATGCCACGATAAAGTTTACGCTCCATGATGACAAAACGGTCAAGACTCATCTTATCCTCACTCATGGCATGATAAACAAATAAGCGTGGCAGATAAAAAATACCCGCAAACCAACAGACCATCGCAATCAGATGAAAGGCTTTAAGATACTCAAGCATAGTTTTTTGGCAAAATAAAAAGTGGCATAATACCACTTTTTATTTTTAAAAGCCATTAAAACGCAAAGCGTATACCCAACGAGCCACCGACATCGGTGTCGCTGTCTTGATGGGTGGTATGAATGCCTGCATGCAGATTTGCTTGACCAAGCTGGGTCTGAATGCCAACATGAGCGGTGGTGGCATGTGATTTATCTGTATGGACGGTGGTGTCAAACCCTTTGGTATATTCACGAATCGAGGATATTGAGGCGTTTACCACTTGATCGTCATTCTTAAACTCATGACCATGGCTGATGCCTCCTGTTAGCATCATTGTTGGTCTAACCATATAATCCACATTAAGACCGATTTCGCCCTGTACTGACTCACGTTCTTGTTCGCCAAAACGCATGGCAGTAGATAGGGTTGGCTCGCTTTCAGTCAAATCACGAATTTTGACCTTTTGGGCATGCACACCAAGCAAAGGGCGAATTTTTGCCTTACCCACATCAATGCCGTAGTCAACCTGCAAGCCACCATGGAAGCGTCTGGCTGTCGTGTCAGCTGTGTGCATGCGAGCTTGTGCTTCCCAATCAATGTGACGACTGATATCCACACTCATGCGGTCGATTCCCACCACTGCTTTTAGGCGGACTCTGCCAATGTCATGACGATGGTATAGCCCCGCACCTACCGTTTTGACCTCTGATGATAGCGTGTTATCAAGGGCGTAGTCTTGATTGTGATGAGTCAGATACACCCCTGTATGACTCCCCTCGCCTGCTATGTTGAGACCTGTTTGGACAATGGGGTCTGTCTCATCACTCATGTGTAGATCTGCCCATATGCTGTTGCCATGCAATCTGTCAATCTGGCGATAGGTATGACGGTCTTGGGTTGCACCTGTGTTTAGTAGGTTTTGGGGTAGTTTACCCATGTGTGTGGGGGCATCAATGATGTTGCGATAATACTGGGCCAATATACGGTGTGTGCGTCCTGCTGGATGAATGTCATCGGCAAAGACATAAGTCTCATTGGCGCCATTTTGTATCAGATGGGTTGGCGTGCAGGCAAGGGAGGTAGATGCCAAATCGTTCGCTCCTGTGGTGCGACTGCGCATCTGACATGCGACACCGCTTGTGTTTTTAAAGCCAAACTGTTCTTTATTGGTGGTTACTTCTTGGAGTAGAGAAAAAGTGTTGGCGGCAATGACATTGGCGGTGGATTGGTTTAAGGTGCTAAACAGTCCACGGTTATATAAACTTGCTGCCAATTGTGCCTGTGCCTGTGTACCTGTTTTTAAGCTCTCACCATAAATGGCTCTTGGTGTTAGGCTAAGGTCAGGAATGTTTGGTACTAAGATGCCCTTTGCTCCTGCTTGATTTAAGGTTTCAATATCTGTCACAGTTCGTCCAACCGCTGCTGCAATGGCGGCCTGAGCCTCTGCGATAGAATTTGCTTGAGCGGCAGCTATTAGGTCGTTAGAACCAATCCATACAGCGTACAGAGCTTTAGGGTCAGCCACGCCTGCTGTCTGCGTCAAATGAGTTTGAATCTGGGCTTGAGTTGATGGTACGCGAAACCCACCCCAGTCCACCTCTGAGCCAGAACGTGCTGCACCCACAGCAAAGTTCGTGCCGCTGGGGTCAGAATTTGTGTTTGGATTGGCAGTTTTGCCATAGTGAGCGGCAAGCAGACTTGACCATGCAGGGTCAGGATTGGTGGTAAATGATGGCTGTAGTACCCCTGCAAGGGTTGGATTAACTTGATTGACCATGTCTTTTAGGCGACCAGTGTCTGATAGACTGTCACCAAATATCACTATTTGGCTGTACTCTTGTGCATGAGCAAGCATAGAAGTTGTGGCTACCAAACACAGTGCTACGCTTAGGGCAAGTGGAGAATGTTTTAAAAAAGCAAACTTTTGCATGAGGCAATCCTTTTTTGATAAAAAACACGAACAAAGTGTAACAAGTCATTACAAAGATTACAAGTAGTTTCATCAAGGAAATATAAAAAAATGCACACAAGTCATACTAAATGTATTGAATATCCATGAAAAGATTGGTGTTTTAGAAATGATTTGATGGAATTTTCGGTGTTTTATATACATATGCACACACTGAAATCCTATATATCAAAAACCCTTGATGTTTGTGTCATCAAGGGTTTTTGGATTTATTGCTTAACGATAAAAACGATTTATCATCATCAAGGTATGATCAGTCACCATCAGCCTTGGTAAATCATGCGGATAGAGGACATCCTTCTGGCAGCTCGTCAAGCTCATTTTCTCTTTTGCCTGTCATGGCATTGATGATTTTGGGTTTGGGTGCGGGGTGTTGTGGGCTTAGCCCAAGCTCTGCCATCAGGCGGTCATCATTGGCTTGAGACTGATTGCCTGTGGTCAGTAGTTTGTCACCATAAAAGAATGAATTTGCTCCCGCCATAAATGCCAGTGCCTGCTCGCCACCAGTCAGACTTTCTCTCCCTGCTGACAGACGTACATAACTGGTTGGGCAACAGATGCGAGTTACGGCAATCGTACGTATCCACTCGATGACAGACAAGCGTCCTTCTAAGAGCACCTTGTCACCAAGCGGCGTCCCCTTAATCGGAACAAGCAAGTTAACAGGAATGGATTGGGGTGGTATGGGCATTTGGGTCAGCTCATACACCCAATCGATGCGGTCATCGCGACTCTCGCCCATGCCCACGATAGAGCCAGAGCAGACATTAATCCCTGCGTTACGAACATGTTCCAAAGTCTCCAGGCGGTCATCGTAGGAGCGTGTGGATGTGACTTGGCTGTAATAGTTGCGAGAGGTGTCTAGATTGTGATTATAATAATCAAGTCCCGCTTCTGCTAAGGTTTTTGCTTGTTCTGGCTCTAGCATGCCTAAGGTCATGCATGTTTCAAGTCCCATTGCCTTAACTTCACTGATGAGCTCCACCAAATAAGGCATGTCTTTTGCCGAAGGGTGTTTCCATGCTGCTCCCATACAAAAACGAGACGATCCTGATGCTTTGGCACGGCGAGCAGCAGACAGCACTTTTTCTAGTTCTAAGCGTTTTTCTGGAGTTAAGCCTGTCTTGTCGCGATGATGACCTGACTGACTACAATAACCACAGTCCTCAGGGCAGTTGCCTGTTTTGATGGATAAAAGCGTGCTGATTTGTACCTCATTGGCATTAAAATGTTGGCGATGTACCGTTTGGGCTTGCATGAGCAAATCCATGAGAGGCAAGTCAAATAAGGCAGCGATGTCCTCGCGACTTTTTGGCAAGTGATTTGCTGTATGTGTAGAAAGCATGATGTTGTCCCTATTTGTTAAATTAATGAATCGTTATTCTAAAAAATAAGTGAATAATTGTAAAGGTTTCTAATTATTTTATCAATACGCATCAGCCATAAAAAACTGACTGATGAGCATTTTTGTTAATACTGATACAAACCAAATTTTAGACTGGTTTTATTTACCTGTCAGCTGTCCTGCTATCCATCGCTTGATGGGAGGTAGATGATTACTTGCTCTTAGTGTCAGATTCCGAATGGTTTGCATAGGCTGACTGTCATCAGTAAAGATATTTACCATCAAGTTTGTGCCGTGATATAAAGGGCGGGTATGGGCTTGATGGCGAATGTTGTACTTTTGTAGTAGATGGTCACTGGCAATGTCTTGACCTTTATCATGTGCTTCTAAGATGAGTGTAGCAAGGGTGTTTGCACCCATCAGACCTAAGTTAAAACCATGAGCCGTCACAGGGTGCATGCCCACCGCACTATCACCAATCAGTGCTGAGCGGGTGGAGACAAAAGTCTTGGCGTGCACCCCCATGAGCGGATAATGGTGTACTGTACCTGCTAGCGTGAGCTTGCCTAAACGATCGCTCATCATTCGCTGCACTTCTAAGGCAAGTTCTTCGTTGCTCATACTGAGCAGGCTGTCAACTTGGGTGTTGTCTAAGGTGATAACACAGTTGGTTAGGTGGTCATGTAAAGGCAATAACGCCAACGTTCGCCCATGCAAAAAACACTCTCTGGCGGTAGCTTCATTAGATAAGGGGTGTGACACTCTAAATACAACGACTGTCCGCCCAAAATCGTTCATTTGGGCACCAATACCAAGTTTTTTACGCACAAATGACAAACGACTGTCCGCCCCAATGAGTAAGTCAGTACTTAAGGTTCTGCCACTTGCCAACACCACGCTAACCCGCTGTGCATGGGTTTGGATATCGCTTACTGTCTGCTCAGTCAGAATCTCTACATTTGGCATCTCTTTGACTTCATCATATAGTGCCTGTCTGATGTTGTGATTTGAAATCAGATTACCCAAACGGTCAATACTGGTCAGTAAAGACAAATCTTTTGGCACCTTAAAATGCAAGGCATAACTAAAATCACCATTATACACCTTGGCATCTGCCAACTTATAAATTTCCTCATCAGCGATGCGTTGCCATGCCCCTAGATTGAGCATAATCTCACGAGAGCGATGTGTTAGGGCAATCTCACGTCCATCATAAGCAGGGTGGGCAATGCTGTCTAGGGGTGACTTTTCAATGAGGGTAATGTTTAAATCCACCCCTTTAAAATGCCGTGCAAATGCAAGACCTGTAGGCCCTGCTCCAATGATGATGATGTCGCGATGTGCTGTGTTCATGAGAAACCTTATGATGAGCGATAAGATGGGTTATTGATGATTGGCAAGTTCATTTTTTAGGGCGGTTTTTAACCAACCTTTTAAATCGTCAGATACTTGTGCCATGTGTTCGCCCAAAAAGTCATCAATCTGTCTGCTTAACTTCTCAGTGATGCGAGCTTCTAATTCATCTAAATCCTTAGGGTGGAGTCTTTGAGTGGGTTTGGGTGTCTCATTATCAAAGAGTGCCTGAGGGTTTTCTAAGTTATGAATAATTCGTGCAGGCACAGGTGTGTCATCTTTATGAATAAAGAGCAAATCCTCGATGGTCTGCCCAAAATCTGCATGATTAAACTCAAATTCATGGGCAGGGGTGCTGCCATGCAACATATCTATGATGTCATCAAGTTCTTGGTGAAAAGCATTCTTAATGGCGATAGGTGTGGCATGCCAACGCTTAGTAAACTGCGGACTGGGAGAAAATGCGGTCATGGCGTGATTCATCATCCTGTGTTTGCCCTTGTCTGCATTCATCTCTGATGGATTGGATGCTAAGGGCGTGGTTGTTATCACCTAAATATGGCTCTCTAAGTATTGTAATGGAAATTGGTGTATTTTTAAAGACAATACTCCCAAAGATTTTATTTAACGATGTTTGGCAGTCACGGCTTACTTTGCTGTTCAAATACAGTAAAGGCTCGGCTTTTTTGAACCCTCCAATCATCGCCATCTTTGATGATGAATAAAGCCATGATGTCACTGTCTTGGGCAAGTTTTATTGCTTCGTTTTGAGGGATGGCGGTTAAGGCAGTCGCCCAACCATCTGCCAAGGCGGTGGTTGGAGCAATGACCGTTACGCTGGGCACACCTTCTGCCACAGGGCTTGCCGTGCGTGGGTCAATGGTGTGGCTATAAGTCTTCCCCTTATAGGTTACTGAGTTTCTATAATTGCCGCTCGTTGCCATGCTTTGCCCTGATAGATTTACCGTTGTCATGATTTCACGATTTGACTCGGTACTTCCCATGACGGGCTTATCAATGGCAAGTACCCAAGGTCGCCCTTTGTCATTTACCCCGCCTGTAGCGACCTCTCCTCCTATCTCAACCATGTAATTGGTGATGTGGTATTTGGAGGTTAAGACTTCTGCAATGACGTCCACTCCATAACCTTTGGCTATCGCTGAAAAATCAAGTCCCACACCGTCTTTGGTTTTGGACAGCTCCTGACCATTTAACACAACCTTATCCAGCCCAATCTCATCACGCACGGCTTGGATTTGTAAATCGGTTGGAGGGTTTTGCAGTCGTTCTACATCCATCTTTGCCCCAAATCCCCATAGCTCCACCAAAGGATAAACCGTCGGGTCAAACACATGGTGGGATTGTTCATAAATAAGGCGACTGTCTGATAATACTTGAATAAAATCAGCATCGATTTGTATCGTCTGACCTGCCTTTAGGCGGTTAAATTTACTGATGGTGCTGTCCGCTTGATACGTGGACATGCTGTCATTTATCTGCCTAAGGCGAGCCTCAATGCTTGCCTGCACGTCTTGGGTGCTCACCGCATCAGGCATCTCAAAGCTGATGTGATAGCTGGTCCCCATGGTTTTCCCTGCTATTTTTTGGTAGGGTTTTGGGTTGGCAGGAGGTTCTGTATTAGGCGTGCAAGCGGCGAGTGTAATGACGCTTGTCAGTAAAATCAAGGTTTTTTTCATGGTTAGTCTAATTGATGGCTAGTGATGAGCGATGTCATGATTTTAAGGATTAATGAGGGTCAAATTAAGCTATTATAACATGACTTAGTTTTATGCTAAATGATTGCACTCAAATGCACAGCCCTCTTATAAAGATTCCCGCTCCCAAATCATCAGAGCGGGCAGAATAAGCCCCTATTTTTATTTAAAAATAAAAATATCACTTGACAAAAGCATCATTTGCCATTATAAGGATTTTTGAAATTGGGAGAAAGCATTTTGTTCGTCATGACACCACAAACCGTCATCAATGCATAATTATCCCCAAATTCACCCCAAAATAAATGATTTTATTCTTTGCCAATCATCAGGGCATGCGCTACATCAGTCTTTAAGCTTGTCATGGATGAAGTTTATTGATTCATTTATTGACTTTGCCTAAAATGACTGATTCTTGGTTTTAATGATACCAATAGGTGTAAGCCCTGCCATTTTATCCAATAGGAGTTATCATGAGTGGTCTTGATGATGATTTTGATGATGATAATTTTGAAGAAGACGCTGATGCACAGCTGGCTGATGATACCAAAGCCAAGCCCTTAGAAAAGCGGCTTAAAATTGATGCCATGCTAGAAGAGCAACGCCTAAATAAGCTCATGCGTGCGTTAGAAGAAGATGATGATTTTGCCGAATTTGATGATTTGGACGATTTGGACGATTTTGATGATTAGCCGATGACCGCCTGTCATTAGCTTATACATTTGTGCTAATTTGTGCTAATAGTATGTGCCAACATGTTGATATTAATTAGATGTTTGGTATTTGAATGCCATGTTGATGACAGTTAGCTTAAACCCAACAACTTCCCACCCAGAGTAACTCATGACCCGTGATGAATTAATAACCCTGCTGTATAGCGAAGAGACCAACCCCTATGGTTTTGACCCTGTTGCCACCCATGGTTTTTTAACCGCCAGTATCGTTGGTAAGCCTTTGCCTGATTGGCTGTCCGTATATTTTGATGGACATGACAAGGAAGTGAGCGATGAGGTAAAAACTGCTCTTAGCGTATGGCGAGAGGAGATTTACCAAACCCTAAAAGACGAAGCCCCTGTCGAGATGCCTTTTGACGCTGATGATAAGGAGGAGGATTTTTCAGAAGACTCAGATGTGGTGGCGTGGTGCATTGGTTTTATAGAAGCGATGTATGGCGATGAACGCGTGGATTGGTTTGATGATCCTGATACCGAAGAAGACGTGGCAGAGCTGACTTTGCCGATGGTAATTTTATCGGGCATGGATGAGGAGAGCGAAGAGTTAAACCTCATGAGGCAAGACATTGACATGATGGCACAGCTTGCCAACAGCCTAGAGAGTAATGTGACCGAACTGTTTTTGCTGTTCCATACGGATGACTGATTTGGTAGTGGATGTTAAGTTCGGTTAAGGCATTTTGGTTTTTAAAGTTGCAACCAATCATAACAAAAATCACACCATTTTATAAAAATTGGCTGGTTGTTAAAATATTAACTACGATTTTGACGCAGAAAAGTGAGATTTGGTTGTTTTTGATGTATTTGATGTAAAAGTCCAAAAGTATAATAATCAACAAAACATCAATTTATGCTGCAGGCGTTCAATACGCCCAGACTAGACAACGTGACAAACCATAAAAGTTGCGTTATAATATCAATCATAGGGATATGTATTTATTATATAGATATCTCTATTTTTTTATTCTATTAACACAGGTGATTATCATGTTAAAACACGTTTTATTAGCGACCAGCGTTCTTGCGTTATCTGCCGCCGCCTCTGCCAATCTAACATTCAAAGCGGGTTTGGGCTATCTTGATCCTACTGCTGATAAAAACATCACAGCAGGATTGCCAAATGCTGAAGTTAGTAGTGAGATGGCTGTTCTGCCTTCTTTTGACTATCGTTTTGTCAACAGTCCATTCTCAGCAGAACTACTATTGGCAAGCCCTTTTGAGCACACCGTGAGTGTTGGTGATGCCACGAATAGAACGGATGTTGCTAAATTTAAGCATCTACCACCAACATTGACTTTAAAATACAACACACCAGAAGTTAATGGCTTTGGTGCTAACATCGGTGTCGGTGCAACGGTACTTGTGCCTTATGAAGAAGAGCTTATTGGTAGTGACAGTAAATTGGAGGCTGATACGGTAGTTGCTCCTGCCGCCCAAGTTGGTGTGACTTACTCTAAGCCAAGTTCTCCTTGGGGTGTATTCGCCGATGTTCGTTATGTTGACCTAAAAACTGACCTAGAGCTTAATGGTGAAAAAATCGGTGAGCTGGAAGTGAATCCTGTGGTCTATTCAGTTGGTTTTAGCCACAAATTCTAAAGTAGACTTACTGAGTCTTACCATAGTAAAATCCTCAACCATCGGTTGGGGATTTTTAACAAAAATAGTACCTAAAAGCAATCACATCTGCAAGTATGTTAAACTTTATTTACAAAAATAAGACTTACAAGGTGATTAAAAAACATTATGATGCTAAATCATCAATTTTCGGTTGATGATTTTCTTTTTTTATTTGTTTGTAAGGATACATCATGCACGACTTGCACGACCAAGCACAGCCTCACGGTTATGAACCCAGTGATCATGCCTACCCCTACCCTCTTATCATCAAACAGCTGTTAAACCGAGCCAAAGCAGTCTCGCTTGACCAAGAGATTTTTTATGCTGACAAGGCTCGCTTCACTTATCGTGAATTTTTGGTTCGCATTCAACGTTTTGCCAATGTTTTGACTGACCTTGGTCTAAAACGTGGTGATGTTGTAGCGGTCATGGATTGGGATAGTCATCGCTATTTGGAGGCTTATTTTGCCATTCCCATGCTTGGACTTGTTCTGCAAACAGTCAATATTCGACTGTCACCTGATAAGATTCTGTATACGCTAAACCATGCCAAACCCAAGGTGTTGCTGCTAAATTCAGAGTTTTTGCCGATGATTGAATCGCACATCCATGATGTGCCAAGTATTGAAAAAGTAATTTGGCTTGATGACCATAACACGCCTACTCCTAGCTTTGTGACGGGTGAATATGAAGAGCTGCTTGAACGTGCTGACACACACTTTGAGTTTGAAGATTTTGATGAAAACACCATTGCCACGACTTTTTATACCTCAGGCACTACGGGTGACCCCAAAGGCGTATTTTTTAGCCATCGTCAAATCGTACTCCATGCCATGGGTGTGGCGATGGGAGCGGGGCTAAACCCTGATGAGGTCGGACTTCGTTACTCAGATGTCTACATGCCCATCACGCCCATGTTTCATGTTAACGGTTGGGGCATCCCTTATGTTGCAACCATGATTGGTTTAAAGCAAATTTATCCTGGTCGTTATTTGCCAAACCTACTGGTGGATTGGGCAATTGAGCATAAGGTCAGTTTCACCCATTGTGTACCGACCATTTTACAGATGATGCTCAAAGAGGCGACAGAACGTGGCGTGAAGTTCGATGGCTTAAAGATGATTATCGGGGGCTCACGCTTGACCGAAGGACTTGCCAAAAGTGCTTTAGATAATGGCATACAGGTTTACACTGCCTATGGCATGAGCGAGACTTGTCCTGTGATTACGGTGGCGACCTTTGACAAGAAGGAGCCATTGACAATAGAGAACTCCTTATCTATTCGCATCGGTACAGGATCGCCTGTTCCACTTGTGGATTTACAAGTTTGGGATGAGAATGGCAATCCACAACCACAAGACGCCAAAACTACAGGCGAGGTGGTGGTGCGTTCACCATGGCTCACTCAAAGCTACTTTAAAAATCAAGATGCAGGTGATGCCCTGTGGGCAGGTGGCTATCTACATACCCAAGACATCGCCCACATGGACAGTCACGGCGTGCTTCGAGTGACCGACCGCTTAAAAGATGTCATCAAATCAGGGGGCGAATGGGTATCCTCTCTAGAGATTGAGACGATTTTATCGCTACATCCTTCTGTGGCAGACATTGCTGTCATTGGCGTGACTGATGATAAATGGGGCGAAAGACCCTTGGCTTTGGTTGTCAAAAAACCAAATCATGATAACATCACCCCTGAAGACATCTTGGCATTAGCACAGCAAGCCTATGAGCGTGAAATTATCCCTAAATATGGCATACCAAATGAGCTTAGGTTTGTGACTGAGATTCCCAAAACAAGCGTGGGTAAACACGATAAAAAAACCATTCGTATACTCGTGACTGAAGGTAAGCTCTAGGTTCTGCTGTTTAATCTGTTTGTTTGGGCTAAGCACATAAACTTAGCCCAAATTTTATGTCATGTCAAGGCTGTTGGTATTATAACTTCTTAAGAATATCAAGATTAAACACCTCTCAAAAACATTTGTGTTCACTTTGTCTGCTTTATCATCTCTAAATATGCTATACTTACGTTTTGAAAACAGCCCATGCTTCTTTTTTTTGCTACACATCATTTATTCTAAAAACATAAGAGTTATTCATGTTTAATTTTACTGACCAAGCCGCCTTTTTGGATGGTATTGCTAAGTTGACAGACACACATCTTGCTCCTAAAGTCATTGATATAGATAAAGGCTATTATCCGTTGGCACAAATGAGCCTGCTGGGTAAAGCAGGATTGTTCGCCCCACACCTAAATGCTTATGGCAACCGCTTTGATTTGGCCATATTAGCGAATGCCAATGTAGGTCGAGTGTGTGGGACAACAGCATTTTTAACGTGGTGTCATCAAGTGATGGGGCTTTATCTTGACCAGTCGGATAATGCCTTACTCAAGGGTGAGATGCTCGATAATCATACCCTTGCCAATACTTTTGGTGGTACGGCTCTCTCCAATCCTATGAAAACGTGGGCAAACATCGAGACCATGAAATTCATCGCCAAGAAGCATGGCAATGGCTATACCATCAGCGGTATTTTACCGTGGATCAGCCATATTAATGAAGGTCAATACTGTGGTGCGGTGGCGAAGATAGACGGCACCGATGATGAGGTGTTTTTCTTACTGCGATTTGATAAAGCACGCAACAACACGTGGCAGTTACACAGTTGCCCTCCATTTAGTGGTATGGAAGGGTCTAGTACGCTGAGAATTGAATTGATTGATTATCCCATTGATGTTGATGACATCATTGCTTTGCCTTGTAAGGCATTCATTGCACGCATTCGTTCAGCATTTGTGCTCATGCAGTTGGGCATCGGAGCGGGAATCATCATGGGGGCGATTGATGACATTAAAGCAGGGACGGCGATAAGTAATGCTTTTTTAGAAGATCAAGCAGGTAGCCTCACCTTAGAACTTGATAACTTGGTGGCGAAGGTGCTCTCACTGAGTGAAAACCCTTTTAACGGTGATAAGGAGTTTTTTCTAGATGTGCTGAATGTGCGTGAACAAGGTGCAATGCTGACACTCAAAGCCACTCAAGCCGCCATGCTTCATCAGGGGGCAAAGGGTTATCTGATGACTGCCAATCCCCAACGCCGTCTGCGTGAGGCTCAATTTGTGGCGATTGTTACGCCTGCCATCAAGCATTTGCGTTATCTGTCTCATCAGCTCATGGATGAACCCAAAGTAACGCCGATCGAATATTTTATTTGATGCTTTTTGGTGTGTATTTGCTGTTGGATGGTCAATACGCCATTGCTGATATCATATTTTCAAACATAAAAAGGTAATCATGACAACTACCCCCACTGACAACCGTGGTGCATGGCGAAAATTTATCTGTCTTGCCTGTGGTTATATTTATGATGAAGAATTTGGCAACCCCGAAGATGGTCTGCCTGCCGGCACTCGTTTTGAAGACATTCCCGATGATTGGCAATGTCCTTTATGTGGTGTTCGTAAAAGTGATTTTGAACCCTATGAAGAGACGAGCCATGTTGCTCCTGCTGTCGTCTTTGACCGTGATGAGCGTGGCGTGGTTATCATCGGCGGAGGATTGGCAGGCTGGGCGATGGTCGATGCTTTGCGTGCCTTGGACAAAGATACACCCATCACCCTTATCAGTGGTGATGGGGCTGACCGCTATCACAAGCCGATGCTCTCTGTTGCCATCTCTCAGAATAAAGGGCGAGCCGAACTGGTGCGTGCCACAGGCGAACAAGCAGCACTTGATAATAACGTCCAATTACTGGCACATACTTTTGTCACCAACATTGACACCCAAACACAAAGCCTACACACCACACGTGGTACGGTACATTATGATAAGCTTGTTCTTGCCATCGGTGCCAGTCCCGCCTATCCGCCAACCATTCCCAAGGAGATGGCTTGGCATGTCAACAACTTAGAGAGATTTGTCGAGCTCCAATCTCATCTAAGCACACCCAAGCACATCGCCATCATCGGTGCAGGAATGATTGGCATGGAGTTGAGTGAGGATTTGACGAAAGCTGGTCATCGCATCAGCTTGATTGATGTTCACCCTAGACCTCTATCTACGCTACTACCTGCCATGGCAGGCCAGCGTATTTTAGGTGGCATTGAGTCATTGGGGGTAAATTGGCTTGGGTATAGCATGGTAAAAGGGGTAAAAACCACCGCCACAGGTCGTGAGATTGCTCTGTTTGATTGTGCCACACAAGAGACAACGCCACTGATGGTTGATGAAATCATCGTCGCTACAGGTCTTGTTGTTCATGAACGCTTGCCTAATCGTGCCAATCTTACTTTTAATAAACAAACAGGCATCGCGGTAAATCCCGAGACGCTGCAAACCAGCACTCCCAACATCTATGCCTTAGGCGACTGCATCAACATTGATGGAATACCATGCCGTTATGTTGCACCACATCGCTCACAAGCCTCGGTCATTGCTCAGCAAATTTTCCAAAAAGATGGGCAAAGCATTGTCTATAAACACACCCCTCCCATGATTCGCCTAAAAAATAAATGCATCAGTGTGACAGCTAACGGTCTGCCTAAGGGTTCGGGCGACTGGCAAGTGGTTCGGGACGAACCCAATGAGCTTGTCATTGAGATGAGAGAGCATGGTAGTATTGTCGCACAAGCAACCATTAAGTCAGCATGAGAAGATAGAAAAATAAGGCAATACTTGTGCTTTGCCTTATGCTATATACCATCATCGCTGGGCTGTTTCTAATTATCGCAGCATAAACAAACCATAAAAACAGCCGTAAATCACTTTACGGCTGTTTGTTGAATTTAACCTTATTAAGACTTAAAGCATTAAGAATTAATACTTAAACCGTCGGGTTAGTTAGAATGCTAAGTGAGCACCCACGCCCCACATATTAGCATCAGAGTTTAGGTAGTTGTAACCTGCCTCGATACCAAAATTTGCTGTTGGCTGAAAGCCAATGCCCACACCACCTGCAAGTGATGTCTTATCCGCATCTAACACGATGTTGCCCGAGGTGCTCTCAGCTTCAGTTTTTGCGATGCCTAATTTGCCTTTAGCATAAACAGGGGTGCCTGCAAAGTGATAACGATAAGTACCATAAGCACCATAAGTTTTTGCATCATACTCACCTTTGCCAGTAGCAGAGGTTAGGTCTGCATTGTCGGTGCCTAGGTATTCAGCTTCAATCCCAAAGTTTTGGTCAAAATTATAACCTCCATATACGCCGTAAGCAGTAGCTTTATCAGCATTGGCATTATCAACGTCAATATCAATTTGACCTACTTTAACGCCCAAATAAGGCTGACCTACGCTATTAGCACCATAGCTTACCATGGCGTTGGCACTCACGGCAAGAAGCGATGACGTTGCAAGTGCCAAAAGGGTTTTGTTTAACATTTTCATGGTTTCTCTCCAATAATGGTGCAAGCACCGAGTTTTTTGTTATGTCGCCACCTAGAATACTAGAATAAGAACTCATTTATATTCATTGGTGCCGATGAATGTATGGTAACAAAATATTTCTTAAAAACTGTGCGTATTTGTGGTGTTAAATGTAAAGTTTTGCAAAATCTGAGCTGCTTATCTCAAACCCTCACCCAGTTTTGAAATATTTTGTTACTTTTATCACAATTTGGGGTGAAATCTTACTCAAATCTACCAAAATTCATGCACTCACCTCTTGTCATGCCTTAAATCGCTTAATTTCTTAGTCAATTTCCTAGGCTTTGATTCTTATTTTAAGGATATTTTTGGCGATATTTAAGTCATTATAGAAAAAAGATGGTGAAATCTTGGATGATTTCTTTATTTTTACATAATTTGTTACAATTTGAGCCAATTTTTCATGATTTTTTGGTGTTTGTTACGCACTTTTTGGTAGAATTCTCTTAGTTTTTAAAATTTTTGATGGATGTATAGTGTGGTTTTATGAAAAAGTCGCTCATTATTTTTGATTTAGATGGTACGTTAATTGATAGCGTACCCGATTTGACAGAGGGCGTGGACAAAATGCTCGCTCATTTTGATAAACCTCCTGCGGGCGAATCTTTGGTGAGGCACTGGGTTGGTAATGGGTCGGTCAAGCTCGTTGAGCGTGTGATGACATGGGCAGACTTGCCACTTGATAAATCCCATCAAGCACACAAGCTTTTTCTGCAAGAATATGCCACTTGCCAAGGCAAAACTGTGGAGTATGATGGTGTTACTAAGGGACTGACACGCTTATTAAAGCAGGGCTATACATTGGCACTTTGCACCAATAAGCCCCACCAATTTTTGCCTGACATCCTAAACCATATGGGCTGGACAGGCAAGTTTGCTTGTGTGCTTGGGGGTGATAGCTTAGCCAGCAAAAAGCCTGAGCCCGAACCGCTTTGGCACATTTGCAAAACGCTCGATGTGGATGTGTCGAATGCGGTGATGGTGGGCGACTCGATGAATGACATCATGGCAGGTCAAAGAGCAGGCATGAGCACTCTTGCTTTGACTTATGGCTACAACTATGGTGAGCCGATAGCGGACAGTCATCCTGATGGGGTGTTTGATGATTTTGAGACGTTGGTGGATTTTATCATCAATCAAGGCTGTCATGACCACCATGGTTGACAAAGAATTAGGGATAAAGCCGTAAGGGTTGGTAGAAGGCGGCTGAGATATATTTTATGCCATCGTCAATTTATCGGCATCGCCAACCATCAAGGATAAAGAGCAATTACTAAAAAGAGGTAATAAAATAAAAAGCTTAAAAAAACACAGCCTGATGCTGTGTTTTGATGGGATGGTGATGTTATTTTTTGCTTTTGAATTTCTTGATAAGCTGACCGGCTTTGTCAAGATAAGGGCGTGCTTGTTCTAGATAAGGTTTGGCTTGCTTGATATAATCGACATAAGGTTCAGGCAAGGTGGCGGCATGCTTAGCAATGCTGGCAAACCACAACACCAACTTATAATCCCCAGAGATGGTCACATCGCCATCTTGAATGGCAGTCATAAAGCTGGCAACATCACCTTTGGCGAGCAGACGTACGCCTGTCATGGAAGTTTTAAAGTTAATGGTTAAGTCAGCATTTTTGACATCGCCTAAGGCTTGTCCGAATTGCCCATCAACGAAGCGGTAATAACGATTGACTCCGTCACCACTTTTAAAAGCGATGGCGAGCTCTTTGTCTTTGACAAGATGATGATAAGCATCATTGTTGCTTTTGGCGAGTGATGTAAAACGCAGTCCCAGTCCATAGAGTAGGGCGTCAAGTGGGTCGGTTTTTACATCAATGATGGGCAAGGTGAGCATGGTGTGTTCTCAGATAAAAGTCGATAAAATCAAAAATGAGTGGTTTAAGGATAAATAAATCAGATTATCAAGATGCATTTATTAAAAAGAAAAAGTGCTAATAATGCATCTTGATATTATACCATTCTTAGGCGTTATTGATTGATGATTAAGGTCTGTTTTTGGTAACTTTATTTATCCATCAGTTATCCACATCAAAATTTCTTATCAAAGCGATGCCCCATGGCATAAAGCACCCCTTCAAGACCTGTGATGTTTACTGATGTATCTGCCTTAGCACGGACAATGGGTTTGGCTTTATAAGCGACTCCAATGTCACTTAATGCCATCATGGGCAGGTCGTTTGCTCCATCACCCACGCATACCACCTCGTCCATACTGATGCCCATCTCATCGGCAATGTGAGCAACGATGCGAGCTTTTGCTTTACCATCAATGATGTTGGTATCTGTCATGCCGGTGAGTTTGCCGCCTAGGCCCATCAAGGGGTTGGCATGATATTCGTCCATGCCCAACGTTTGTGCTACATGCTTGGCAAAGGGTATGAAACCTCCAGAAACCAGTACGGTATGACAGCCATTGGCTTTTAGGGCTTTGATGGTGGCAAAAGCCCCTTCTGAGAATGTAATACGCTCCTTGATGATGTCATCCACCACTGAGATGTCCACGCCCTCTAATAACGCAACACGTCTGGCAAAGCTTTCACTAAAATCCATCTCGCCACGCATCGCAGCTTCGGTAATTTCCGCCACTTTATTTGCCACACCTGCCATACTGGCAAGTTCTACGATGACTTCTTGGTGAATCAGTGTGGAATCCATGTCAAAGCAGACCAGTTTATGTGGACGTAACATTTGGGCGATGGACAAAATATGAACATCTAAATGCTGATGTTTGGAGAGTTTTGCTAACTGCTCTGCGGTCAATTCTGCCACATCACCCTCTATTTTTAGGTCATCACTCATCTTGGTTTTGAGTGTTTGTCTCAGATATGTGGTCAGCTGTTCATCAATGATATGAGCAATGGCTTCTTTTTTGCTTGGTGTCATGTGCTTATCATCGGTGGGGATGAGCAGATAGCGATAAACATGAACGTCGCTTAATGATTCGTGCGTACTGATTTGATGGGCATTGGCAATGGCTTGTGCATCGTCAGCAACCGCCGCCGCCAACCAACCACGTTGCTCACTGACCCATGCTTGAACAACCATATCCATGTCTTTATGGTCATGCATCAGCTCTATCATGGCCTGTGAATGCATGACGATGATCACGGCGAAGATGGGCAGATCATTTAAGTTGTCAATGCTGTGGGCGACATCTTGAGGTAGAAGGTGTTGCACACCTGCTAGGGCGTTTTGCCATGCTTTGGAATCTTTGGGTAGGGCGTAAGTATTCACGAAAATTCTCTTATTTGGGTGGATATTTTGGGTTAATAAATGTTCAAAATGTAACTGTATGGTATTCTAACATTTTTGCCTAAGCAAATAAAAGGATAAAAGCATGATTTTCGGCATTTATCTCAACCATCATGATAAAACTTGCAATTTTATCGGCATCTATGATGGGGTTAAATCCACAAGCGAATGTTGCTGTTATTTAAAAATAAAAACCGATCATGCCCTATAGTTATTTTTGCCTTCAAATGATAAAATTAGTCTTTTAAATATGACTGACATCTAAGATTCACATGACTTATACTGCTCCCCGCCTTGGTTTATTTGCCATCATCACCTTAGTCAGCTTGACGCTTAATTTACTGTTTTTTGTACTACACACCCAAAGACAGCTAACAGACAAGCAGGCAAGTAACGCTCAGCAACAAGTATTATTGCTCAGTCAAGAACTTGCCACCCCTTTGAGCATTAATGACCGCATCAGCATGAGCGTGGTTGCAAATCGCTACCTGCAACTGGGAAATTTGGCGTTTGTGGGAGTGTATGATGTCAATGACCGCATCATCGTACCGCTAGGACTGGAGTCATCATCGGGAGTCTTGGCGGAGGAGATGATTACCAATCATGATAATGTGCTAGGAAAGGTGGTCGTTCACACCACTCCAGTCAGTCGAGCACAAATCATTTCTGATAACTGGATATACTTGGCAGCGGTAGCATTGTTACATATATTTTTGTGGTTTGTGTACAGCCATATGGCAAGACCGTCAAAAAGTTTACGCTTAGAAATAGCCCATCAAGTGCGCGATCGCCTATTGGCAAAAGGGTTGCTTGAAACGGTCAAGCATGACAGTCACGCATCGCAGGACGAGGCAGAGTCGGGCAATCATTCATCATCAGATGATGGTATAATGCTTCATGATAAAGATGGTAGCTTAGAGAGACAAATATCAAAAACATACCTAGAGGATAAGGGCAACAAGTTGGTTGTTCAGGTGCGATTTGACGATCCGAATCAATTGCTGGACACCATCGGTCAACAGACAAAAACCCTCTATTTTTCACTGTGTCAGCAATTGGTTGAAAAAGCCACCCAAGAACTTGCGGCACTGCCTGTTTTCTCAGGTGTTGCCATTCATGAGGTATCGGATTTTGATGATGATGGCTGTCAGATTGTGCTGGTGGGTAAGAACGAATTTGCAAAATCAGCTTTGGCATCTGTCATGCTTGCCCGTTTAATTCTCATGCTCAATCGTGTGATTTATGATAAGCACCGTGAGTTAAAGCGATTTGCACTACCTGTGCGTACCTATGTCAGTGATGTAAGTAGACAGATGGATGTCTTGGGTGTGGGCGTCAAACACAAGGAGGGCTTGTTGGTGCTTTTGTCACCTAAGCACATCGCCTCTTTAGCTCAGCATGGTAACTTTCAAAAAATGTTCAGTCCTACGAGTGTGGCGGAGCGTGAATGTCGCTATGTTAAACAGTTGAGCGAGTCGAACGTCGAGCGTTTGGAGAAGTTAAGAGATAAGGTTTTGATGTCAGCCTAGTCGTTTATCAGGGTGATGTTTTTTAGAAGCTTACTTAAAACCAATGTTTTTTCTTGTATTGCCGACTTTTCTAGAGTAGGGCGTATTGATGTTTCAATTTGAGTGAAAAATTTAGATAAACGCCCATCTTTTGGACTCTTTTGGACAATAAACTGGTCAATATCATCATATTAACCAGTTTATTGTCCAATATGTTGTCTAAAGGCAAGATTTGGCTTATTTTTCACCAAAAGCATGCCCATCATTTAATATCCAATATTTTCTTAGGGCGTGTGAAATATCAATACGCCCTAGCTCATGACAATATTTAAATTTAACATTGAACAATGTAAAAAATCCACCCATATTACGGGTGGATTTTTGTTGGTGGACTAGCCTCCAAAGTCATCAAGTAAGATGTTTTCATCTTCTACGCCCAAGGATTTGAGCATTTTGATGACAGCAGCGTTCATGACAGGTGGTCCACACATATAAAATTCACAATCTTCAGGAGCGGGATGGTCTTTTAGGTAGTTATCATACAGGACGTTGTGAATAAATCCTGTATAACCCTCCCAGTTATCCTCAGGTTGTGGGTCTGATAGAGCAACATGCCATTCAAAGTTGGGGAATTCAGCGGCCAATCCATCATAATCTTCTACATAGAACATCTCACGTTTAGAGCGAGCACCATACCAGAAGCTGATTTTACGGTCAGAGTTTAGGCGTTTTAGCTGATCAAAGATGTGTGAACGCATCGGTGCCATGCCTGCACCCCCACCAATAAACACCATTTCTGCTTTGGTGTCTTTGGCGAAGAACTCGCCATAAGGACCTGATACGGTAATTTTATCACCAGGTTTTAGGCTAAAGACATAGGATGACATCTTACCAGGAGGAATGCCTTCAGGACCTCTTGGTGGCGGGCTGGCGATACGAATGTTGAACTTGATGATGCCTTTTTCTTCAGGATAGTTCGCCATGGAATAGGCACGAATCACAGGCTCAGTAACCGTAGACGTATAACGCCATAGGTTAAAGTTATCCCAATCTTCATGATACTCTTTGGCAATATCAAAGTCTTTATAATGTACCGTATGGGGCGGTGCCTCTAGCTGCACATAGCCACCGGCACGAAACGGTACGACTTCACCCTCAGGAATTTTAAGCGTCAATTCTTTGATGAATGTGGCGACGTTATCATTGGAGATAACCTCGCACTCCCATTTCTTAACATCAAAGAATTCAGGGTCAATCTCAATCTTCATGTCTTGTTTGACCGCCACTTGGCATGCCAAACGCATGCCATCACGGATTTCACCTTGAGTAAAGTGACCTTCTTCGGTAGGCAAAATAGAGCCACCACCATCGAGTACTTTACAGCGACATTGACCGCATGTGCCACCACCACCGCAAGCACTGGACAAGAAAATACCTTCACTTGCCAAGGTTTGTAGTAGCTTGCCACCTGCGGCTGTGGTGACGTTGTTATCGGGATTGTCGTTGATATTGATTGTGACCTTGCCTGAGCTGACAAGACGTGAGCGTGCTACCAAAATCACCACCACCAAGCCCATGATGATGGCGGTAAACATGGCGACACCGCCTAATGCTGTACCAAACATGTTTTCTCCTTATAAGCTCATACCGCCAAATGACATGAAGCCAAGTGACATGAGTCCAACGGTGATAAAGGTAATGCCAAGACCGCGAAGAGGGGCGGGCACGTCTGAATATTTGAGTTTTTCGCGAATACCTGCCAAAGTGGCAATCGCCAATGCCCAACCAAAACCAGACCCAACACCATAAACGATCGATTCACCAAAGTTATAGTCACGCT
>JBHCHC010000083.1:0-5507 GCA_041802645.1 Moraxella sp. | reverse complement strand
CAGCGATGATGGCATTTTTAGCAACGTCTAACTGATGTGCATCTGCCTGAATCAGCACTGCATGACTGTATGGAGGGAGTCCCAATCCTTGACGCTCTGCCAATAAATCAGAAGCAAATTTGTCATAACCATGATGAATCAAATCAAGCAGTAGAGGATTGTTAGGATTGTAGGTCTGTATCAGCACTCGACCTGCTCGACCTGCTCGACCTGCTCGACCTGCTACCTGCATGATAATCTGAGCAGTATGTTCAGGGGAGCGAAAATCAGGCGATAAAAATCCCCCATCGACATTCACAATCACGACCAAAGTCACGTTAGGAAAGTGATGCCCCTTAGCTAGCATTTGCGTACCCACCAAAATCATCGGCTCGCCTGTGCCAATACGGTCATAAAGCCTATCCCATGCCCCCCTAACCCCTCCAACGCCACGTACCGTATCACGGTCTATCTGTATGATGGGATAAGGGTGTTGCATACTTTGTGGATTAGCGAAAATCCCATGCAGTCTTTCATAAAGCTGCCCAGTTCCTTGCCCCAAATGAACCAGATTTGAACTGTGGCAGCTTGGGCAGGTGCTTGGCGTCCCCACTTGATAGCCACAATGATGACATTTTAGATAATTATATAGATAGCGTTCGTTAGCATGGCGTACTTTTTTAAATGGATGTTTATGCAAGGTAAGATGGCTACTACATCGCACACAGTCTGCTTGCCAGCCACATGCTCTACATAGTAGTATCGGTGCATACCCCCCTACGATTTAGAAACATCAGCACCTGCTCACCACGCTCTAAGGTTTCATGCACTGCTTGCACTGTCTCATGAGATAATTCTGTATCATGACTCTCACCTGTCATATCCATCTGCCACCTCGTCCCCATTTTCATATCCACCAAATGAAATGTAGGAGGTATCGCCTTTCCCGCTCTCTTCGTGAGTCGGCACTCAGTCAGCTTACCATCTCGAATAAGTTTGATTTGTTCGAGGCTTGGGGTCGCCGTACCTAATACCACAGGAATTTGTTTTAATACCCCCACATACAATGCCACATCACAGGCATGGTAACGCAGATGGTCTTGTTGTTTAAAACTTGTGTCATGAGCCTCGTCAATGATGATGATGCCCAAATTGGCAAATGGATAGAATAATGCTGAACGGGTAGCAATGATAATCTGTGCCTGTCCTTGACGGCACGCCTGCCAGCCTGCTAACCTTTCCTTATCATTAAGCCCTGAATGCAGCACAATGACATTTGCCGAAAACCGTGCTGAGAACCTCTCACGACTTTGTGGTGTCAGCCCAATCTCAGGCACCATGATGAGCACTTGTTTACCCTGCGCCAAGACTTTTTGCATCGCCTGCAAATAAACCTCAGTTTTACCTGAGCCTGTCACGCCATTTAATATCACGCCTTGGTATCGATGGGCATTAATGCTCTGCTCAATGACTGATAATGCAGATTGCTGTTCATCATTTAGCATCAAGGGGGTTTGTCTCACATCAGCAATGGACGGAGGCGTGATTGGCATGGCATGGCTTTGTATCAAATCTTTTTGCATAAAAACTGTCAAGTTTCGCTCACTCACACCAAGTGCTTTTAACGCCTGCTTATTATGGTCAGGATGATCACGAATAATCGCAAAATCAGCATGCTGTTTTTTGGCAGTCTTACTTAGAACACGTTTAACATGTGCATCATCTGCATGCGAACTTACCCGATATAACCATACAACATCCTCTATCGGCTTACCTGCCTTAATGAGCGTGGGCAACATCACTGCCATCGTATCGCCTAGCGGATAATGATAATAAGAGGACAACCAATGAGCGAGTCTAAAAAAATACTCATCCATCATCGGTTGTTCGTCAATGACTGCAATGATGGATTTTAATTTATGTGGTGGTACATCACTCTCATCAGGATGAATATGAGATACCACCACACCAATAAGCTCTTGATTGCCAAATGGTACTTTGACCCGCACACCCACTCTAGGTGGCTCCTGCAGACCATCCATACAGGCATGAGTATAATCAAATACTCGATACAGAGGTACAGGCAAAGCAACTTGTACTAACATGACCGAACACGCCCTAACGATAACCCATAAAATAAGGGCGTATGTCTACACCCTTAACCTTTAATTCATCACATCCGCTCTGTCATTCAATATATAAAATCGCCTCAATCTCTACCAACGCTCCTTTTGGCAGGGCGGACACCTCTAAAGCGGCACGTGCAGGATAAGGCGCACTTAGGCGATTTTCAAAGATTTTGTTCAAGTCATTAAAATCGTTTAAATCAGTAAGTGAAACGTTAAATTTCACCACATCACTAAGGCTACCTCCTGCCTCTTTAGCAATCGCCTCAAGATTATCAAAAACTTGCTCCGCCTGAGCCACAAAACCTTCACGTAAAGTCATCGTGGTAGGGTCAAGTCCAATTTGACCTGATACATAGACGGTATTTCCTGCTTTGACCGCCTGAGAATACGTACCTACCGCTTTTGGTGCATCGTCGGTATGAATGATTTGTTTTGGCATGATGATTCCTATATTTGACAACTGATTGAACGATTAATCGTTTTTATTGGCTTGCAAGCGAGCCATGATTTTATCCCAAAGACTCATGGCAGGCTCTCCTGTATAGACAATGTTACCTGCCACATTATCAGCGGTCTTAGGCAATAAATTTGGCTCGGTCTTACCCAAGAAATGAGCGGCTTCTGCTTGTGAATTTAAATCAATCTTACAACACATGATTCACCTCCGTTTGGCAATACACATAAAACAATTCAAGTTTAAGTATAAATTATGTGTTTATATTAAACAACTTAGCTTAAATATTCAAGTGTTTTTTATGAGCGGTCACTGACCTAACTTTAAAGTTTCATGACTTGAAATCCTGTCATGAATAAGAGTGGATGATTTAAGATGACTTAAGTCCAAGTAACACAGCAGCCTTTTAGCCAGTGATTGTTTAAAAAATTGTTTCAATGTTATGAATTGTCACCATACCTTGGCATATGATTGTTTTTAAAAGCCAAAAATGCTATGATAAATGGAGTGATTGACATTGACATAAATCTCTTGTTAAATCAAACCATAGCAACCGATAAACCTCAAACCAGCACAAGGAATTTTTATGAAAAAATTTAGCATCGCCCTATTGACTGCTGCTTTAACTCTCTCTGGCTGTACCACAGTCGCTGATATGGTAGGTATGGACTCAAAAACCCTAAATGCTCAAGCAACTTCTCACTACCAACAAATGCTTAGCAAGGCAAAAATTGACACCAGCTCAAACACTGCCAAAACCGTGCACCGCGCCTTTAATCGACTAAGACCTCATGCTGATGCACTTAACAACACAGGCATGAAATTTGACTGGCAAATTACCGTCATCAGAGATAAGACTGAGAATGCATGGGCAATGCCAGGAGGTAAAATGGCCTTTTATACAGGATTGGCTGAAAATTATAACTTAACAGAAAGTGAAATCGCTGCCATCGTAGGTCATGAAATGGGTCATGCCCTACAAGAACACAGTAAAAAACAAATGGGTGCTAGCGTATTGTCTGGTCTTGCTGTGCAGCTTGGAGCGGCGGCAGTACAATCCAATACAGGATACAGTACCGACATGGTCAATTTAGGAGCAGACATTCTTCAGCAATATGGCTTAGACAAACCTTACTCTCGTCATCACGAATATGAGGCAGATGCCATCGGCATGAAACTCATGGCAATGGCAGGCTACAATCCTGCTGATGCCATCAATGTTTGGAAAAAAATGAATGCCAAATCAGGTGGGGGTAGCAAAATCGGCAGCATTCTCTCAACCCACCCAAATAATAACAGTCGCATCCAAGCCATGGAAAAATTGCTTCCTGAAAATCAAGCCATTTATGAAGCCGCTCGAAGCAAAAAATAATTTTGTGTCAATCAATATAAATTAAGCTCACAAAAATCCCACTTGAATCGTTGTCAAGTGGGATTTTTAGCAGGTTTTAAACCTAAATATTTCAAATAAACTTCTATTCTCTTGCAAATCTTCTGCTTATGGTTAGCATAGGATAAGTTACATCACTGTGCAAAAGGATAGACCATCACATCAACCTCGACGCGGCGATTGGGTTGCAGACATCTGATTTGCTCAGGTTTTGGCATGTTGGTATTACAAACGACGCTTGGCAGTGGTTGAGTCTCACCTGCACCTTGAGCACTTAATGTGCTAGCAGACACGCCTTTACCGATGAGATACTGACGTACGGTTTGAGCACGCAACATAGACAGATTCATGTTATAAATGTCATCACCATAGCGGTCGGTATGACCTGTTAGACTAACACGACTGTCACCACGCGATTCCCATTCAATGAGCTGAACAGCAAGCTCGTCCAGTCTATGACGCCCCTCTGGCAGCATATCCGCCAACTGCCACTTATCAAATCTAAATAAAGCATCAGCCGATAGATTAATTTTTTCTTTGATGATTGGTGTTTGGGTTAATACAGGCATAGCTGTTGTGGGCTTGGCGGCAGCATAATGAGCACAATCAGCAGGTAGCCAATAAAATTCTTGACCCTTAAATTTATCATCAAAAATGACTTTATATTGACATACTTTTACCGAATCATCATCTTGATAAAACTTCATGATGTAATCCCATTCACGAGCACGATTGGCTTCACTAAAATGAGGGCGACCAATAAGCTGGTATAATTCATCTTTAGCAATGCCAGGGCGAATCTTAGACAAATTTTCTGCATTTGGGAAAAGACCGTCTTTTTGCCATGCTTTATCAAGCTGTGGGAACACAACGTCGTCTTGATTGTCAATGGTGCCATACTCTGAGATGTTTGAGCTAAGCTGTTTGGTGCCCATACAGCCTGTCATGGTAAGAACGGCGAGCATGACTGCACTTAAAGTTAATGCTTTCATAATATTCCTTAAAATTTAAAATTAAACAGTTGACTCTTACACTCATACTGATTCATGAGTGTAAGATAATCAAACCACTAGAGTTCATATTAAAAATGGAAGCCTGCACCAACTGCCGCACCTGCATTGCCTTTGGTATCGGCTGAGCCTGACATTTTAAGTACCCAGCGACCATTGTCAGACAGCTTGGAGAAACCAACGGCAACCGCACCCTCTCCGTTGTAGGTTGCCATACCCCCTGTCAGCATAGACTTACCTGGGATATAAGCTTGTGGCAAGGTCGCCATTGCCATCGCCGATGAAACACCCGCGTTAGCTTCCTCTTCGACATCGTCAATGCGTGCATGTATTTGATTGCCTAAGTTGACGGTGTTATTTGCCAAATTGGTAATGGCTTCGTTAGTATAATACAGCTGCGAACCATTGATGGCATCGGTTGAGTTGGCAGAGACCACGCCAGCAGCTACATTTTGGATTTGACGAGTTTGACCGTTTTCGGTCCCTACACTCACCACGCCTACAGGAGCTGTTTGACCTGTCACACCAACAACATTGGCGTCATT
>JBHCHC010000082.1:0-4447 GCA_041802645.1 Moraxella sp. | reverse complement strand
ATCAGCTTAAAGTATTGAGAAAATGGTGTGGGATTTAGGCTAATCTACTACAGCCCCTAGAGTTTTATCAATGGTCTCGTTTTGCCAATCCTCAATCCACCATTTGATGCGGGCTTGGGTGCGTACGATGCCTGTTTTATCAGTCATGGTCATGCCATCAGGCAGGGGGCTTTCAATGCCTTTTAATAGATGTTCTATGGCATGGTAGGTTTTGGTGTCTTGTTTACCCAAGTCAGAAATGGTGGTTGGGGTTAGTCGATTGCCTTTTAAGAGTGGCGATAAAATATCCATGCTGTATTTATCATAGCAGGCGTGAACACAAATAAAATCATCCGATTCTAGCCAAAGTGGTAACTCATAAAAACGCTTTATCCAGTAGCGATGTAAGTCGGTGTCAAACCCTACTTCGTTTAGAAATTCTTGATGTTGGCTTAAATTGTGAGCGGTATGAAGGCGTAGGTAGTCGCCATTTTCATCTTGGGCAGCGTAACAGATGGCGTTGTATTCATGATTGCCCATGATGGCAAAAGCCTGTTGATTGTCTATCATGTCAAATACAATGTTTAAGGTGGCAAGTTGCTGTTTGCCTCTGTCAATAAAATCACCCATAAAGACCGCCTGATGACCCTCAGGGGCAACATAGCTGGTACCATCATGCGTGTAGCCCAGCTTATTTAACAATCCCACCAGTTTATCAGCGTGTCCGTGAATGTCGCCAATCATGTCATAAATCATAACCACTCCGCCAAAAATAGGGTATTATCATCAAAATTAAAAGATTGTGGGCAAACAAAGATGAATGGTTTTCTTGAAAATAAGTTAAAGAATGGGTGTCTGCATGATGATAAAAACAGGGCTTGGAGAGATGCGACGCCAAACCCTGTCTGTCATAATGAAGTTAGTGCTTTAATTCAATGATTTCTACCCAGTAGCCATCTGGGTCTTTAATAAAGGCGATGTCTTTCATGGTGCCATCTTCTGGGCGTTTTTGAAAAACAACCCCATTATCATCAAACCATGCCACCGCTTTTGTCAAATCGGGTACGGCAAAACAAATGTGACCAAAGCCTCTAGGTTCGCTGTTGCCATGATGATAGCTAAAATCTGCCTCGTTTTCTGTACCGTAGTTATGGGTCAGCTCCAAAATACCTCGTTGACGTGAGACGTAAGCGGTCAAGTCAGCTGTATCAGGTAGGTGGTCACGTTCGCTTTGTGTGAGTTTTGCTAAAAAATACAAGTCAAATTTTGCATCAGGAAATTGACTGTGACGTAGTAGGGTCATGCCAAGCACACCAGTGTAAAATTCTAGTGATTTGACGGGGTCTTTGATGCGTAACATGACATGGTTAAAAGTAAAGCCCTCAGAGGCAACAGGAATGTCTTTGACGCCATTAGCAGTTAGAGCGTTGGCGGGTTGTGAGAGGGTGGTCATGATGACTCCTGTGTTTTTCATTTTAATTTTAAATTGGTAAAAGCAAGTTTATTTAAAAGTTAAATCATTCAAAAAACTGACTTTGCCCGTGGCAACATCGTACTCAGCGCCTACGATGGTTAGTCGTCCGCTATTGACCATGTCTTCTATGCTGCGTGAGCCATATTTTAATTGATTGACTGACATGCGTACATTGGCTCTGATGGCACGTTCAATAAACTCAGCCATGTCTATTTCACCATGACTGGCACTTAAGATTTCATGCAGATTATAAACACTAGGGCGAATCCTATCTACGATGGATTGTAGATTGGGCGAGTAATACTGCTCGGGATTGACGAGTGTTTCTACACACGCTGTCACCGCACCACAATGGCTATGCCCAAGCACCACCACCAACTGAGTACCGAATTTTTCAGCAGCAAATTCGATGGAGCCGATTTGTGAGGGGGCGACCACATTGCCCGCCACTCTGATGACAAATAATTCTCCTAGCTTTTGGTCAAAGATGAGTTCTACTGGCACTCGTGCATCAGAACATCCTAAAATGATGGCAGATGGCATTTGTTCCTCAACTAAAATGGGCGGCGGCTGATGATGCTCCTTGGCATTTTTTATTTTATCTACATAGCGAAGATTGCCTATTTTTAATTGTTCAAGAACGACATCAGCATTGAGGTTTTTCATATCACTTCCTGTTTTTACTGGAATAAATGCTTATCAGTAAATAGCATTTATTTCATCTTCAAATCAGTCATCGCCAGGAATGCTTGGCGTGTTTGTATCAACCATCGGAGGTGCAGGCTCTAAGTCTGCCACGTTAGATTCTTTAACTGGTGCGGGCTTATCATTTTTTGACTCATCGCTTGCTTTGGGTTCTGATCGACCTTCTGGTTTGTCAGCATTTTGGTTTTCTTTGATGTTAGCCTTGGGTTTTTCAACCCCCTCTTTTGGAGTGATGGTTGGAGGTGCTTTTAGCTTAGTGGTATTACTCTCGTCACCTCCTTCTTCAGCATCTAAGTCGGCAATGTTTTTCTCCGTTACTGATTTTTCATTTTTATCCTCGGCTTTTGGAGCCTCAGCAGGAATTTCTTTTTTGGTAGGTTTTAGTTTGACGGCACGTGGCGTTTCTTCTGAAAAATCAATCATTGCTTCTGAACGCTCATAATTGTCGATTATGTCTATATAGCGCTTCATTTGTTCGGGCATGGGCTGTACACTTTTTGGTAGTCCAAAATCTACCGTCTTGATGGCGCCTATGGCTTCTTGGGTGCTGCCCATGATGCCATAGGTTAAGATGTAACGCTGCTCATTATTGCTGTTGTGATAGCGAAAATAGGCAAATTTATCACGGTCACTGCGACCTTTTAGGTATTCGGTGATGATTTCGTTTTGTGTGACGTCCATGACTTGGACTGTCCAACGGTTTTCATTATCCATAAAAAATTTTTTGCCCTTAAATTCTGCAGGATAATTACGTAAATCTCGCACTACCGTCGCAAAATCGATGGGGGATACTTCTTTTGAGAGCTCACTTAAATTTTCAATAGTAGTTGGCAAGGCAAAATCTTGTGCGGTTGCTTCTGTTTTTTTATGTTCTTTGACAGATGAGGGAGTATTATTAAATAAGGACACGAGTAGCCATAATACCAACATCACCCCAGCCATGATAAGCCAAATCAGGGCTTGACGTCTAAATTTCTGATTAATGGTTGATACGCTTTGGATCATGAGTTTACCTTTTGGGTGTATTCTTAAGCTAAATAAATAAATCTTTGGAGTTAGCAGGGTAGGTATTCGTCAATGCCTGCCAGCACTTGCTCTAGGGTGGTTAACTCAAAGTTCTTGGTAACAAAAGCCTTACCAAGCTCTTGCAGGAGCACCAAACGAATGCTGCCATTTTGGACTTTTTTGTCATGTCCCATCAAGTCTAATGCCACAGCAGGTTCAATGTAGGGGGGTCTAATGGGTAAACCAAAGGCTTGTAGTAGGGCAGTCACACGAGCAACTTCACAACGCTCAATAAATCCCAGTTGATGTGACATGACCATTGCCTGTACCATGCCAACTGCCACCGCTTCGCCATGCAACCACTGACCATAGCCCATATATGTTTCAATCACATGACCAAAGGTATGTCCAAAATTTAGCAGGGCACGCACACCAGACTCTCGCTCGTCGCTGGCGACAATCTTTGCCTTATAGTCGCAACATTGATAAACCATTTGGCTTAACACATTGCTGTCTCTGTTGTTGATTTTGTCGGTATTTTCTTCAAGCCAATTTAAGAAATTTTTGTCAAAAATCAAGGCGTATTTTACCACTTCTGCCATACCTGCCGCAAACTCTCTTTTGGCTAAGGTGTTAAAGGTTGCCATGTCTGCTAATACACAAACAGGCTGCCAGAAAGCACCAATCATATTTTTACCCAGAGCATGATTGATTCCTGTTTTCCCTCCCACACTAGAATCCACTTGGGCAAGCAGGGTGGTTGGTATCTGAATGAAGTTGACTCCACGCATGAAACTTGCCGCAGCAAAGCCTGTCATGTCGCCAATGACGCCACCTCCTAATGCAATTAGCGTGCAATCTCTGGCGAAGTGATTTGTCATGAGTGTGTCATAGATGGTGTTAATTCCTTCCTGGTTTTTGTATTGCTCGCCATCGGGTAATATACAACTTGCTACCATGAGCTGATTGGTTTTTAAATGACGAATCAGGCTATCTAAGTATAAGGGGGCAACGGTATCATTGGTAACCACTAAGGCTTGTCTGCCTTTAATGAAAGGTAATATCGGACTTGCCAAGTCTACATGATGAGGAGGCTCATGGGCGTCTACGCTTGAACCGATGAAGATGGGGTAGTTATGGCTTTGGGTGTGGACGGTTAATGTGTTATTAATGTGTGTCATGACTGTACTTTTGTGATTGATGGCAAAAATGATGATTCATGATTTGAGTGTAAGCTGTTGCTCTGCATTTTTGGCATAAGCAATCAAAATGTCTAATATCTCT
>JBHCHC010000081.1:0-3648 GCA_041802645.1 Moraxella sp. | reverse complement strand
TTGGGGTTTATTTATCAGTTTCATCATTTGTTGGCTGAATTTAGTGCCACTGAAAATGTTGCCATGCCACTACTCATGCGTACCGATGTCAGCATTAGTGAAGCCACAAATAGAGCAAATGAGCTGCTTGCTCGGGTTGGGCTGTCGCACCGCACACATCATCGCCCCAGTGAGCTGTCTGGGGGTGAGCGTCAGCGTGTGGCGATTGCTCGTGCTTTGGTTACACGTCCAAGTCTGGTTTTAGCGGATGAACCCACGGGCAACTTAGATGATGAGAATGCTCTTGCGGTATTTGAGCTGCTCACTGAGTTGCAAGACACATTGGGCATGGCACTGCTGATGGTAACGCATGATAGAGCGTTGGCGGCAAGGGCTGATAGAGTGCTGCTTATGAGAAGTGGCTCTTGGTCAAGTGAAATGACAGATGAAGCCATCCTTTGATAAGGATGATTTGCTCATGATGATGTTTTAGATGGAGCAGATGAAAGACTGATCACGGTCTTCTGGCCCATGGTTTGATGGGTTGATTTTTTTTGTGAAACCAAAATTTTCAATGCCTTGATGATTTAAAATAAGCGGTATTGCCAGTCTAATCCCATGGGTTTAGTTCCAGTCCTCATCGACCCTGAGCCAATGTGAATTGATGGGTGTGATAATAATTTCGTTAGCGATACCATCTACCTGTGTCATGCCATGATGGGGCGTATAAATATAATATAAGCGGTCAAATGAAAGGTTTTCGATATAAAAAACGATTTGTTTGACATCAGAACCATCACCAAGCCCAAAACCACTGTCATTAGTGATTCTAATTACTCTCATTGGTTTGACGAGTGCTTTAATGTTGTCAAAATCTTGTTGGCTTTGGTGGGTGGTTAAAGGTTTTGATGTTATCGTGACCATAGTCGCAGCCACGACTATCTGAATATTGTTTCATATAATTGCCTTGTTGATAAAACAGGTTTTGACACCAGTCCAAATCTGAGTACATGACTATTTGATAAGATTGAATGGTGGGTAAAATCCGTTCAAGTCGTGCGATTCGCTGTACGTCACCCATCATGGTCTGATATAGAGTGAATACGATGGGATGGCAAAGAATGAGCAATGGAGCAAACACGAATAGGCGTTGCCATCGGGTTTAGGTGTTATTTTGGAGGCATCAGAGGTGGTGGTTATTTGGGTCATGAGGCAATGAGCTAAGGGTGTGGATTTATCATAACATAAGTGAGTGTTTATGTGAATGGTATTAACCAATGTAGCCTTATGATTGCTTAGAATGGGTTAGTAAGCCATGAAACTCACTCAAGAAGAATGTCATCATGTCTTAAATCAAATAAAATTAATAAAAGAAGTGAAAAATAAGGAATGGGCTATTAGTATACTGTGTCTGAAAAATAGGACTTTTTTCAATAAAAACTGGAGTGAGAAAATTACAGGAGTAATAGAATAAAACAAATAAGATACCAGAAAATCAGTAGATGTCATCGCTCAGGGCGACTTAACCAATGCCCTCAAAAACCAAGATGTCCTAAATGAGTCAGATACACAGCTTACCCAAGGTACAACCGCCAAAGACACTCCAGTCTTTTTAACCAAAAACACGACCAACGACCAAGATTAAGAAATCAAAGATCAAGCCAACATCACTAAAGGAAAATACCCCAGAAATCACGACTCCGCAGTAGAGTATCTATTTTGGATTAAAGATATTGGCTGGCTAAAAACCCTTCTGCTTTTGATTAAGGTAATGTCTTTAAACCATCAAGAAACCATCAAGTATGTAGCACCTCTCATTGACTTTAAGAGAGTCTGATAACAGGGCGGATATTTGCGACTGTCAGATGTATACTGCCTAAGCTCGTCTTTGGTTGACCTAACCTGCGGTTTATTCTATTAGAGTTTTTAAATATGTGCTAATGATGCATTCGTCACTACTGTATGAAGCGGACATAATAGATAAAGACAATCATGGTTTAGGAAAGTTAAGATTTAGCCAATCTTTAGGCTTTAAATAAAAATCGGTCAGCTCAAACTCTCTCGTCCCTGCCTTAGGTTCATAGCGATATGTCCAGCTTGCCAAAGGAGGCATTGATACTAAAATAGACTCAGTGCGACCATTAGACTGCAAACCAAACAACGTGCCACGGTCATAGACAAGATTATATTCTACATACCTACCACGGCGATAGAGTTGAAAGGCACGTTCATCGGAGGTGTAAGGCTTGGTTTTATTGTTATTAAAAATGGGAATGATGCCATCAAGGTAGCCTTGTCCGACTGCCTGCATGAAAGCAAAGCATGTATCGAAATCCCATCCTTGGGTGGCGGTATTTAGGTCATCATAAAACAGCCCGCCCACACCGCGACATTCGCCCCGATGCTTTAAGAAAAAATAGTCATCACACCACGCCTTAAAAGTGGGATGCACTTCTTCACCAAACGGCAGACATAAACGATGAGCAACTCTGTGCCAATGTATGACATCTTCTGGGTTTGGGTAAAATGGCGTTAAGTCAAATCCGCCACCAAACCACCAAATCGGTGTACCGCCATCGGTAGGAGTGGCGACAAATAAACGAACATTGGCATGACTGGTCGGAACATGGGGATTTCTGGGGTGAACGACCAGTGAAACCCCCATGGCTTGGGCGGTTGCTCCTGCCAGTTGGGGGTGACGTTCACTGGCAGAGGGGGGTAGATGCTTGATGTGAATGTGGCTAAACATCACACCTGCTTTTTCGATCACCATGCCATCTGATAATACATTAGAGCGACCACCACCACCATCAGGACGCTCCCAAATATCGCTCATAAATGTAGCAGAGCTGCTACCATCAATGCCACCTGAGTGCTCTTGGGCTTCTAAGGCATGGCAAATGGCGTCTTGTAGGCTTAATAAAAATTTACGGACAGCTAAAATTTTCTCATCATTAATGGGGCTGCTCATCATACTCTCGGCTTATAAATGAATGCTAAATTATACCTCAAAATGCAGTTTATACCAAAAACCCAATAACCAATAAGGATATTGGGCTTGTCACGGCAGGCTTGTAGTTGCTAGCGTGCGTGTCTTTGAAGCTGATTGAATAGTTCGTTTAGATACGCACGTTCTTCAGGAGTCAGCCCTTGATTGCCTTGGCTTTCTTGGTCATTTTGACGGTTTGGACCGCCACGACTGGGGCGTTCACCCACTGTGATGTCAAGTTTACGCTCTTGGTTGCCACGTCTGATGAGGGCGGTGAGGGTGGTATTCGGGGCTTTGGCAGAAACCACGCCAATTAAGCTGTTAGCATTATTAATGGCTTTGCCATCCAAAGACAGCACCACATCACCTGCTTGCAGTCCTGCTTTTTGGGCGGGACCATCTGCCATCACACCAGCGATGACCACGCCTTGACGAGTGGTGAGGTTGGTAGGATTATCGCTCACAGGAGCGATTTCAATGCCAAGCCAACCACGGCTGACTTTGCCTGTGCTAATAAGCCCATTCATGACCTGTTCAACGATGCTAGTAGGGATGGCAAACCCAATGCCCATTGAGCCTCCAGAGCGTGAATAGATGACCGTGTTGATACCTACCAATGCCCCATTAGCATCGACCAAAGCCCCACCTGAGTTACCAGGGTTGATGGCGGCATCGGTTTG
>JBHCHC010000080.1:0-10277 GCA_041802645.1 Moraxella sp. | reverse complement strand
TGGTAGGTAAAGATGAGTAGTTTGCGTTTTTGGGGGCTAAGGTCTTTTAGCGAAATGCCAAAAGCCGTTACAATTCCTCCGCACATGCCCATACAGTGAGGCGAACCCAAGAACCCCATGGCAAGAGCGGGTAATAACAATGCTGTATTCATTAATCTTCCTTGGTTCTATGAGCCACTCTGTCAGCTTGCTCATGTGCTCGATGAGTGTGTTCACTAAGAGCATCACGGCGAGCTTGACGATCGTCTAAGATGATTTGGTCAGGGGCGTTATCTAAGTCCTCAAACTGATTGGACTTGACGGCATAGATAATTGCCCAAATTGCCACCACAAACAACATTAAACTAAGTGGAATGAGTAGATAAATGCTAACCATGTCATCTCTTTTGATTCTTTGATATTGTTGAGAAGGTAAAATTAAAACTCCCTTATTTTAACATATTTATCACGGTAATTTGTGGTTTTTGGCAGATGCATCGATGCCTAGCAGTAACTTAGCCTAGTTTGCTAAATAATAAGCCTTTTGCCTAACACAGCTCTACCAGATGTGTCGTGGCTTTATGTTGGTCTTGAGTTCCCAATGGTTATTATGATATTTGTTGGTATTTTTTGCCCTATACCAAAGATTGGACATCATTTAATGTGCAGTAAATGATTTTGGTCAATAAAAACAAAGACACACCGAATTTTTGTAAAATAGCTTGCCACCAACGTTAATTTTTGCGAAAATAGAGCCGTTTTACCAGTCATGTATCCATAACAATAAAAGAGTCATCATTTGTCGCTAGAATCCCTAAAAATCCAATCTCTGCCAAGATTTTCTTTAAATTTTGCTGCCAACATCGTTGCTGCTTTATGGATGTTGGTGGGGTCAGTGCGTGCTTTTAATTGGGTTAAGCCTACGTTTGGACAGTTTTTTCTGTTTGCACTGTTGGCATTGGCCGCCAATATTTTATTTGGCTGGCTCGTGGCAGAATTTGGTAGCGATTTTAATGAACAGGGGTTGATCAGTTATTTGATTTGGCCGACCATCATGTTGATTGCTGGGATTTTGCTTGCCAAGCGTACCTTAAATTATTCTTTGTTATTTGTACCCGCGATTTTATGGTTGGTGGCTGACACGCTACTGATTTTATTGCAAAGTGGCGTACAGTTTTTGATGTTGCAAAATTGGCTACCACACTGGCTCTATCAGGTTGTCCCTCTTTTATTTGCAGCTTTATTCGTTTGGCAAACAGCAGCATTGTTATGGACATTTGCCAAAAGATTGCACTGGCAATGGTGGGAGCAGGCAATCATGTTGATTGGGGCGATTGCTTTGTTGGTCGTTTGGCAGAAGAACGTTGCGGACCAGCCGATTTTTAAGTTAAAAAATAATACCCCCACCATCACAGAGACGGCTTTCTATGCTCAGCCCATGATTTTGACAGACCATTTGGCAGGCATAGAAAAAGGCGTGCATGGTGAGACTGATTGGTACTTTATGGGGGTGGCAGGCTACAATACGCCAGATGTGTTTAAAAATGAGATAGAGCAAGCAAAGCAACTATTTGACGTACGTTTTGGTACAAAGGGCAGGTCTGTAGCACTCATCAACAATCCAAGCACATGGCAGTCTGAACCGATTGCTAGTAAAACCAGCATCCATGAGATGCTCCAAGCCATTGGCAAGCAGATGAACGCTGATGAAGACGTGCTGTTTTTGGCGTTAAGTTCGCACGGAGCAGTGGGCGAGGACGGACAAATTTTGGGGGATTTGGTGCTTGATAATCCGCCACTTGACTTAGATGATGTTGATGCCACATGGCTTAAAGAAACCTTGGATGCGTCAGGCATTCGGTGGCGAGTCATTGTGATTTCATCATGTTATTCAGGTACATTTATCGAGGCGTTATCATCGCCAACCACACTCATCATTACCGCCTCAGCGGCTGATAGAGCGTCTTTTGGCTGTAATCATGATGCGGACTTGAGTTATTTTGGACGGGCATTTTTTGCAGAGAGTTTGCGTGAGAAGAATACCTTCGAGAGTGCGTATGCTCATACCGTTAAACGAGTAAGCGAGCGAGAGGCACTCATGGGTTTTCAGCCGTCCGAGCCGCAGATATTTATTGGTAGTTTGATGAAGACAGCATTGCCTGAGCTAGAAAAAGCATTATTTGATAACAGTCAAGAGCCTAAGCTGAGTGAGACTTATCCGCAAGATGACCCACCATCAAGATGACGCAATCACAATCAACCATAAAAATGCCATGCCGTTTGGGCGTGGCAGATTGTGACTGACATAGGTCATAAAATAACAGTCCAAGGCATCAAGCATTCCTTTTAAATAATGTTTAAAGTGGCTAAATCGACCAAATAAGTCAGTCAAGACGACCTAACTAACGCCAATATCCCGTCAAATTTTTTAAAAGGTTTTTAGTTGTGTTAAGCTAAATAAACCATGTCTTTAACACAAACTCAATCACGATTTTTAGTAAAAAGCCCACAAAGCCCGCTCCCAACGCCACAAAAATCCAAAACGTCCCCGCTTTGCCCGCCTTGGTGCTTTTTGCCATGTCCCACATGATGAAAAACAAAAACGCAATAAAAATAGGCAGCAGTCCATACAGTCCAATCTTAACAATCATCCCTTCGGAAATGGCAAGAATCATAATAACCTCTGATGCGTGAGTATCTTAACTGATTAATTATAACATAATAAGTAATCAGACACATCTTTATTCCAAGTCTTGACCAAGCTACATTAAGATGTGGTTTGACTAATGGGTTGTGAATAAAAGAGTCTTTGTAAGTTAAGAGGCTGGCGAGAGATAAATCTTGAAAAAGAAGGATTTTAAAAATTTTTACAATATTTTTATTAAAATTTTATAAAAAAATGATTATACTAAAAGTATTTTCCAAAATAAATTCATTAATCTTAGAGCCTTAAAACCAAGAAGATAAAACATGACACAAAGACCTTATGAACAGCCCATCAGCCATCAACAAAAAAAACGCACCTCGTCAGGGCTCATCAGTCTGTTATGGATGTTTGTGGGGGCACTCATTGCAGTAATGATTGGCTTCTTTTTGTATTTATCGCCCTTATTTGATGGCTTTAAGACGGAAGTTGATGTGAATCCCCCCACAAAAGTTGAGCCACTGCCCCAGCAGGAAGAGACTGACGATTATGAGTTTTATGAAGTTCTGCCAAGACGAGAATTCCAGACGGGAGGTGGTGTGGTTGGCGAGGAGGTACAGGTTACGTCATCCGTAGAGATTAAGCCTGACGCGGTAGTCGCTGCTAGCAATGAAATGAGTGGCGAGGTATCTCAGGACGATTCATCTGATGGGTCTGCGGTAACATTCGAAGAAGGAGAGGTGGTGGCTATCGAGGAGCCAATCAATAAAGAGAATGCAAAAGAAGGCAGTATTAAAGTGACTGCCACCCAAAATAGCTATATTTTACAAATTCGTAGCTATGATAATCCTGAGGATGCAGACAGAATGCGTGCTGAGGTCATGATGTCAGGGGTGGATGCACGGGTTATCAAACGCATGGATAATGGCGTGGAGCTTTATCAGGTCATCTCCAACATCATGAATTCTAAAGAAGAGGTCATGCGTGCCAGTCAGCGATTAAGCGATAACGGCATCGATTCGCTCATCGTGGAACAAAAACGCTAGGGTTTGTTGGTATTTCATTTTCTATCCTTTTTCTATCCTTTGACGTCAAGCTTCCAAGTGGATTTAGAATAAAAAATATTCTTCAGGCTCTGCTCTGCAAGGGTTTCAATGATGAATATTCAACGCCTTAGAATCCATTTAAAGCATAAAAACTCAAAAAAAGCAAACCAGCTCTGCCCCGATAACTTAAGATAAAGACAAGACGTTGACTGGGTGCAATTAAGTAGCTTTACCAAAATCAAGTGTCTGGTTTCTATGAAGTCATGCAAACTTGCGCATAAATCTAAAGACTGCTTGACAAACCTCTAGCCTCTAAACCGTAAACTTAAAAAATATCTTTCATAAAAACACCTCAAAGGTTAGCATGTAACTTTTGAGGTGTAGGTCAAAGCGTATATTCACTTTTGGTGGTATGGATGCTGATGAATATACTCAAATCATGAACCGCCATAACAGGTGATGGCGAGTTATTTGGTGGGCTCTGCTGCGGCATCTGCGGCATTATCAGCTTTGGGAGCTTCTGTAGTAGCAGGTGCTTCGGTGCTTACTGTAGCGTCGGCTGGGGCAGAGGTTGACTCAATGGGAGTGTTTGCTGCCTGACCATGATGAGCAATAGTTTGAGCATCGGTAGCAGCAAGGTCACTGGCAACATGCTCGGCTGTGGGTGCTGTGTTTGCATTTGTCACCGCAGCACCGCCCACACCGCCCATGGTGGGCTGTCCGTGATCATCGAATTTCACTTCTTCTGCCTTTGGTGCTTTAGCCAGAGCATTAGCTTCAGCTTCTTCTAATTTGTCTACAGCTTTTGGATTGTTGTGACTTCCCCCGCAAGCACTCAGAAGTAGGCTTGTGCTGATGATGGCGGTAAAGAGTTTGGCTTTCATAATGGCTCCTAACAGGCAAGTATCAAAAATAATGATATTATGCCATAAGTTGTAGGGAATTGACAATTTATAAAATAAGGCGGGCATGCCGTGCTCATCTTTGACATCGCTACTCATCTAGACTCTCTAAGCGGATGCGTACGACAGGTTCGGTCACAGCATTGAGTGCTTCAATTTCCTTGATTGCTTTATTCATTTGTGCTTCGAGCACAGGTAGAGTCAAAATGATGACAGGCACCAATCCTGATTTGTGGGCATCGCGTTGCATGATGGCGTCAATATTGATGCCATTTTCACTAAGAATTCGAGTGGTGTCCGCCAATACGCCAAGCTCATCTTTGACTGTTAAGCGTAGATAATAACCACAGGTCATCTCATCGCTAGATAAAATGCGAGTATCTGATAGTTCTTCTGGAACAAAGGCTAAATGCGGTACATCACTTGGGGTGTTGGCATTGATGACATAAATCAAGTCCATGACATCTGCCATGACAGCCGATGCGGTTGCTCCTGCCCCTGCTCCATCGCCATAATACAGCGATTGCCCTAAGGGATGAGCATCAACCATGACCGCATTCTTGACACCATTAACATTGGCAAGTAGTGTGCTGTCAGGGATGAGCGTAGGGTGGACACGCAACTCAAAACCATGTTCACGGCGAAACGCAAAACCTAAATGCTTGATGATATAGCCAAGCTCTTTGGCGTAAACCACGTCTTGTAGGTTGATTTTTGTGATGCCCTCGCAGTAGACTTTATGAAACTGCAAAGGAATGCCGAAGGCAATCGAAGCAAGGAGTGATAGTTTGTGGGCAGCATCTATCCCTTCCACATCAAAAGTAGGGTCAGCCTCGGCATACCCTAAAGCTTGTGCCTCTTTTAAGACATCACCAAAGCGACGGTTTTTCTGTTGCATTTCGGTTAAAATAAAATTGCCTGTACCATTAATGATGCCAGCAATCCAATCGACTTTATTGGCAGCGAGTGCTTCACGGATAATCTTGATGATGGGAATGCCCCCTGCTACCGCGACCTCATAACGTACTTGCACACCATGTTGTACAGCAAGTGCAAAAATCTCATTGACGTGTTCAGCAACCAAGGCCTTATTGGCAGTAACGACGTGTTTTTTGTGTTTAATGGCGTGAATGATTACGTCTTTGGCAACGGTTTTACCACCAATGACTTCAATAACGATGTCCACATCATCAGAGGAGGCGATACTCATTAAGTCGTCGCTTTGCTTAATGGTGGCATCAATGTCATCACGATGCCTTCTTGTGCCAACATGAGTGATACAAACCTCATGACCGCTGCGACGAGACAGCTCACCAGCATTATCTCTTAGAAGGTTGACGACGCCTGTGCCGACTGTGCCCAAGCCTAAAACCGCAATATTAATCTTATCTTTCATGAATGCCCCAAAATATAAAATATGGTTATCTGACAAATATACTGTGACGGTAAAACCGAACTGCCTAACTTAGCATAAGTTGTTGGCTTATGCTAGGGGTTTATTAAAATTTTTTTTATGGTTTTTCTGAAGTGATTTTTAAAACCATGGGATGTTCCATTAAAAGGCTTAGGCTTTAGAAGTCACAAGATGGCAGTCATTGGGCGTGACCCACCCTTTGATGATTATTGTTTGTTAATAATTGCCTGCTCAACCAGTTCAGGTGAAGGCAGATAACCCCCAAGCTGCTTTCCGTTTTCAGCAAAGATGGCAGGCGTGCCTGAGATGCCCAGCTTATGACCCAATGCCATGTGTTTACGCACAGGGTTATCACAGCTGGGTGCATTGACATTGCCACCTTGTTTGGCCTCGGTGATGGCAGCATGGCGGTCAGTACTACACCAAACTCGCTCGGTCAGGTCAATGAGCTCCTCGCCACGAGGCCATGCCAAATAGCGAACTTCAATACCAGCATTGTTGGTTTGTTCAATCTCTTTATGAAGCAGCTGACAATAATGACAAGTAGGGTCAGAGAAGACATAAATGAATGCCTTCGTCTCACCTTTGGCAGGAAAAATGATCATCTCAGACTTATCTACAGCTCGTAGCTCTGATATGGCAACCTTAGACATCATAAGACCGCTAATATCTATGGGTTTGACATCACCGATTTGCATGATGGTACCCTGAATGACATAGGTGCCTGTTTTATCCACGAAGACGGGGGACACCTTGTCAAGCGTTGCCAAGTACATCTCAGGGATATCGGTAGGGATGACAGATTGAACTTTGGCATCAATGCCTGACTTGTTCAGGTTGTTTTGTAGGGCAAGGGCGACATCGGACTGATGATTGGGGTTGTTATTTGTGGCGGGAGTATTATTAAGAGCGGAGGTTTGTTCGGTTTTATTGGCATCCGAGGCGACATCCTTGGTGTTGATTTGATGGGCGGCAGTATTTTGGTTGCAGCCACTTAATAATAATGTGATTAGGGTGCTAACAACAGCAGTTTTTAGAAGTGTGTGCATTGAAAAGGTCATGATGGTAAGCAATGAAGTGAAAATGATGTATTATACCCAAAATCAGGAGTGTTTACCTGCTGTTTTGTATGTGGAGATGTCAAAAATCAGATGAGTGGCGATTTGACATACATCAATCTTGCTTTGCTTGTTGTTGCTCAATGGATATGACACAAAGCACATAAAAATAATTGACTACAAAATTGCTAAATAATCATCGAAAAAACATATTTCTCTTGAACTAGGCTTATGATAAACTACTTACTTTTTGAAAAATGATAGGGCGATTATGGCTGGCAGTTTACTTATTTTATTAGATGACATCGCAACAGTGCTAGATGACGTCTCTGTGTTAACCAAGGTTGCGGCTAAAAAAACCGCAGGTGTACTGGGCGATGATTTGGCGTTAAATGCCCAGCAAGTCACAGGCGTGCGTGCTGACCGTGAATTGGCGGTGGTATGGGCAGTGGCAAAAGGTTCATTTGTCAATAAGTTGATTTTGGTACCAGCAGCACTTGCCATCAGTGCTATGGCAGCGTGGTTGATTACGCCTTTATTGATGATTGGAGGGCTTTTTTTGTGCTATGAGGGCTCAGAAAAAGTGCTGCATAAGTTTGCTCCAAAACTGCTACCTCATGGTTTTGAAAATGAAGAGGCTCATCATGAGCATTTGCAAGCTAATGCTAACAACGAAGACTTGGTGGCATTGGAAAAGGATAAGATTAAAGGGGCGATTCGCACAGACTTTATTTTGTCAGCAGAAATTGTGGTCATCTCATTGGGTGTCATGACGGCAACCACTTTTATGACAAAGGCATTATCTTTATCAACCATTGCTATTTTAATGACGGTGGGCGTATATGGTTTGGTGGCGATGATTGTTAAAATGGACGATGTTGGACTCAACTGGGTAAGTCAAGCCAGTCCCGCCAAGCAAAAAATGGGGGCCTTGTTACTTGCCTTTGCTCCAAAACTCATGAAGTTTCTGTCCATCGCCGGAACACTTGCCATGTTCCTAGTTGGTGGCGGTATTTTAGTGCATGGTGTAGACATGCTGCATCACCAAGCTGAACATTTATCACACTTATCAGGAATGTTTGGTGGTCTAACAGAGACGATTTATAACGGGGTGGTAGGCTTTATCGCTGGCTGTGTTGTGGTGGCAATTGTGGTGATGTTTAAAAAAATGAAGCATGCAAAAAACGGATAAAATCCACATTTAAATTGCGTGAACACCCATATTTATGGCCAATATGGGTGTTATTTTTTGGATTAAAATTGTTTAAAAGTCATATAATTATGTAATTTTATTTTAATTTTTTATCATTTAATTCATGTTTTTGATTTTGTTGGCATAGAAATTGCATTTATTATGATTACGACCAAAAGCGATAAATGATATCTTTTTGCCGATTTAAGGCTTAGAGAATCTGGCAAGGTTATGTTAAAATGCAAAATAATGGTATCTTTATGTCAGTGGGTTTGGCATTGTTTTTAAGCATCCGTCAGCTTTAATGTTTATCAAAGATATCTTAATTAATTTTATCAAATCTTAGGAAACGACCATGCAAGTCAAATATCAAGCAAGAGCCGCAAAATTTGCCAAGCTTACTGCCACACTAGCAGCCATGCTGCTTGCTTCACAGGCTCATGCCGTCCGTATCATTGATACCGAAGACACCAAAGCTGTTGGCCATGTCAAATGGCAAAAAAGAGCGGATGTTAATCTAGACAGTGTGATTAATGCAGATGTACCAAGTAATGCTGTCAATCTTGTTTTTATCCGTCAGGCTGACCAAGCTTCCTTGCAGACCAGTGCTAATATCGCCGTTAATGACCGCTTTCAAGTCAGCCTGCAGTCTGGCAACCATAGCCAAGTCTATTCTTGTGTTGGCATTAATGTGTTAAGCTCAGAGGCAACAGGCTTTAAAAACAATGATTTGGTTGCCAACAGTCAGACTCACAATTTATCTGGCGGAGCCACCTATTATTTTTATGTAGAAGTTGATGAAACTGGCAGGTCAACTCTAAAACAAATTGACAATGACAGTGCTAAAACTCTCTTGACGCATACCAAGCGTCAATCACACCAAATCAGTCGTGTTGTGCCAAGTTGCCCAACGCCTGTTACACCACCAAAACCTGAGCCGGTGCCAGTACCTGTAGTTGAGACCCCTTCCAAGCAAGTGCATGTGATGGAGCTTGAGGTGTTGTTTGATACCGACAAACATTTTGTAAAACCTGAGTATTATGAAGAGGTTAAGCGTGCCTCTGACTTTATGAAGCAGTATACAGAGGCTAAGATGTTGCTCGAAGGACATACTGACAGTCGAGCCAGCGAGCCTTATAATCAAGCTTTGTCAGAGCGTCGAGCACAGGCGGTAAAAGAAGTTCTTGTTAATATTTATGGTGTGAGTGAATCTGCCATTACCACCGAAGGTCACGGAGAGCTTAGACCTCGTGCTAGTAATGACACTCCTGAGGGTCGCAAACTTAACCGTCGTGTGACAGCCACCACAACCTATTAAGTATAGATTCATAATGGTCCACAACCAATCAGTTTAAGACAACTGATTAACAAAAGAGAAAATGATTATGACACCAGTTGCTGCAAAAAATATCACCATTAAAGTCCATAGCAAAGAAGCACAAATTAAAGAATTAACCCTATTGACTCATGATGGTAAGCCTGATGTAATTAAAGCTGATAGGAATGTCAACTATGAATTCCTTGACCATTCTATTGGTCGAGCTCCTAACCATATTGTTACAAAGCGTAGAGGCAAAGATTTGCACGTCTCTTTTGAACGCGAAGGGCAAAATGACGACCTTATTATTGAGGGTTTCTTTGATGATGCTGATAAAGGTCTGATTGGTATTGCTGAAGATGGGCAGTATTATTACTATATTCCTGATACAGGCGAGGTGGCTCATTATGTTACCCAGCTACAAGATGCTGCCATCGAGGGTCAAGCCTTAGGTGGCGTACATCAAGCAACCCCATTTTGGGTAACTCTACCTGTTGGTACACTACCTTGGTGGCCATTACTTGGTTTGGGTATTATCCCTGTATTGGCTAGTGCCGGCGACGATGATGATGCTCCCTCGACTGTCAACCAAGCCCCAACGGTTGTGGTGACCGTCACTGGCACCCCAGAGCAAGGCAAAGCCCAACCAGGTGATGAGATTGCCACCAGCGTGGGCAATGACCCTGAAGGTCAACCTGTCACTTACAGCCTAACCCCAGGCAGT
>JBHCHC010000079.1:0-5173 GCA_041802645.1 Moraxella sp. | reverse complement strand
TCGGGGTCTTGGGTGGTTAGTCTGCCGATGACCATGCCGTCTTGATTTTCCATCAAAGCAGTTGCTGATAGACTGATGTCGGTTGGGGCGTTGTTGGCAGGAGGTGTTACGGGTGGACTCAATTGCCGATCGTCACTCCTGCCGTTAACCTGATTATAAGTAACAATATTCGCCCCCAACCCCAGAGCAATGGCGGCAGTTTTTTGAAGCCAAGAGCTGGAGGCTAAAACGGGCGGTGTCGCTAAGTTAAGAGCTTCAGAACCTAAGACATACCCCTCTACGCCAAATGCATCTGTGTTATTTAATACATAATAAGCATAGCTTGAACCATCTGTTACTCCCGCCAGACTTACATTATCTGCAACATAATAAGACTCTAGCACGAGTGTCTCGGCTGAGTCTTCTGTGTTGATATACAGATCATTCCCCACTCTTTTTTGAGTGATTCTTTTGGGAGAGGATTTGGTGTTTTTGTTAACCAAGATATACTGGGTATCAGAACTTACAATAACTTTGGTAAATTGTTTGGTTTGAGTTTGAGTTAGAGGAATGATGGCTTGGGACATGACAAATCTCTCAGGCAAAATTATAAAGAAATTGTTGCAAAAAATATGCCATTGTCAGTACTAACGTACTAACAATAAAAACATAAAAGAATCTTCTTTAAAATATTCGATCATTTACTAATTCTTTATCTTGAGATTAAATAATACACCCAAATTTCCAATCATAAATAAATGTTATGGTAGACCTCTTTGCGAAATTAACATTTTATTGGATTTATGAAAATCTAAGTTGAATAAAATTAAGGCTTGAAAACTGAGATTTTTGAATTTTACAAGAGGTTTAATTTATGAGAACCATTCCAAACATCTTATAATTTGACTGGTGTAGTGAATTTATTACTACTTAGCAAACCCAAATTCATCCAAAAGCCCACCCCATCATATGACTGGGTGGGCTTTTGGCTCATCTGTATTGTCAATGCGTTTTTAGCCTTGGCGATAATTCGGAGCCTCTTTGGTAATCTGCACATCGTGTACGTGCGACTCTTTCATACCTGCTGATGTTACCTTGATAAACTTTGGCTTAGTACGCAGCTCTTGGATGGTTGCACAGCCTGTATAACCCATGGATGAACGCAGCCCTCCTGCCAACTGATTAATGATGCCTGTGACTGAACCTTTATAAGGCACACGACCCTCAATACCCTCAGGGACGAGTTTTTCCACGCCTTCTTTGGCATCTTGGAAATAGCGGTCAGATGAGCCATTTTGTCCACTCATCGCCCCAAGCGACCCCATGCCACGATACGCCTTGTAATAGCGGCCTTGATATAGCTCCATCTCACCTGGAGCTTCTTCTGTTCCTGCTAAAAGACCGCCCACCATGATACAACTTGCTCCTGCGGCGAGTGCTTTTGCCATATCGCCAGAGAAGCGAATACCGCCATCAGCAATGAGAGGGATTCGCTCTTGTAGTGCGGTCGCCACGTTGTCAATAGCACTAATCTGTGGTACACCGATACCTGCAATGATGCGGGTGGTGCAAATCGAGCCTGGTCCAATACCTACTTTCACAGCATCCGCCCCCGCATCAAACAAGGCAAGAGCAGCATCACCTGTGGCTATATTGCCGCCAATGACTTGGATGTGAGGATAATTTTTCTTAACCAGTGCAACCTTGTCAATCACGCCTTTGGAATGACCATGAGCGGTATCTACGACAATCACGTCCACATTCGCCTCAACAAGTGCCTCCACACGTGCCTCGGTGTCTGCCCCCGTACCGACTGCTGCTCCCACGCGTAAGCGACCCTGAGCATCTTTGGCAGCATTAGGATTGTTCTCAGCTTTGCTAAAATCATTGACCGTGATGAGTCCTTTTAGACGAAAATCATCATCAATCACAATGACTTTTTCAATACGATGGGTGTGCAACAAACGTTTGATGTTCTCGGTGGACTCTCCCTCTTTTACCGTGACAAGCTTCTCTTTGGGTGTCATCACATTTTTGACAGGTTGGTCAAGATTGGTCTCAAAACGCAAATCTCGGTGCGTCACGATGCCCACTACTTGACGATTTTCATCAACCACAGGTACGCCTGAGATGTTGTTTTCACGAGTGATGCGGAACAGATCACCTACGCTTGTTTCTGGACTGACAGTGATGGGATCAGCCACCGTGCCCGCCTCGAATTTTTTCACATGTCTGACACGGCTGGCTTGGCGGCTGATGTCCATGTTTTTGTGAATGATGCCCATACCACCAAGTTGTGCCATGGCGATTGCCATTTTAGACTCGGTTACAGTATCCATCGCTGCTGATAGAATGGGCAAGTTTAATGTAATATCACGCGTCAATCGAGTGGATAGGTTTACTTCTTTTGGCAAAACTTCTGAATAGGCAGGCAACAACAGTACATCATCAAAGGTCAGTGCTTCATAACTTAGTCTTAACATAACAGCCCCTTATGGCAAATAGATGTGGCAAATACAAAATCAGCATCAAAAAACCGAAAAAGGCTAAGCAGTCATCTGCCTAGCCTCTTAAATGCAAGTATCGCTATGTTTTAGCATCGTATCGGTTCATGGGTATAAAATTAGCGATGCATTATACGCCAAATGAATTGATTTGACAAATAATTTTTGTGTTACAATGATAACAGATTCAGCACCGCCCAACCACTAACTTTAAAGTTTATCATGAGAAATTTTGTCCTTATCTGTGTTTTGGTATTAACCGCCTGTGCCACCCACACCCCTACTGATAAATCAGTCTCAAGTCATTCGCCAAAAGCTGTGAGTGAACTGAACAATCAACAGATCATGCCCACCAGACATTGCACCATGCAATACAAACCTGTCTGTGCCACTTTCAAACAAAACGGACAAAACATCAGCAAAACCTTTGGTAATTACTGCATGGCTCAAGCCTTTGGCGATAATGGGGCAAGCATCGTTGAGATTCGCGATGGAGAATGCCATGAATCAAACTCTAAGATGATTCAATAATAGCTCTGTTGTTATTTGACCGTTCTGACAGCCTATCAAACCAAACCCACCAAAGCGTCTTTGTTGGGTGCAGTGCTTTTATAAAACTTAAACTGTCTCAATGATGATTAAGCCAAAATAAAACACCAAAGCACATCTAAAAACCAATATATCAATATCTTTGCCACAAAGAATGGATGAGTCAAACGCCTTGACCACCTATCGCCCAATACATAAAGGTCTGTAGCTAAAGTTCAATAAAACAAACAAGACTTACTTAAAATTTAGCATGCTTTTTCATGTACAATCAGACATGAGACCCGTCAAACTCCTCATTTTTGTTTTATACTCTTCGCCAACTTGTTCCTGACCTACTGTCTTCTAGCTCCACGCCTTGCTCTTTTAGATCGGCACGGATTTGATCGGCTAGGGCAAAATCTCTGTCAGCTTTGGCTTGTTTTCGCTTATCAATCAACGCTAAGATTTCAGCTTCTGCAATCGCCTCATCACCCACTTGAGCCTGTAAAAAATCCTGAGGTGCTGTTTGAGCGATGTTAAGCACGCCGGCTAAGGTTTTTAAAATGATGGCAAATTTTAGTCCAGTTACCCTATCATTCACCTTGACCGCTTTATTAACCTCGCCTGCCACCTCAAACAACACACTTATTGCTTGGGCGGTATTAAAGTCATCGTTCATCGCTTTGATGAATGCTTGACCATGCTCACTTTGCCATGCCTCATCACAAACATTCACTTCGCCAAATGGTTTTAGGGCATGATAAAGGCGTGATAATGCTGCATGACTTTCTTTTAATGCGGTATCCGAGAAATTAATGGGGCTGCGATAATGACTGGACAAGATAAAAAAGCGAATCGTCTCCGCATGAAAGTCCTGCAACACATCACGAATGGTAAAGAAGTTATTGAGTGACTTACTCATCTTCTCGCCATCAACATTCACAAAACCGACGTGCAACCAATTATGAGCATAAGTTTTACCAGTCGCTCCCTCGCTTTGGGCAATTTCATTTTCATGATGAGGAAAAGTCAAATCGTGCCCACCGCCATGAATATCAAAACTCTCACCAAGGCAGCAAGTACTCATTGCTGAACATTCGATGTGCCAACCAGGACGACCTAATCCCCAAGGGCTTTGCCAATGCGGCTCTGAAGGCTTGGCAGCTTTCCATAAAACAAAGTCAAAAGGATTCTCCTTATCATCGGCTGTCAAAACCCTCGCTCCTGCCTGCATGTCCGTCAGGCGACGTTTGGATAATTTACCATAATCAGCAAAATTCGCTACTTTATAATAAACGTCACCATTTTGACCTTGATACGCCAAATCCTTGTTTTGCAGGGTGTGTATCATGTCAAGCATCTGCGGGATATACTGGGTTGCCTTAGGTTCGCTGGTAGGTCTCAAACACCCAAGTGCGTCCGCATCTTCATGCATGGCATCAATAAAACGTGCCGTCAGCTCGCCAATGCTCTCGCCATTTTCGCTTGCTCGTTTGATGATTTTATCATCAATGTCAGTGATATTTCGCACATAATTCACCTCAAAATATCGAGATAGCCAACGATAAATCACATCGAAACTGACCATCACTCGCGCATGTCCGATATGGCAATAGTCATACACCGTCATGCCACAGACGTACATACCCACCCTGCCTTCATGAATCGGGGTGAAACGCTCTTTTTGTGCGGAGAGGGTATTATAAAGGTGTAAGTCACTCATGGTATGCCTTTTACGGATGGATGTTCAGAATTGGTAAAAAGGCTTTATCATAACAAACTTTACAAAAAAGTGCTATAATCAACAAAAATTTTCTCAAGAAATCCATCATGGGCAATCGACTTTCAAAAATCTACACCCGAACTGGTGATGATGGCACATCAGGCATGGCAGATGGCACTCGTCTGCCCAAAGATGACATCTTGTTTGCTGTCATGGGTGATATCGATGAACTCAACGGTCATCTTGGCATGGTATTGGCATTATTAGATAAAACAGCGGACAACATCCATATTCTTCTGCCTGCTTATGCTGACAAAGACAAGCTTGCCACCCAACTAACCCTCATACAACACCTGCTGTTTAATCTTGGAGGTGAGATTGCCTTGCCGACTTTTCGCAGCATTCATGAGCAGCAGATTATTTGGCTTGAACGGCGAAT
>JBHCHC010000078.1:0-4168 GCA_041802645.1 Moraxella sp. | reverse complement strand
TCTTTATCCACACCTGTTAAGCGTTTGAAGGTTTGGTTGTTGTAGTGTTGTAAGGTTTCGTATCGCATGGTTGATTTGGGCATTGTTGGTGTGTGAAGTGGTGGTAGTATAGCATAGGTTTTTATTTCGCAGTGGGTCTAAAGAGTTCTTTGGCTTCCTAAGCAAGATGGTATCCTATCACAAGTCTGATCTTGTGATAGGATAAAGCTGCTAAATTATGCTGGATACCAAGCAAATCATTCTCTGTTCTAGCAGTCACTTCTGCAACGAAAAATTCAAGCAGTTTTATTTGAATTTTTTTACTTAGTTTACAATGGGCTATCTGCATAAAACGGGCATAACATAAGTGTTATTTTAGTACAGCTCCATTGATTAAGCATTGGCTAAGTGGCTTTGCCATATTGCTATGAAACATCATTTAAAGCAATCATTATCACAGCCCATCAAAGTCAATGCCTGTGCAGGCAAAGTGATCGCATCTAAGGCGACAGCAAATGGTGCAAGTACTAGACCCAAGCCTGCTGATTGTTTGAAGCCCTTAATGTGTACAGGATAATGCCCTTTTAGAGCGGTCATCTGGGCGGTGGGAGCTTGTTTGGCACCCATTTGAGCATGAAAGGACAGTGTGCAGTTGCCATAAACACTGCCTGATTTTTGGCAGTATTTGTCTAAAAGGGCGATTTCGCTGGCATTTAATGGGTCTTGTTTTGGGTAGTCAAAAACAAAATGCACCAATCCATCAGCAAAACCACCACCATAGTTTGACAGGCGAAACTGTACGGGTTTGGCACGAATATAATGCGGGTCTAGGGTGGTTGCAAGCGTGGTCAAGGCGTTTAGGCTACTTGCCTGATAGGAATCGGTGATGCGGTAGCTATATTTGTCGCCCAAAAGAAGCAGGCTTGGCACTCTGTCGCTTGTGATTTGGGCGATATGGCGAATTTGGTCGTGTTCGCTGGTGGCTTTGACATGGGTGGCGTTTTCCATCGTCATCGCTGTGGCACAGCCAAAGAGAATTGGGACAAATAGTGATAAGCTAAGCAGTTTTTTCATCACATACCCCTATTGATTGTTAGGCATTGTGGTGGCAGGATAGATTTTATTAGCGTGCTTAACGCCACCACCTGAACTAACAAGGCAGATTTTGACTTGTTTGTCTTCAAGGGCGGTCAAGGTATAAATACCTTCTTGGTTTGCCAAGCTTAAATCACGCACCAAAGGGTCATTGGTGTCATAATATTTAGCAAACGTCATGGTATTATGGGCAAATAAATGTTTATCACGGACATTATTACCATCTATCAAAGGCAGGCTCTCGCCCTTTGGGGTGCTAAGCGTTGCCTTAACTTTAGGCGAGATAATAAAATCATAGCGGTTAAAAATATCAGGATCATCGGGCTGGGGCAACTTAATATGAATATCAAGCGGTTTTCCCTTGGTAAGCACAGTATTAGCACAAAAAGCATCTCTGTCAAAGCCTTGTGCATTTTTATAAGAGATATGGGTGAGTTGTAGTGGAGTGTTGCCCTTGTTATGCGGGGTATGGGCGTACTGGGTGGTTGTGTGAGCAAGCACGGTGTTGGTGGTGGCACAGCCTGATAGCACAGACAAGGCAAGGGCGGATACAGCAGCAACTAAAATGAGTTTTTTCATATCATTTTCCTTTTCTGGTGGTCTTGTGGCAAATGATCCCACCCTAAGACCTTGATTGCACACGCAAACTAAACCAACCTAAATCAGCCCGCCCCATTAAAACAGAGACTGCCTGTAAAGGACTTGGCAATGGCAATGGCGATGGTGTTATCGCCTTTTTTGGGGTGGGCGATGTAGACTTTGTCGCCACTTGTGGTCTCATCAATAAGCTCCATCAATTTGCCATTGATTTTGACGGCATTGGCAGGGAGTTTGTCCGCCACAAATACCCAACTTGCTTCATCAACATTATAATGTTGCCCAGCAAAAACTTCTTTCAAGCGTTGTTCATAATTGACCGTATAAACCGCCCCTTTTTTAAATTTCATGGTCGGTGTACAGCCATACTCATCCCAAGGTAGGGTTTGGGCTTTGGGCTGGGCAAGGGCAGGTACGCTAAGTGCCAAAGTGCTAAGAGCGGTGAGAGTGACAAGGAGTTTCTTCATCGTTTTATCCTTTTGTTAAGCCTGTTTTTGAAAGGCTTGGGTTGGTGGGATAATAACCCTAAAATGTAGGGTGTATTACGCACATTGCGTTTGTTTAGCGTTTTTTTGGGCTTAGATTATTCGCTACGCAAAATCGCTACGCAGGGCTTGCCTTCAACGCCATCACAGCCTGTTTCAGGCTGTTTTTTGCCATCAAGCCCATGCACTTTGCCATCTTTGATTAAAAAATAGATGCTGATTTTGCCGTTTTCATCTTCGATGGGCAAAGGGTTTTGGAATTTGCCCTGATAATCAGTGCTTGTCATGCCCATGATGTTTGAGTGAACAGTGGTATCGCCATTGGCTTTGATGTGAATGCTATGATAAATGCCACCAATAGCATCATCTGTAAAAGTAAACCATTTGGTGCCAACAAAGGGTAGATTTTGGGCAAAGGCAGGTATACTGATTGCCATAGCGGTAAGAGTGATAAGAAGTTTTTTCATTGTACAGTCTCCTGTGGTTGAATTGTAACTTAAACAACAAAAAATGAACAACAACTCAAAATCAAAGTAAGCTAAGGCGAGTAAAAAAGGCAGTTTGTGATGAGTATCCTTTTTGAATTTTCTTTCCTTATTTTTTTCTTTCCTTATTTTAAGTTATGTCACCACCAACCACCATCAGAATGGCTGGGTTTAACCATATCTTACCCCTTTTTTTTTATGTTTTACAAATACTTTTTATTCACATTAACTAAAAAATACACTTGTTCTGTGTATTTGCAATATTTTATGACAAAATTTAATATTTTTCCATGTTGGTTTTTATATTGGTGCAGGGTGTTAATTTTTAGGTTTTTTTTGAGTGTGTTAAACTTAAAAATCAGCACAGCTAGGGTGTGTAAATGGGCTGTTTTGGGTTGATATTTTTTTAAGGGTGTGTGGTATGTACCAGCAAACACCAAACGATGAACTTTTGGAGCTTAAAAATGCGTAAATTGGCACGCTCCAAAGATTTTGATCATGACATACGCAAAATCAGGCTGGCAACGCACTTGGTGGAAGTTTTGGCTTGTCTAAGTTGTAGCGAAGTTTTGCCTATAAAACAAAAAAACAAATGTACATAAAAATCTCACCAGTCATTGATCTAGCCTTTGTCATCTTTTATAATGGCTGAATAAAGCAGATGTTAGCTTGGATTAATTACTTGTCAAATCAAGGAGATAAATGATGAGCATCTTTTACGCTCGTCTAAAAACGCTGGCATTGGTTGGGCTGTTAAGTGGCAGTTTAATGATAAGCACCCCAGTATCGGCAATGGACTTTATGGGAAACGCCGCCCAATTTAATGCGATGAGTATTAATGCAGGCTATGCCATTTTATCAAAAAACACCTTGTCTTAGCCATTTTATCAAAAAACACCTTGTCTTATTATGATGGCAGTCGTAAAAAAGGCAAAAAAAACCACCGCCAAAGCGACCAATAGCCAAAAAACTACCAATCAAAAAAGCACAGCCAAAACCACCACCGCTTCTGTTGCCACACATAACGCAAGCTATTATCGCTTTAAAAGTAATAATGCCATTACCAATCAAATTACCAATGAAGTCATTAATGGACTGCGCCAAACTTTAAAGCAACAGGGCAAATTAGATGCCAATGCTGAAGTGGTGCTGGGTAAATTGGCAAATGGCAATATGATTGGTCAACTAAAAAAATCTTTAAAAGCAGATGGTTATGACCCAAACAGTTTGGCTACCGCCATGGCAACATGGATTGTTACCAATTATGGTATTGCTACTGACAGTTTATCAGCAAATTTGCAGGGACATGGACTGGTTAAACAATTGGAAGAAACAATGGGTAGTAGCGACAGCGTGCTAATAGGTAAAAGCGATGCCGAAAAATAACAAAGGCTCTAGACTAGCAACCTAACCTATGCTAGACTAGAAATATGAAGTATAACAGTAAGTTAAGTGTCTATAAACTCAAGAAAATCATAAAATACTTTTGTATTGACATAGATGCAACGAGAACAGCACTTTTGCTTG
>JBHCHC010000077.1:0-8621 GCA_041802645.1 Moraxella sp. | reverse complement strand
AATAATTTTGTTGTTTATTTAAAAATTTAATGCTAGTATTAAACCGTGTATACGTGTATAGATGTATTTTTTTTAGCATTTTAACATCGTGGAGTAATATTATGGCCTTAAAATCTTTATTTGTTGCTTTAATCACAACTGGTGCATTCGCCCTTAGCCTAAATGCTCATGCTGTTGGTCCGGCTTATAATGGCGGCAGCAACTATGGATATGTTTGTACCCATCAAGCCAACAGCAATGTTCTGCTTCGTTCAGGACCCAGCCAAAAACACAAAGTGTTAGCTCGCATGCCAAATGGCAGTGATATCAGCATTATTGGTGAACGCGAAGTGGGTGGGTGGCTATGGTATAAAGTTAAATATGGTCGCCAAGTTGGTTGGGCACGTCATGATTACATTTGTAGCTAATATTTACTAGTGATTCATTCATGCTTAAATGGGCGAGCGATGTACAGGTGCATGGCTCGTTTTTATCTTTAAATCTTTAATAGTTAGATTGCTGCTGATTGACTCACTTGTCATGGCAATCTTTTTTATTAAAGTGATCATATTACGGTAGTTTATCAGGTAGTTTATCATGAGTAATTTGGGTAATTTTATGAAAAAACGCACAAGAGATTTGCTGATTGGAGCAGGGCTTGTTGGGGTGGGTACAGTTGGGGCTTTAGCTTTTTTGGTTGATGCTAGCCAACGAAAAGAAATCAATCTTAGTGGTCATGGTCCTGGCACAATCATAATTACCAATGGTGAAAAAACCATGAGTGGGACAGAGATTCGCACACCCACTCAGTCCGAGCAAGGTACAAGAATCATCAATCCTCAACATCAACCTTATCAAACCAACCATCAAGGTCCTGCCTATCAAACATCTCAAGGTAGTTTTACCAATAATACCAACTTTAATAACTCCATACCAAATGTGCCTGTCAATCATTCATCAAACAACTCCCCCAACACTCAATCTAATGCAAGCTATGGCGGACAAAATGCCAATGCTCAAGGGGTGTGTGCCCCTGAAGCATTGGCGGTAGGTATTAAGCATTTTAAATATGCTGACTCTCATGATTTGGTGCCAAGTGGCTATGGTAGCGACCCGAAGTTTCAGATTCATCGTGATGCCAAGCCCGCCCTACAAGAGATGGTTAGAGCAGCTCGTGCTGACGGTGTGACTCTTACTCCCGGCTCTATCTTTCGCAGTGAAAGTCGCCAAAGACAAATCGTCAATAATAAGAAAAGTCAAGGTCAAAGTGCTCGCCAAATTTATCGCACCTCATCGCACCCCGGTTACTCTGAACATCACACAGGACTGGCGGTGGATTTCACACCGATTAACGATGGGTTTAAGAAGACTGCAGGATATCGTTGGCTGTTAAATAATGCCCATAAATACGGCTTTTATCAGACCTTTACCGCTGACTACTCAGCGTATAGTGGAGTTGCAGAAGAGTCGTGGCATTGGCGTTATGAAGGCAAAAATGGCGAATTCTCTCACATCTTTTATGCAAGTAAAAACAGACAGTGCTAAACTGCCCCACCAAATAAAGATAACACGCCAAATAAAGCAGTCAAATGACTGCTTTATTTGGCGTGGTGTATTAGGGCTGTCCTGCTGTCCATTCTATCACATCATCTAAGACATCATGAGCGTGCGTGCTATTACCTGCGCCATCAGCATTTAACATGGCAACCACGACATACGTTCTACCTGATTTCCCCAAAACATAGCCTGCGATGCTCGCCACATCATTTAATCTACCTGTCTTAATAAAAGCCCTCCCAATGGCAAGACTGTTTGGATGACGCTTGGCAAAGGTTTTCATTGTACCTGTCTGCCCCACTATCGGCAAAGAACGCTTAAATACAGCATGGCTTTGATGTTTGTGACCATACAACAGCAACTCACCCAATGCCTCTGCGGTAACAAAGCAGTCCCGACATAGTCCTGAAGCCTTAGTCATGATGGGTTTTGGCGTGGTTAGGTGCTGCTGCCACCATGCATCAATGACTGCAAAACTAGTGGGATAATCACTGGATGTCTGCCCCAAAAACAAAGGCAAGGATAACGCCACCTGCTCGGTCATGACATTATTAGAATACTGATTAATCTGATAAATTTGCTCTGAAAGCGGTGCGGAGGCAAATGACATCAGTGGCAGCGTCGTCGGTCTTACCTTGTCATGCGGCTTTTGTAATCTGACCTGTCCCATAAAGTCCTTATCTAAAGCCTGCCATGTGGCTTTAACTGCTTTTTTAATAAATTCATCACCATCAGCAAAGGTTAGCCATTCGCTGACTTGACCGCATCCTATGCCAACCTGACCTGTTATGGTGAGTGTGTCAGCAGACAAAGCAAACTTTGGACGAGCATTTATACCATCACAAGAACTTGTCACGCCATTCATGGTGATTGGTGCATGAAAATCCGCCAATTTTGGTAGAATCTGTACCGCCACCACATCGCTTGTTGCCCGAAACTTTGAAGTTGTCTTGATGTACTCATCATCCTGCAATGTCTGACCCATTGGGTTAGTTAAACTGGTAAACTCCCACGCCCCTGATGGTATCATATTTACTTCGATTGTGCCAAAATTAACCAAAAATGCATTGGGCTGGGCATTATAAGCTCTTAACCCCTGCCCATCAAAAGCATTAACATCGTCAGCAACATTGGTAAATGCCAAATTGTCAATGATGATGTCTCCTGTGATGTGTTTAACTTTCGTGGTCAGTTGTGAGAGCATGGCGGTCAGTCGGTCATGAGTCATGGATGGGTCTGCACCACCTTTAATGATTAAATTCCCATAAAGCACACCACCCAGAAACACACCATCAGCGTACAAGCGTGTCTGCCAACGGTAATCACCTCCCATCATATCTAAAGCAATGATGGTGGTGATGAGCTTTTGAGTTGAAGCTGGTGTGCGTGGCGTGTCTTGAAAGTGACTTAATACCGGCATTTCTTCATCGACCGCCTTTATCCAAATACTGATGTCATCATGACGCAGTCCGCCCTTGGCAAGCTTATCAGCAATGCTTGGTGGCAGTGTATTTGATGTGCTTACAGGGGTAGGATTTGAGGATTTGATGGTGAGCGTGGTTTGCTCAGATGGGTTTGCCGATGATGTCAAGGGCAACAGCACGAATAAGCCCAGCGTGCTGATGATGGACAGATGGTTAAATGTCATGATAACTTCATTCAAATGGGTCAGCTTAGGTAAATAAGCCCAAACAAATTAGTTTGGGCAAAAATCCATGGATAAATCCGGCAATGCGGGAGTCTCTTAGGCAAAAAATCTATCCAATCCTTCTTGAATACCACTACTAATCATGCTCTTAAATGGCTTTGCCAAAAAGTTCAAATCCGCTTCAAAAACAACTTTTTCCTCATTTAAAACAGCTCGTCCGTCCACGCCTGCTTTTTTAATACTGACGGTATCGCTGTTTACACCCTCTTGATAAGTCGCCTCAAAGTCAAATTCTTGTTTGGCTTCTTCTAGCCATTTTTTGGCTTGGATGCGAGCAGTGGCTAAGTCAAAATGATGGTGTTTTTCAATACGTAAATCTGGCATGTTTTTCTCTATATTAGTTATTTGGGTGATTAGGTTCTGGGCAAGGTAACACCAGTTTGTCCTTGGTATTTGCCACCACGGTCTTTATAAGACACCTCGCAGACTTCATCGCTTTGTAAAAACAGCATTTGTGCCACACCCTCACCTGCATAAATGCGAGCAGGTAAGTTGGTGGTGTTGCTAAATTCTAAAGTAACATGACCCTCCCACTCAGGCTCTAAGGGCGTCACGTTGACAATAATCCCACAGCGAGCATAGGTGGATTTGCCCAGACAGATGGTAAGAACATCACGAGGGATTTTAAAATATTCTACAGTACGTGCTAGGGCAAAAGAGTTTGGTGGAATGATGCACTCATCACCAACAATGTCAATAAAGCTTTTTTCATCAAAATTCTTAGGGTCAACAATGGCAGAATGCACGTTAGTAAAAACCTTGAACTCGTTGTCACAACGGACATCATAGCCATAGCTTGAAGTGCCGTAACTCACGATTTTTTGACCCCGCTCATTATGACGGACTTGACTGGGTTCAAAAGGAGCAATCATCTCATGCTCGGTCGCCATTTGGCGAATCCAACGGTCGGATTTGATGGGCATAAATTTTCCTAATGATAATATGATAAATATGGAAGCTTTTAAGCATCGCTTAACGTGCCACCTTGATGTCGCCGTATTTTAGCACATTTGCCCTGATTTGGCGACCAAACATCAGCCACGTTGTTGGCTTGTTTTAAACACCTTGACATTATCAAAACCTTTGTCTTTTAAATACACCGCCTGCAGCCCGCTCATCACGCCTTTTTTGCAATACAAAAGATAAGTCTTGTCACCATCTAAATCGCCAAATTCTGTACCCAATCGATAAAACGGAATGCAGATGTGTGGCATATCAAGCGGCTCACCCTCTACCTCATCGCTTGTCCGAATGTCAATGATGACATCCTGATGACCGATGCTGTGCGTCGTATCAATAGCGTGTGCGTCAGTGTCTTGATCTTTAATGGTGCGAATATCAATGGTCTGTGCTGTGTCAATGGCGTGCTTCAAAACAGCAAAATCAAAATTGCTTTCGGTGGCGATGAGCTCATGCTCCACCGCTCGAACTGTGGGTGACTTTGAGATAACCCCACAAAATTCAGGCATAGATTTGGCAATGTCTGCTACACCGACGTGCTCTGCTAAGGCGATGATGTCTGCTTTATCTTTGGTGATTAAAGGGCGAAGCACCAACACCTCGCTTGCCTTATCTATCATGGCGAGGTTTGTTAAAGTTTGGCTTGCCACTTGTCCCAATGCCTCTCCTGTCACTACCGCCTCGATGCGGTTTTTTTGGGCGATACTACTTGCCACACGCATCATCATGCGTTTTAGCACCACACCCATTTGACCATCATCAATCTTAGAGAGAATTTCACCCACCACAGGTTCAAAGTCCACCGTGGTAAATCTCACTTTATGTGAGCTACTGTAACGCTCCCACAAGCTGTATGCCATTTGCTTGGTGCCAATCTCATGCGTCCGACCGCCCATATTAAAAAATAAATAATGCACACGACTGCCACGTCTGATGAATTCATAACTTGCCACACCCGAATCAAATCCGCCAGAGATGAGTGATAGAACATCCTCTTGGGTACTCATCGGAAAGCCGCCCATGCCATCATGGCGAGCTTTGATGAAAAGCATTTTGTCATGCTCAATCTCAATCTTGACGGTGACGTCAGGGTTTTTGAGCTGAACCTTGGCAGATGCCACAGCCTGATTGAGTCCACCGCCAACGTATTGAGCGATTTGCATGGAGGTAAAAGGATGTGTACCCCGTCTTTTCACACGCACGCAAAACGTTTTATTTTCAAGGCTATCTTTTACTTTGGGCAAGGTTTGGGTGAAAATATCGTGCAAATCAACAAAAGGTGATTCTTCTACTTCTAGAACATGATGTATGCCCGAGGTGCATTGCATTTTATCCAATAAAGCAGAACGTGTCGCCTCATCACGATGACGAACTTCAATATAATCCCAATGCTGAACCACTGCTACAGTCGCATCAATGGGTTTTAAAATGTTTCGCAGATTTCCCGCCAGAATCTTGACAAACCGCTTACGCACCGTATCACTCTTCATTATGATTTCGGGGTGAAGTTTGATGATGTATTTCATAAAATCACAACAAAAATAAAAAAGGCGTATTATACACCTTTTTTTAATACAAACATAATTTAGCTTAAGAACCGTCCACAGCACGCCTTAAACTTCTCTGCACTACCGCACAGACACGGCTGTTTATTGGTCAGTGTAATTGGTACGGTTGGATCTAAAAAATACCACTTACCATCCGCCTTAACAAAAGCAGAAAACTCATCATGCACCTGCTCGCCTTGCTCGCCTTCAAAATAAGCTCTAAAATGCACTTGAGCATGACGTTTACCGACTTTGTTATGGCTTAGCACCTGAAGCCGCGTCCAATTCATGCCATCTGCCCATGCTTGCAAGGCTGGTTTATCCAGCAATGGCTGCTCTGCTGGCACGGTTGTTGTGATGATATAATTCACATTTTTCAAATAAAAAGCACAAAATCGTGACCGCATGAGACGCTCAGCAGTATCGGCGACTGTCCCACCCTCATGCAGGCTCTGACAACATGTGGCGTAATCTAAACCAGAGCCACAAGGGCAAACAAAACCACTGTTCACAGCTTTAGTCTCCTAATAAGTTGAGTATGGCGACTGTGATAACGCCCTGCTTTTGGGCTTACATTCACACATCAGCGACAGATTTTATCAAGCAAATTCATCTGGGCATCATGGATATCAGCATCATGCATTACCTGATTCCACTCACCACGCCCATCAAGTTCCCACGCCTGTACGTTATCCTTTAGATAATTAATCAAGCCATCCTCATAGATGCGTTCAAACAGCTTTTTATCCAAAATCGGAAATGCCACCTCGACGCGATGCAGCAGGTTCCTGTCCATCAAATCAGCACTTGAACAGTAAAGTCTCTCATCACCATCATTGTAGAAATAATAAACACGGGTATGCTCTAAAAAACGCCCTACAATAGAACGAACACGTATGTTTTCTGACAAATCTTTCACCTGTGGACGCAGACAGCAGATAGAACGGATGATTAGGTTAATCTCCACCCCTGCACGACTGGCTTCATAGAGCTTATTAATAATACCTCGTTCGGTGATGGCGTTGCATTTTAGGATAATTCGTCCTTTTTTGCCATTTTTGACGTGTGCTATCTCCTCATCAATCATGCGAATCAAGCCATCATGCAAGGTAAAAGGAGCATGCATGATTTGCTGTGAGGGCAGGGGTCTGCCCATGCCTGTCAGCTGTCTAAATACACCTGCCACATCTGAGCAAATCTCTTCATGAGCAGTAAACAACCCATAATCAGTATAAGCTTTGGCATTGCCTGCATGGTAATTACCCGTACCTAGATGGGCATAGCGACGGATTTGGTCGCCCTCCCGACGAACGATGAGCATGAGCTTGGCGTGCGTTTTATAACCAACCACGCCATACACCACAATCGCCCCGGCATCGGTCAGCATATTAGCAACGGCAATATTGCTGGCTTCATCAAACCTAGCACGCAGCTCAATGACCGCCGTTACTTCTTTGCCATTACGAGCGGCAGCGGCTAGGGCTTGGACGATTTCAGAATTGGTGCCAGAGCGATAAATGGTCTGCTTAATAGCAAGTACATTAGGGTCATGTGCTGCCTGCCAAAGTAGGTTTACCACAGGGGTAAATGAATCAAAAGGATGATGTACCAATACGTCTTTTTGATTCATGACATTAAACATTGATGTTGCTTCTTTGGCAACTTTGACCATCTCCATGCCTTTAAAAGGCTTAGCAATGGCATGAGTAAAAGGGGCAAATTTCAACTCAGGCTTATCAAAACTGGTCAGCATTCGCGTTAAATTAACAGGACCGTTCACTCGATACAGCTGACTTTTATCCAATTCAAACTCAGACAATAACAACTCATATAACTCCTGAGGACAATTGGTGGTGACCTCAAGTCGTACTTTATGACCGAAACGACGGTTATCTAGTTCACCCTCTAATGCCTTCGCCAAATCTTCCACATCATCAGACAAGTCAAGGTCAGCATTACGTGTCAATCTAAACTGATGACAGCCCGTCACTTTCATGCCCAAAAACAACTCGCCCACATGCTCATGAATGACCGCCGATAGCATGACGTGATGATCTTTATGCCCTGTCAGCTCGTCAGGCAGACGTCTCACGCGGGGCAGTGAACGTGGTGCAGGCACGATGGCAGGCGACAAATCACGTCCAAAGGCATCTTTACCCTCTAAACTTACAATAAAATTCAATGACTTATTCACCACTCTGGGAAAAGGGTGTGCAGGATCAATGCTGATGGGAGTTAGAACTGGCAGTACTTGATTAAAAAAATACTCTCGCATCCACGCCTTTTGAGCATCACTCAACTCATGACGTTTTAAGTAACGAATGTCTGACTTAGCAAGCTCGGGTAGAATATCCTCATTTAAGATGCGGTATTGCTCCTCTACTGCCCGATGTGCCACCTGACTAATCTCCTCCAAGAGTTCAGACGGCTTACGCCCATCAAGACTGCTTGACTTGTTGCCCTCTTTGACCTTTTGTAGCAACCCTGCCACACGAATTTCAAAAAACTCATCCATGTTTGATGAAAAAATGGTCAAAAAGAACATTCGCTCCAATAAAGGATGGCGTGGATTGGTCGCTTGAGCCAACACCCTTAGTTGAAAGCGTAGTGTAGACAAATCACGGTTGATGAAACAGTCGGGCGTAAACTGACCTGCCTCATCAATAATAGATTCAATATGGTGAAGTCCTGTTGGTGCCGGAGTTTGTCCTAACACGCTTTGGACGGCTTGATTTTCAATGCTAGGAGCAGTACTGGCGTTTTGATGAGTACTGACAGCATTTGCCTTAGACTCATTTGATGGGCGATTGGAGGTTTTAGGATTTGACCTAGAAGTAGTCTTAGTGTCAGACAAGGTGTTCATGATAGTT
>JBHCHC010000076.1:0-13885 GCA_041802645.1 Moraxella sp. | reverse complement strand
TAATTTATCAAAAATCTGTGTCATCTCACTGTGCAAATCCACATCTTTTGTGCAGCTCTTTTTGACAATCAATACCACATCAACAGAAGCCAAACGGTGAGCATTTAGGCGAAAATACTCTCTGGCAAGCCGTTTTATCTGGTTTCGCATGACTGCAAGTTTTACCTTTTTTTTGGGGATGGCAAGCCCCAATCTGGCAGTGACATCAGAGCATCCATTAGGGCATGAAGCTACAGACCCTTGTCCAGTTTGCACAAATAATAAAAGATGTTCAGAATGAATTTTTTTTATGGGGGCATCAAATACCCGCTTAAATTCGCTGGGTTTAAGGAGTCTTTGTTTTTTGGAAAAAGAATATGAAAGATGATGAGACGGTTGGGTCATGACATAAAGATGAATAAATTTTCGGCTATCATACAAGGCTTAACCCATTTCGTCAATTTGCTTTTTAAACAGCCCAATACATAAAAAGTAGCAAATCATCACAAGTTGTATGTAAACCCATTTTTACAAAATAAAAGCACCCATTTTGGGTGCTTTATTCATTTCATAGAATGCCATGAAATTACACGGTTAAGCGATGACGGCCTTTAGCACGGCGGCGAGCCAATACCTGACGACCATTTTTGGTTGCCATACGAGCACGAAAACCGTGAGTGCGTTTGCGTTTTAGAACGCTGGGTTGGAATGTTCTTTTCATAATAATACCTTAAGGTTGTATCACAGGCTCTGCAGAAGCCTTTCGTTGTGATGGCTGATGTTTGACCAAATTTATCACAAATTTACTTAGATATGCTTAAAAACTACTAAAAAATCTGTTATTTGGCGAAAAACCTAAGGATTCTACTAAATACCACAACATAAGTCAAGATTTTTATTACTTTATCTGCGTCCGTTGTATGTTCATGGTCGAGATGGCTTTGAGTTAAGGGATTTTAAATGAACATGGGAGTTCTACCTGTTGATGTTGATGTGATGCCATAAAGGTCTGGATAAAAAATATTGCTATAAAAGTTATCCACAGATTTTTTATTTGCTTATTTTTAAATATAATATAAAACTAATAATACTAAAGAATTTAAATTTTTGTGAATACGTATAAAATTTATATAAAAATCATTAATTTATTTTGTTGATAACCTTGTTAATAACTTGTGGGCAATATGTGTATAATTCTATGTTTTGGACTATCCACAAAGTTATCCACAAAGTTATCCACAGAAAAAATGACGTTGTAAAATGTCAGTTTTGTGGTATTATATGCAAAATCAAAAATAGAGCAAGGGAGAAAATCAGTCAAGTTTGAGGGGTGAATCGCCAATCTTGATTGATCATGCCCGTAAAATATCATTGTCATTATGATATTTATAAATTTTTGGTTTCTTTGTGAGTGTAGATTTTGATAACTACCCGTGACAGACCAAATCGAGCAAAATGAACACATTGTTAAATTTGATGTTAACCAAATAAGTGAGTTTAAAGCCATGCAGAACATATCGCTGTTTGATGAGGTATTACCAGAGGATTTATCGCATGACGATAAGGATGCTTCGGATTTGGATGTTTATTATCGTTCTAAAGAGGATGTTGGTGATGTCCTTGATGATGGCAAGAATGATAACAAGGAGCTAAACGAAAAGCAGGACGTCAATACCGTGCAGAAACACGATGCACAGGCGGAGCTATTTTGGCAGTCATGTTTAAATGAGTTAAAACACGAGTTAAAAGAGAGTGAATTAAATCAATGGTTACGCTCCTTAAAACCTGCTTTTATGAAGGGCGAGCTCGTACTGTTTGCCATCAACGATGTCTTTATTCGCCGTATCGAAGCATTTTATTATGATAAAATTTGCGGGGTGGTCACACGTTTGGCGAATGAACGCCATCTTCATGGGCAGGATATTGCCATAGGAGGGGTGGTATTAAAAATCATGCCTCTCACACCAAAAAGCCCAAACTTAAACAAGCCCGTCAAAAAACAAAAACCAACAAAATCCACCAAAAAGCCCGAAAAAATCGAGGAGAGCCAACCTTTAGAGGATAGGTTTACGTTTGAAAATTTTGTCAAAGGTAAGTCCAATGCACTGGCTTATAATGCTTGTCAAGAGCTGACAAAAAATCTTTCAGATAAGTCAACTGCAAAACACGACACGCATTTATACTTTATTTATGGTTCATCAGGACTGGGCAAAACCCACCTGATGCATGCGGTGGCACATCGTTATGAGCGAGCAGGATTGCTTGTGTGTTATTTTAGTAAAGATCAGTTTTTTAAGGTGACCATCAATGCCTTGCGTGGTGGAGAAGGGGGTGCCGATGCTTTACTTCGACGTATCTGTCAGGCGGATTTACTCATCGTAGATGATGTCCACATGATTAATAATAAAAACGGTCCTAAGGTTTCACAGTTTTTGATGACGGTATTTAGTGAGTTTACCAAAGGAGATAAACGACTGATTTTAGCCTCTGATCGCCCGCCTTCACAAATGCAGGATTTTGATACCAGGTTTTTGTCGCGTTTTGAGGGCGGATTATCATTGCCGATTGAACCGCCTGATATTGAGATGCGTATGCAGATTTTGCAAAAAAAAGCAATATTACTTGGCATGGACTTACCTAAAGATTGTGCGATTTTTATGGCACAAAATATGCCACCTGATGTTCGTCGTTTAGAGGGTGCGTTAAATCAAGTACGTGCTAATGCATTATTGGTAGGTGGCGAGGTGACACTCAGCTTGGTTCGTCATGCCATCAAAGACCGTATTGAGGCACGAGCAAGAGCAGTAAATGCAGAAAACATTCGTGACTTGGTGGCGGAATATTATGGTGTATCTGTTAAAGATTTGATTGGTAAAAAACGAGCCAGAAATATCGCTCGACCTCGTCAAATGGCGATGGCACTGGTGCGTGAGCTGACTCAAGACAGTTTTCCTGAAATAGGACAGGTCTTTGGTGGCAGAGACCACACTACAGTCATGCATGCCTGTGAAAAAATCAGTGAACTTCGAGCTCAAGAAGCTTCAGTGGAGAAAGATTATCAAGCCCTGCTTGCCACACTTGAATTTGCTTGATACGAGATTTGTCTGATTTTGAGTGGTTTGGTTTAGTTTGATGTAGTTTGCTATAATAAAGTAATGGACATCAAATGTTAAGATTGTCAAACTCTACATCAACCTAACATTAAGCTGATTTTGATGTTAAGCGACCCAATACTAAGTGATTTGGTTGAATACTTTAGTATCAAACAAGACATCTGAAGTGTTTTAAAAACTTCCCAATATAAAAGTAACAGTTAAGGATTTTTTTATGAAATTAACCATTGATAAAAATTTGTTAATCAAAGCCATGAGTCTTATCATTGAGGCGGTGGATAATCATCATCAAATGGCGATTTTGGGCAACTTAAAAATGGTATTAGAGCCCCAAGGTTTGACCTTGACCGCCTCTGATTTAGAAGTGGAGCTGACGAATGTCATCAGCTTACCTGAAGGGGCGTGTATAGAGGCAGGGGCGGTAACCATTCCTGCGGATAAATTTTTTGGCATTTGTAGGGCTCTTACTGAAAATACTGTAAATATCGAAGTGACAGGTAGTCGCTGCTTCATCACTAGCGGCAAAGGTAAATACATGCTTAGCACCTTACCTGCCCAAGACTATCCTAGTATTGGCATGCCTCACTCAGATAAGTCGGTCAGCATTGAACGCAATGCCTTATTTAGTCTCATTAAGCACACACGTTTTGCTATGGCAACCCAAGACGTGCGTCACTATCTGACAGGACTGTTGCTTGAGATTGAACAAGATAAGCTAACCGCAGTAGCAACAGATGGACATCGATTGGCGGTGGCTTATCAGACCTTGGCGAACAGCTATGATGAAACGAAGGTTATCATTCCTGGTAAGGCGGTCAGCGGGCTTGAAAAACTCCTGACAGACTTACTAAAAAATACCGAGCAAGATGGCGGTGATGCAGTGACGTTGGGGTTAGATGAGGATTTCTTGACCGTGAGTTTAAATTTTGGTGGGCAAATGGCGGTATATCTGACCGCACGTTTGATTGAGGGTAAATTTCCTGATTATCGCCGAGTGCTTCCCACCAATAATGATAAAATCGCCATTTTTAATAAAGACAGCATGGTAGAAGTATTGCGTCGTGTGGCGGTGGTAAATACCAAGGACTCTCCTGGTGTGCTTTTACATTTTACCAAAGAGGAAATGGCGGATGTCATCTCCACCAACCGTGAGCAAGACGAGGCAAGGGAGGAGGTAAAGGTCAATTATAGTGGCGAACCGATTGAGATATCGTTTAATGAATCTTATCTGCGTGCGGTACTCAATGTTTTAGAGGGTGATATTCGTCTTGAAATGGTTCATCCAACCAGTCCTACCCGCATCTATCAAGTAGGAGATGAGCATAATCATCAGTATGTTGTCATGCCCATGCGTGTTTGATGGGTTTGGCAGCATGATTCATCAGCTTCAAATCACCGATGTGCGTAATTTAAATCATGTCAATCTGATACTGAGTGATTGTAATGTGTTCATCGGAGATAATGGTAGTGGCAAAACATCGCTCTTAGAGGCGGTGTTTTTGTTATCAAGGGGGAAAACTTTTCGTCATCATGAACCCAAACGTTACATCTGCCATCATCAAAAATCTTGTACAGTATGGGCAAAAACAGATAATGATACCTTGGCGGTTAAGAAAAATCTCGATGATAAAAATCTGGCAAGTACTTTATTGAGATTAAATGGGCAGACCATCACTACACAAAGTTTGTTAAGTTATGCTGTACCTGTCTTACTTATTGACCCTAGTGGCATGGCGGTGCTAGAGGAGGGCAGTCATGCCAGACGACAAATGTTAGATTGGCTTACGTTTCACGTGAAACCAAGTTTTTATCATGAATGGCTCTCTCATCAACGACTGCTAAAACAAAGAAATCTGCTGTTAAAATCACCTCGTGTGCGTGAGCGTACAGAAGAGGTGCGAGCGTGGGATGTTCAATTATCTCATCATGCTCATAGGCTGCATGAATATCGCCAAGAAGTGTTCATGCTGTGGCAAGTGAGATTTCAAGAGATGTTAGCAACATTACTGCCTAATTATCAAGACAAAATCCATTTGTCTTATCAGGCTGGTTTTGATGATAGGGTGGGGTTGTTGCCCACTTTAGAGGCTCGCCTTTATTCTGATATAGAATTGGGCTATACCCGTGTCGGTGCTCACCGTGCCGATGTGATGGTAATGTTAAAACAGTCGCCTGAAATGGGACATATCAAAAGTCAAGCAGTGGATGTACTGTCACGTGGCGAAAAAAAACTACTCATCATCGCCTTAAAATTAGCACAGTTAAAAGTGATGTGCGACTGTCATCAGATAAGCCCTGTGGTGCTTGTAGATGACATTGATGCTGAGCTTGATGAGGGGGCGATGCAGATTTTATTAAAGACACTGCTGCTGCTGCCTTGTCAGATCATGATAACGAGTTTGCAGAAGAGTACAGTAAATAAAATCACTCACGCCATAAAAGAGTTGTCCATTACAAAAGACCTTAAAAAGTTTCACGTGAAACAGGGCAAGGTAATACATGATGTAGATGTGTGTTTGGTGTGAATATGTATTGACAGCTTCGATGCTAAGTGCATGAGTCTGATGTGTTTTTGATGAAAAATAAATTTATATGATTAACTTGTTATCTTTGATGAAAATAATGAGAAAATGCCTAACTTGTTACCAGATTCGCTTTTTTTTTTGCAGTTTGGTGTTATTATTACTACACAATCAATTAAATTGTATAGGTATTTAATCAAACAGGAGTCATTATATGGTGAAGTTAAATTCTTATCTAAACTTTAGTGGTCAGTGTTATGAGGCTTTTAGCTTTTATAAGCAAATCTTTGGTGGAGAGTTTGGTATGGTGGTGTTTGAAGATGAAGAGGCGGATGATAAGCAAGTAATGTATATCAGCTTGCCCATCGGTGCAGATACCTTGATGGGGTCGGATTGTGCAGAAACGTTGGTACAAGGCAATAATCATGACATCTTTATTACCACAGACACACAAGAGGAAGCTGACCAGCTGTTTATTCGCTTGTCTGACAAAGGCAGTATTAGATTGCCCATCGGTGAGCAGCCCTTTGGCTATGTGGGGGCATTGACTGACCAATTTGGCATTCATTGGACGATTGAATGGCTAAAAAGTTAAGCAGTGTCATAAACCGTGCCTTTGAAGGTGCGGTTTTTTTTATAAAATATGGTGCACATCTACCACAATTGCTGCTCCGCCATCATAATCAATCCGTGCTTTCTCTCCTGAAAAATGCTATAATATCCTAATTTTTCAAAGCATTAGGCGTTTGCCAAAGGATTTTTATGAGCGAGCAACTTTCCCAACATTCATCTAATCATGAATATAATGCCAGCAGCGTACGAGTTCTACGTGGACTAGAAGCGGTTCGAGTCCGACCTGGTATGTATATTGGTGATACGGATGATGGTTCAGGGCTGCATCACATGGTTTTTGAAGTGGTGGATAATGCCATTGATGAGGCACTTGCTGGGCATTGTGATGAAGTGTTGGTCACCATCCATGCTGATGAATCAGTGTCGGTTGCTGATAATGGTCGTGGCATTCCTGTGGATATTCATCCTGAAGAGGGTGTATCGGCAGCTGAGGTCATCATGACGGTGCTACACGCAGGAGGTAAGTTTGATGATAATAACTATAAAGTCTCAGGAGGTCTGCATGGCGTGGGTGTGTCGGTGGTCAATGCTTTGTCTAAGAAGCTCACCCTAAACATCTGGAGAGATGGCTATACCCATACCCAAGACTATACCGACGGTGTGCCTGACTATCCCCTAAAACGCCTTGATAAGACTGACAAAAAAGGTACGCAGGTAAGGTTTTATCCCAGTGATGAGATTTTTACAGGGACGATTTTTGATTATGATATTCTTGCCAAGCGTTTGCGTGAACTGTCTTTTTTAAACTCAGGTGTTCGCATTGTTCTGACTGATGAGCGAGATGGTACGCAGAATGTCTTTGAGCATAAAGGTGGACTTGGTGAGTTTGTCAGCTATATCAATGATGGCAAGCAGACCTTAAATGACATTTTCCACTTCACCGCTCAAAGTACGGACGGCATTGGTGTGGAGGTTGCTCTGCAATGGTCGGACAGCTACAATGAAAAAGTACTGTGTTTTACCAATAACATTCCTCAGCGTGATGGTGGTACGCACTTATCGGGTTTTCGTTCGGCATTGACCCGCTGTTTGAATGCTTACATGGATAGCGAAAATATTGGCAAAAAAGAAAAAGTACAAGTCACAGGTGATGATGCACGAGAGGGCTTGGTCGCCATCGTATCGGTCAAAGTGCCTGATCCAAAATTTAGTTCACAAACCAAAGATAAGTTGGTGTCTAGTGAGGTTAAATCAGCGGTTGAGACCGTCATGCATGAAAAACTCTCTGAATTCTTATTGGAAAATCCAGCCTCTGCCAAAGCCATCGCGGTCAAGATTCTTGATGCAGCAAGAGCAAGAGAGGCAGCTCGTAAGGCTCGTGAGATGACACGCCGTAAAACCACGCTTGACATCGCAGGATTGCCTGGTAAACTCGCTGACTGCCAAGAAAAAGATCCTGCCTTATCTGAGTTGTATCTGGTGGAAGGGGACTCAGCAGGCGGCTCTGCCAAACAAGGACGTAGCCGTAAGACACAGGCAATTTTACCTTTAAAGGGTAAGATTTTAAATGTAGAACGAGCTAGATTTGACAAAATGCTGTCATCTGCTGAAGTGGGTACACTCATCACCGCCTTAGGCACGGGCATTGGTAAAGATGAGTACAATCCTGACAAACTCCGCTACCACAAAATCATCATCATGACGGATGCGGATGTAGATGGTTCGCACATTCGCACATTGCTCCTAACCTTCTTTTTTCGTCAAACTCCAGAACTCATTGAGCGAGGACATATCTACATTGCTCAGCCTCCTTTGTATAAGGTTAAAAAGGGTAAGCAAGAGCTGTATCTTAAAGACAATGATGCTCTAAAATCATACCTACTGTCATCCACCATTGATGATAATCAACTGTTTTTAGACAAAGATACTCCTGCCATCAGTGGCGTGGCTTTAGAGAAACTCTTAAATGACTATAGTCTTGCCCAAAATACGAAAAGTCGCCTAAGCCAAAAGTATCCCAGTAGTTTGATTGATGCCCTAACCTTTGTGCCAAAACTAGAAAATGAGATGTTAAAAGATAAAAGCGTACTACAAGCATGGGCAGATAAACTGTTGGCGGTACTTAATGAAACAGCAAGCGAACTATCACCTCAAATTCATCTTGAGCCTTTAGGTGGTGATGAAAATGTTGAGATATTTTTACCTAAAATCACCATTTTTGTGCATAAGTTGCCCCAGCATTATACGCTAGACCCTCTATTTGTGAACTCAGGTGAATATGCCAAACTGCTCAAATTATCGAGTACTTGGAATACATTACTAACCGATGAGAGTTTTATCAGACGTGGTGATAAAGACTTTGCTGTCAAAGATTTTGACCACTTATGGGAGCAGTTCATGGCGGATGCTCGTCGTGGTCTGAGCATTCAGCGGTATAAGGGTCTAGGCGAGATGAATGCTGACCAGTTATGGGAGACCACGATGGACCCAGAGAATCGCAACATGCTAAAAATCACCATAGAAGATGCTATCGCCGCTGACCATCTGTTTAATTGTTTGATGGGCGACGAGGTTGAACCAAGAAGGGTGTTCATTGAAGAAAATGCTCTTAATGCTGATATTGATACGTGATGATAAAAATTTTATCAAAGGGATTTGGAATTATATTTTGATATAAACTAAGTTATCTGTATTTGAGAGTGATCATGACTAATATTTATCGCCTAAAAATTTCTTTGGTGGAGCCACATTATCCCATCAATGCTTTACATCGGATTGTAGAAGTTTCGGGAAATATTCGCTTTGATGAATTACACCAAGAGATATTTAATCTCTTTGAGCGTCATGATGAGCATCTTTGGCAGTTTTTTATCAGTCGTATAAAAATGGATGGTTTTAGCAAATTGTTTAATGATTGTCATGAATGTGTTTTGTTGCCTGACAGTCGGCAGTTTGAAGACGAAACATTTTTGGCAGAAAATAAGATTCACAACATCGCGACCACGCTTGATGCACTAAAACTGTCTGAAAAAGACTATTTTTATTATTGGTTTGATTTTGGTGATGGTTGGTTGCACCGCATCCGTATTGAGAAAATCACGAAGAGTGATGAGAATGATGCCACGGACAGCCATCACTTTAAAGTGATCAAGGCGGTGGGAGAGATACCATCATCATACGACGATAAGGCAGATATAGAACCGCCATTTCATCCTGATAATATCAGTCCTGAACTGGATTTTGAATTAAGTCTGTTATCCGCCATGATGCTGATTGCAGGTGATCCGAGTAATCCCATGCGTTTTGGCGATTTGATAGAGATTGGGGTTGCTGATGAACTTGTGAAACGAGAGCTAATAAAGCCATGTGTGAGTCTGACCCATAGGGTTCAGCTGACTGCAAAGGGTGAGAGTGAATTGGCAAGATTTCTTGATATGTTAGATATTTAACAACCATCATTTAAAAGTGATGCTTGACAAGTTAAAATAAACAAGTGATGAAAAGAGATGTCCACAAGCCCTAGCCTTACTTGGTTATCATGAGTGGTACACTTGGTTTAAAAGGGGTGATTTTGAGATAGGATTTAGGTAAAGGTTTTATTGGGAGTATCATGAAAACACAAATCATATTACCCACTCTGGCATTTGCTTTGGTCATGGGTGTGGTTACGTTAGCTGTTACACCCAGTTTTTCAGCAGTAAGTCCCATCAGCATCACGGCAGATGATGAAGTCACCATTAAGAATGCCTTAGGTCAAATCGGGCTGACCACGCCTGTTCATACCATCATGCCTACAGGGATTGGTGAGTTATTAGAGGTGACGCTGACCACAGGAGAATCTTTACTCATCACGCCAGATGCTCGTTATGTTATCAATGCCACAGCTGAACCAAATCCCAGTCCCATTCATCCCATCAGCACTGCCATCATCAGTCATCATCCCACAGGTATACCAATAAACCATCCTCACCAAACCGCCTTACTTGCCAACATGACTGCATTACCCTTAGTAACAGCCGATACGGTGTTTTTTCATACCAGTATCAAGGGATTATTGTGGGCAGTGGCGGATAATGGCACACCATTTTTGGTCAGTGATGATGCTCGTTACATTATTGGGGGTGACATCACTGTGATAAAAAATGGTCGGCTCATGGGTTTGGATGTTGCCTTTGAAACCATCAAAAACCATCACGCCTTAACCTCCTTAGATGCTGACACGCTTACCATTTACCCTGCAAAAAATGAACGAGCGGTTGCTTATGTTGCTACAGACATTCATTGTCCTTATTGTAGGGTGTTTCATAAAAATATATCCACTCTAAATGCTCAAGGCATTACCGTTAAAGTCATTGGCTATCCTGTCTATGATGAGTCGCCTGAGCCGATGAGGCAGATTTGGTGTGAGCCTGATAATACTAAGCGTGCCAAGCTTCTAGACTTGGCGATGAAGGGTATTCACCCTAAAAACCAATGCAAAAATAATGTCAACCCCTTACTAAAGAACATCATTAAGATCCGCCCTCTGAGTATCATCGCCACCCCTGCTGTTTATCGTGAAACGGGCGAATTATATGAAGGCAGCATACAAAATGATGAGTTATTGGTGCAATTTTTGACATCAGAACGCTGATACAAATAAGAGCAGTTTGATAAACAAGAAGATATAAATAAATACCAAGACAGACCAAAAGCACTAAAGTATGTCGTGCCAAAGTTGTTATCTCTTGACAAGCTTTTTAAAAACAATTATATTTTAAAATCATTTTTCATGCTTTTAAGGACAAATTCATGACAGCATTCATCACCTGTGATTTATTAGATGATAACGAAGATAAAGTCATTCATGTCATTGACCCCATTATGGATGGCAAGTTTTTTAGGCAGTTTGGTGGTGTTCACACCTTTGGTGGTCAAGCCGTTACGGTCAAATGTTTTGAGGATAATTCTCGAGTCAAAGAGATACTTGCCACAGACGGGCAAGCTAAGGTTCTGGTGGTGGATGGTGGAGCCTCGATGAGATGTGCATTGATGGGGGATATGATTGCTAAAGGAGCGGTGGATAACGGCTGGGCAGGGGTCATCATATCAGGTTGTGTGCGTGATGTGGACGAAATCGCCAAAATGAATATAGGGGTGATGGCACTGGCAAGTATACCCAAAAAAAGCGTTCGTAAAGGCGTAGGAGAGAAAGGACTACCGATTACCATCGGAGGGGTTACCATTTCTGAAGGTGACTGGGTGTATGCTGACAATAACGGTATTATTGTCAGCTCTGATAAGCTGATTTGATGAGATTTGATAAATGGGTGCCAGAAGCACCCATTTATCATCATATGTCTTGTCTTGGCGATTGCGTCAGCAAGTGCAGACTGACCGTTATCTTTGAGTGCTTGTACCACGTTATCAAAGTCCTGCTGTTCACGATTTTGACTCAGTTTAAATTTGCCAATCATGTCAGTCACTTCAATGCTCAAACCCAAAACCTCTTGTAAGTTTTCCTCTAAATAGTCTCTGGGAGCATCTTTTAGCTTCCAAGGCTTCTGTTGTGTGCTTTCATGAATGTTGGTCAGTGTGCCTACCGCTCGCATGAGACTCTTGATGTCATCAAAAATACGCACTCGTCCACGCACTTGTACGACCTCATAGTTATAGGTGGGAACATGACGATGGTGGGCTTGCTTGGTGGGATACCAGTTGGGGCTGATGTAACCTTGATTGCCATAAAATAATATCATTACCTCTGATTCATGCACATAATCCGCTAAGGGATTGTCTTTGGCAAAATGAGCGATGAGCGTGATTTGACTGTATTCTTCTGTCAGATAAAAAGGCAATAAGTCTGCCTGTGGCACGTTATCATGAATACTAATTAGCGTACCCAGTGGGTAGGCTTTGATAAAATCTTTTAAAATATCAGGGTTATTTTCGGTAAATATATCAGGCAGATGCATGATTTATTCTCCAATGATTGTCAAATCAGTTGTATAAAGATGATCTCAAAATGGTCTTGTTTCTCCAATCTTCTCACCCATCACCACTGTTTTGCCGTGAACAAATTCATCGCTCCATGCGATATTTGCCGACTGTGGCAATACCAAAATGGCGGTAGAACCTAAATAAAAGCGTCCTAATTCATCGCCTTTTTTAAAGGTCAGCTCATGTGTGCGTTGCTGAATATAAGGGGTGCGTTTGATTGCTCCTGTTGCCACGCATTCAATACCAGCGACTATCATTGCCCCAACGAGCACCACGCAGGCACGACCAAAGGCGGTATCAAATTCACATACCAACCGCTCATTACGGGCAAATAAGTCAGGTACGTGGTCAGCAGTGGTGTTATTCACCGAAAACAGCGTACCAGGGATGTAGCGAGTAGCAACCAGTTTGCCATCAAAGGGCATGTGTACACGATGATAGTTGGTGGGGGCAAGATAAATGGTGGCAAATGAGCCGTCCATGAACTTCTTACTGGTTTCAAAATCTGCCAATAATTGCCCCACATCATAGTCACGCCCCTTGGCTTGGAGCAACTGACCATGACGGATGCTACCGATTTGGCTAATTTTACCGTCAGCAGGACAGGCTATGCCATTGACTGTATCGTCAATCGGACGGGCATTCGCCTTTAATTCACGGGTAAAAAAATCATTAAAACTGGCATAATCATCTAAATTGCCTCGTTCATATTCTGTCAAATCAATGTCATAAGCCTTGGCAAAAGTGTGAATAAAGGTTTTTTTAATGTAGGGATTTTTACTTTTGGCAAGATAGCCTGCTACCTCGGATAAGGCTTGTTGTGGAGCAAGATTTTGAGCAAGAGTAAATAGATTCATAGATTAAGCTTTTAAAAACAACAGATTAATGATGTTATTATAACGTATTTTTGTTAAAATAAGAGAAAAATTGGAGGGTGTATAAAAATGTTCCAAAAGACATGGCAAACCCATTATGATGACATTGAAATCATTGTTCATAATCGGTGGAATTTTTTGGGTCAGACCACAGAAGAGGTGATCATTGATGACAAACAAATGTATTACCGCAAAGGCAACCTCTTTTCTTTTAAAAGGCAAGAACTTGGTCGTACCGAGCATTTTTATGTCAACAACACTAAAATTACTGTGAAGCTTGGCAATGATCGATATGGCTGTGGCGTGGCATGTCAGATTTTAATTAATGATGAATTTTATTATGGTGATGACAAGGTGATGTTCGCTAATTAAATCACTGCCGCATTCACTGAATTTGGTATGATTTAGCCATACAACACGCAAAATTTTGTTTAAATGGATTGATAAGACTTGCCAAAACATGTCAGGTGCAGGATGTCTTAACCATTTGTATTTGACCGATGAGTGTCAGGCTCTTTGAAGGGCTGTTTTGAGGTGTGATTACACCGATGATGGTTGAAACTTTAAATGTTTCACCATGAGTAGCCTCTGTGATGTCGATTGATGAGGTGATGATCAGAGTTTGTTGCCCAATAAAGAGTATGATTTGTTTAAGGCAAAAATGACTCAAAAACCAACTCAAATCATTTAAGGTATTAAAAGGAAAGGGGCTGTAGTAGATTAGCACTTATGCTATACTACAAACATGAAGATAACCCATTGTAAATTAAGTAAAAAAGTTCAAATAAAACTGCTTGAATTTTTTGTAGCACAAGTTACTGCTAGAACAGCAAGTGATTTGCTT
>JBHCHC010000075.1:0-8840 GCA_041802645.1 Moraxella sp. | reverse complement strand
ATTGATAATGTACTGATAGCCATCAAAGAAGTGTTTGCCAGTCTTTATAACGACCGTGCTATTGCTTATCGTGTGCATAAGGGTTTTGAGCATGCAGGCGTGGCATTATCAGCAGGTGTTCAGCGTATGGTTCGCTCAGAAACTGGCACCTCTGGAGTGATGTTCACCATTGATACTGAAAGTGGATTTAATGATGTGGTGTTTATCACAGCAAGTTACGGGCTTGGTGAGATGGTGGTGCAAGGAGCGGTCAATCCTGATGAATTCTATCTATCAAAGGCATTACTTGCTCAAAATCGTCCTGCTGTGGTACGTCGAAATCTCGGTTCTAAGCATATCAAAATGGTCTATGGCGATGAGGGTACCACCAAACGTTCTACCAAAATCGTGGATGTGGATAAGTCAGAGCGTCAGCAGTTTGCTTTGAATACGGATGAACTGACACGTTTGGCTAAACAAGCCTTAATTATTGAGAAGCACTATGGTTGCCCCATGGACATCGAATGGGCGAAGGATGGAGATACTGGAGAGTTATTCATCGTACAGGCTCGCCCAGAGACAGTCAAATCTCGCCAAGACAAGTCCAGCATGGAACGCTATGTCATCAACAGCAAAGGAGCAAAAGTTCTGTGCGAGGGACGTTCTATTGGTCAGCGTATCGGAGCAGGCAAGGTACGCATTGTCACTAATTTAAGTGAGATGAATAAAGTACAAGAGGGTGATGTGCTTGTCTCTGACATGACTGACCCAGACTGGGAACCTGTAATGAAGCGTGCATCAGCAATCATCACCAACCGCGGTGGACGTACCTGTCATGCGGCAATCATCGCACGAGAGCTTGGGGTGCCTGCCATCGTCGGCTGTGGCAATGCCACCGAACTTTTGACCGATGGACAAGCCGTGACTGTGTCATGTGCTGAGGGTGACATGGGTTTTATTTATGAAGGCATATTGGATTTTGACATTCAAAAAAATTCGATTGCCACCATGCCTGAACTTGGATTTAAGGTCATGATGAATGTGGGCAATCCTGACCGTGCTTTTGATTTTGCTCAAATCCCGAACGAAGGCGTGGGATTGGCTCGCTTAGAATTCATCATTAATCGCATGATTGGCGTTCATCCAAAAGCCTTGTTAAATGTTGATAGTCTGCCTCAAGAGACCCAAGTTCAAGTATTTGAACGTATCGCAGGCTACAACTCTCCAGTGGAGTTCTACATCAATAAGCTCATTGAGGGCATTTCAACATTGGCGGTGGCATTTAAAGACAAACCTGTCATTGTTCGAATGAGTGATTTTAAATCCAATGAATATGCCAACCTAATCGGTGGTAAGTTATATGAGCCTCATGAAGAAAACCCAATGCTTGGCTTTCGTGGGGCGAGTCGCTATATTTCAGATAATTTCCGTGACTGCTTTGAATTAGAGTGTCGTGCTTTAAAATACGTGCGTGATGACATGGGATTGACCAATGTTAAGATTATGATTCCTTTTGTACGCACTACAGACGAAGCGAAACAAGTCATTGAATTGCTTGAGAAGAATGGTCTAAAACGTGGTGAAAATGGCTTAGAAATTATCATGATGTGTGAGTTGCCTACCAATGCATTATTTGCTGATGAGTTCTTGAAATATTTTGATGGCTTCTCTATTGGCTCAAATGACTTAACACAGTTGACGCTAGGACTGGACCGTGATAGCGGTATTGTTTCACACTTGTTTGATGAGCGAGACCCCGCGGTCAAAAAACTACTGTCTATGGCAATAGAAGCCTGTTGCAAGCAAGGTAAATATGTGGGTATTTGTGGTCAAGGACCATCAGATCATCCAGACCTCGCCAAGTGGCTCATGGAGCAGGGTATTAGCTCAGTTTCACTAAATCCTGACACAGTGCTTGACACTTGGTTATTTTTGGCGGATAATTAACTGATAGAAATACAAGTGTTCTTTAGAACGGGTTTTTTGTAATTGGCTTAACAATTAAGGTAATGATATGAAATCTTTAATATTATTAATGCTATGTGCATTACCAACCATGGGTGCATTTGCCAATGAATCCTTCTTCCAAAGCCCCTCTGGCAATATCTATTGTGAAGGTTATGACGACAGTGTCAGCTGTATAATTTTTGATACCACCAAGGGCTATAACGGCTGTGCCTACATTATAGGTGCTGATGATAAAAAAGCACGAAAAGAATGTGCACCTGATGGTAGCATTGATGGTCAACCTGTCAAAACATTGGCATATGGCAAAAGTATTAATGGCACTGGTTGGACTTGCACCAGCCAAAAGACTGGCATGCGGTGTGTTAATAAATCAGGTAAAGGCTTTCAGCTAAGCCGTGCTAGCCAACGCTTATTTTAAATACGAGTTAAGCATTCTGTAAATTTTTAGAAAAAAAGCTTGACGAAATTTTAAAATCCGCTATAATACGCACCCATAGCAAGTAAGCTAACCACTTATGCCAGTGTGGTGAAATTGGTAGACACGACGGATTCAAAATCCGTTGCCTAATAAGCGTGTCGGTTCGAGTCCGACCACTGGTACCATTTAATAGTCTATTTAAGTCTATTCAAATCTATAAGACCCTTGAAAACATTAGCTTTCAAGGGTTTCTTGTTTGGTTTATTGTCTTGTACCTTAGGTGGTTTCAATGAGAGCTTAACAATCTTAGCCCGACAAATAACCTGTCCTAAGTCTTGCTGGGTGCGATTTTGATGTTATTATGTCATTTTGGCTTATCGTTATCTTTGGTGGTCAGGTTAAAAAATAAGTGATATGATCATATTGTGTCATAATCAATGGAGTTATAATGAAAATCCTTCATGTATTGCTCACTCGTATGCCTGTACCGCCCCTAAAATATGGTGGAACAGAGCGTGTCTTGTGGGCGTTATATCAAGGTCAAAAAGCACTTGGACATGAAGTGAAGTTTTTGACTAAATCCCCAAGTGACCACAAAGATGCTTTACTGTTTGACTCAAACAGACCGTTAGAATCTCAGATTGAAGGCTGGGCGGATATTATTCATTTTCATTTTTTATATCGTGGCAAATTAAAGACTCCATTCGTGTGCACTACCCATAATCAACAAGTCACTCCCGCCAGCTTTCCAAAAAATACCATTTTCTTAGGTCGGTTGCATGCTGAACGTAGTGGTGGGCATGCTTATGTATATAATGGGCTTTATTGGGCGGATTATGGTGAGCCAAATTTAGATAATAATAAATTGAGCGATTATATTCATTTTTTGGCAAATGCTAAATATAAAGATAAAAACTTAAAAGACAGTGTGGATATTGCTCGCCAAGCCCATAAGAAATTGCACGTGATCGGCAGTAAGCGTTATTGTTTAAAATGGCGAAAAGATGGTAAATATCGCCCTTATTTTTATTTGGGTAATGATTTGACTTTTTATGGTATGATAGGCGGAGAACAAAAGAATCGAGTGATTCGTAATTCTCAAGCACTCATTTTTCCTGTATTAAATTATGAAGCCTTTGGCTTAGCAATGATAGAAAGTTTATATCTTGGCTGTCCTGTTATTGGTAGTCATTGTGGGTCATTGCCTGAATTAATTATTCCAGAAGTCGGTGTTAGCACTCAAAGTAAATCACACATGGTAGAGGTATTAAAAAATATTGATCAATTTAGCCGTAAACGCTGTCATGAATATGCACAAGAGATGTTCAATCATCTTATCATGAGTAAAAACTATTTGATTCATTATGAAAAAGTATTAAATGGTCAAGACCTACATGAAACAGAACCCAAGGTGGTACAAAACTTACCTTATAATTTTTATTTAACGGATTGATTGATGAAAATATTGCACATTTTATTAACTTCTTTACCTATCCCTCCTAATGATTATGGTGGAACAGAGCGTGTGCTTTGGGCTTTATATCAAGGTCAAAAACAATTAGGACATGAGGTTAGATATTTAACAAAATATCCTAATAATAACCCTGATGCTTTATTATTTGACGAAAAAAAGCCTTTAGAAAGTCAAATAGAAGGTTGGGCAGATATTATTCATTTTCATTTTCCTTATGATAAAGAATTGACCACACCCTATGTTTGCACCGAACATAGTAATAGTGAAACACAAAAAGAATTTAATATTAATACCATTTATTTGTCCAGTAAACATGCTGAGAATTATAATGCCACTTGTTATGTGCATAATGGGTTATATTGGGCAGACTACGGTGAACCAAATTTATATAACCCTAAAAATTATGTACATTATTTGGCAAAAGCGACTTGGCGTATTAAAAATCTACAAGGAGCGATAAAAATTGCCAAAAAAGCCAATATACCCATGCATATCTTAGGCGGTAAACGATTTAATTTAAAACGCAACCCTTATTTTTATTTGTCCTCTGATTTGAACTTTCATGGCATGATTGGTGGCACGCGTAAAAATGAATTGGTGCGAGATTCTAAGGGTTTGATTTTTCCCGTATTATGGCATGAGCCGTTTGGGCTTGCGGTTATTGAAAGTTTGTACTTGGGCTGTCCCGTCTTTGCCACTCCCTTTGGAGCAATGCCTGATATCATCAGTCAAGACAATATTGGTATATTATCAGACAGTTATCAGGTCTTGATTGAAGCGGTAAAATCTATTGATAAATTTGATAGAAAAGCGTGTCATGAGCATGCCAAAACATATTTTAGTCATATCGCCATGTCAAAGGGTTACATTGAGTGTTATGAAAAAGTATTGGCAGGTGAGCAGTTAAATCCTAATAAACCTCATTCAAAAGCCAATATCAAAGTACGACTGGATATGATTGACAGGTAATTTTATTTGAAGGTATTGATGGTATAACAAATTAAGTTCGGCAGCAGATAAGAAATAAGAATAAATCATAAAAATTCCCCCTGTTGTCTTTGAGTGTGTTTTTAAATTGGCTGCATGATTTTTATTGGATTTTTTCCTGATTTTTCTGCCATAACATAATATATTTATCCATGGTATAACCCAGCGATGCGACCGCCAAAATAAAGCCATAAGCCCCACCCATAAAATCGGCACGAATCACATATTCACGAATAAAGGAAAACCACGAACGCAGTAAAATGCCTAAAATACCAATTTTTTTGCCTTTTTGATGTTTTTCGCTTGCCCAATCGTGGCTATAACGGATATTTTTTAGCAAAAAATGATGCAAATTATCGTTGGTGATGTGTGGTAGGTAGCCTTGTAGGCGTTCACTTGGTACACCTTTTTGGTCTAGTGATTCATGTACTTCTAGGTCTGAATATTTAAACTGGGCATTGGCGTACAGTCGTGCTAGCTTATCTGTGTACCATTTGCGTGGCTGAACTTCAACACCGCAAAAAGTATTGACACGAGCAAGACTAAACACCTTATCCGTCTGTACTTCGCTTTTTAATACTGCCACAATCGCTTCACGCAAATTTTGGTCAAGGCGTTCATCGGCATCAAGTACCAGCACATAATCGCCTGTCGCATAACTTTGTGCAAGTTGGCGTTGTTTGCCAAAGCCTTGCCAGTCGGTATTGACAAACCATTTTGCCCCGTAACGCTCGGCAATTTCACGGGTATTATCGGTACTGCCACTGTCCAAAATCACAATTTCATCAACAATATCATGCACAGTATCTAGGCACGCTGATAAATGTTTGCTTTCATTTTTTAAAATCATCACCAATGAAAGAGTGGATTTTTTGTCATTTAAATGAATGGGTTGTAAATTTTTCGCCATTTCAACAGACTGCAAAAACGCTTGCTCTGCTTGATTGTGCGTCAAATCATACAAACACGCATATTTATTAAACGTATATTGGGTAAATAACAGCGAATAAATCAAGCCATATTTGCCCTTTAAAAAACGCCCATCAATCAAATATTGCTTAAAAAACGCCCAAAATGGATTTAAAATCACTTTGCTAAATTTGCCCTTTTTGCCTTGATTGTGGCGGTCATCTGCCCATGCTTTGGCATATTCTAGGCGTTTACTTAGCCAAAATAACGGGGTTTCTGCGGTGTGATGTCGCATAAAGCCCTTTAAAACAGCAGTTTTGGCATCATTTACCACCACGGACTCATCCACTAGATTATCATTATAACCAAAAGATTTGGGGTAGAGTCGCCAATGGGCTTTGATTGCCCAATAGGGATTGTCAATTTCATGTCCAAAAATACAGTCAATACGTTTAATGCCGTACACGGTATTGTCAGGCTTATTTTTAATGACCGCTAAAATACCTTGTTTTAATTCAGGGGTGATTTCTTCGTCAGCATCAAGGGATAAAATCCAATCACCCGTAGCGTAGCTTTGAGCGATTTGGCGCTGGCGACCAAAGCCCTGCCAGTCGGTATTAACAAACCATTTTGCCCCATATTGCAGAGAAATCTCATGACTATTGTCGGTGCTACCACTGTCTAAAATAATAATCTCATCAGCCAAATCCACAAGCGGTGGTAGCGAAATCGCCAAATTTTTAGCTTCGTTTTTGACCATCATGACGACAGATAAACGATAAGGGCGAGTGTTACTCATTGCCATGCGTCCTTAATCCAATCGCTTGGTAATACATAACGATACCATTTACCACCACCGCCAATAATGGCATCAGGCGGATTGATTTCACCATGAAAAATAATGATTTTTGCCCCGATGGGTTTTTTGGGTGGGACAAAATAGGCAAAAGGAATTTTTTGTAGGCAGTGATATTTAAAACTGACGCACCACGAACTATCCCAATATTCTAAATGATGATGCTCACGCAAGTAATTAGATAAAAATGCTTGTTCATGACGGACTTCCCCACGAATTTTCTCAAAATTTTGTTCAAAATAACTAAGCAGATTTGGATGGGTATTTTGCCCAAGTTTAAAGCGATACACAGAGCTATTACCCACCATTCGCCATGGCTTTTTCCAATCACGAATAATCATCACGCTGTCATCATGTTCTGCCTTGTGGGTAAAAAAGCAGTCAATGTTATCCACAATGACAATATCAATGTCTAAAAAAAGGGCAGTGCCTTTTAAGCCATATAAATCAGGTTTAAAGGTGGTGAGTTTTTTCCAACCCCGTTCAGGTAAATTGGCAGGCAAGTTTAACTCTGGAATGGGAAAACATTGAATTTCAGGATAGATACCCGTGGTGTCATCGGTCAGACAAATCATCTGAAATGGCAAAGTCAAATGACGGCTCACCATGCGGTATAGGCGATTGACATATTCGGCAGAATATTTTGTTCCCCATTTCATGCAGATAATATAGCGATTTTCATTGTCAGTCATGGGTTGTCCTTGGTGTTATTATTTTGATTTATTTTATAAGATTTTATTTGCTCATGCAATTTAGCAAAGGGCAGTAAATAGGGGTTTTCACCAAAAGGCGTCGTCTTAAATCGCCGATAGCCCCACATATAGTGAGTAAAATGCTCATTTATCATCATTTCCATGCTGTCGTTTAATGCACGAGTGGCAATCATGATGTCTTTACTGTATAATTTTTCATCATTTAAATCATAACAATAAATATGAAAACCATCATCTTGATGGACACATACAAGTCCTACTAAGGCACATTTGGTTTTACTGGCAAGTTTTGGAGCAAGTGTACCCGTCATGGTGGGAATGCCAAAAAAAGGCACGACTTCACCGCCATGTTTGTCAGGCACATGATCGGGCAAAAGCACGCTAAAACCACCATTCTTTAGAGCGGTAAAAATAGCTTTCACTCCTGTGCCATCGGTTGGGACAAGAGTGGCAGAGAGTCTCTGACGACCTTGCAGAATAAAATCATCGAGCAACTGCTTGCCTGAGGGCTTGTACATGATGGTAAGCTTACCAAGCTGACTGACGTAAGCATTCATCATCTCCCAGGTGCCAATGTGTGGGGCGATGATGAGCATACCATTGGGGTGGTTCAGCCCCGCTGTTAAAATATGCTCATCATGCACGCAGACAATCTGACGCACAGACCATGCAGGAGGCATTGCCCAACTCTTGGCACTGTGCAAGGTGCTGGCTAGTTGATGTTGTAGAGCAATAAAAGCAAGCTTTTGTCTTTCATTTTCATCCATAAAAGGGCGAACCAACATGAGATTCGTGCAAATGCTGCGATAAATACTGGCATTGACCCATTTGGCAAAATAAGAGATGCAATAAGCCAATGTCCTAAGACAGGACATTGGTACAAACTTAATGAAATGAAATAACAAGATATTATTCTGCTTTTTCTTTTTCACGGATACGAATACCAAGCTCACGAAGCTGTTTGGTGTCCACAGCAGCAGGAGCTTCGGTCAGCGGACACTCAGCAGTTTTGGTTTTGGGGAAGGCGATGACATCACGGATGGAAGTTGCCCCTGTCATCAGCATGACCAGGCGGTCCAAACCAAACGCCAAACCACCGTGCGGCGGTGCACCGTATTTTAGGGCATTTAATAGGAAGCTAAATTTCTCTTCGGCTTCTTCTTCACTAATGCCTAAGGCTTCAAAAACCGCTTTTTGCATATCTAGTGTATTAATACGCAATGAACCGCCGCCGATTTCTGTGCCGTTTAATACCATGTCATAGGCGATAGAAAGTGCAGTTTCTGGGCTGTTTTTCATCTCTTCTACCGTGCCTTTGGGGCGGGTGAATGGATGATGAACAGAGGTCCATTTACCGTCATCGGTTTCTTCAAACATGGGAAAGTCTACCACCCACAGTGGTGCCCATTCACAAGTCAGTAAGTTTAGGTCATGACCAATTTTGACACGCAGTGCACCCATGGCATCATTGACCACTTTGGCTTTGTCTGCCCCAAAGAAAATGATGTCGCCGTTTTGGGCTTCGGTACGATTAAT